>DATIHK010000028.1:0-37495 GCA_035480775.1 Saccharimonadales bacterium (SeqCode) | reverse complement strand
AATGGAAGTTTTATGCGTGCTGGCTGATTCATGCGTTACTCCTCTTAGTCAATGGGTCGTATTCTTAAAATGACTACTGTCTTTTTGAATCCAGGTGTTACTTTTTCTACACGACCTTTACATACAAGCGTTTTGTCGTTATTTCTGCGATTCACATGCGGCAAAGGTAAGACACTTCTAACGGTCAATGTTTCACCTACTCTAAATTCTGTGTTTTCACTAGTGTCTACCTTAAACCTAAGTGCACCATCTACAGTGTCTGTGAAAATGCCTCTTCCGAGCTGCTTGTTGCTAATACCGTTTTTACCAGAAGTAAAAATTCCGATTCGTAATGAAGCAGGATAAGCTGCTCGAGCAGCTGGTAATTGCACGTCTGCCATGTATAGATCCTCCGAGTGTGAAAGTTGAGTGTTATTATATCAAGATTTTACAAGACTTACAGTTGCTTCCATAACCGATAGCTCTTCGGTAATGATTTCGAGTGCTTCAGCATAAGTTAATTTTTTAAAATTATGTGGAAAGTAGTGAAATACACTGTTACGACCGCGTTTCCAGACATTCCAAAGTTTTTCCCCCAAGGCTTCACCGCCATTTTTATGAAGTAGAATCTTTTTATATACCGAACTTGGCTCATGAGTATAATGTGGGTTCAATACACGACCTATTCTTATATCATCGCCGTAATACTCATCATCACGTATCATATGTAAATCTAAAAACAATTTTTTTAAAAACCCTTCATAACCTTTTGAAAATGGAAATACCAAGTAAGAGTAATCAGAAATTTTTCCGCTAAAGTGTTCAGCTTCATTAACTAAATTTTCTCCATCTGCAAGTAAGCCTTTTATATCGTCAGCCAAATAAGCCCACAATTTGGAATTTTTATCTATTAAAATCATAAATTATCAGAAAAAGTTGCGGAAGTATAAAAAGCAGTTTTTACCTTATCTAAAGGCAGCAACAACACATCATAATTTACCTGACCATCTTTTAGAGTTTGCTTTTTTGATCCTGGTACACTTCCGGCCTCACTAATTTTAAAGGTCTTCAAGGATGTTCCCCAACCAGATTTAACAAGAACTTTCATGTACGAGTACGAGTCTAATTCAGAGGTGTATAAAACATCTACTTTATGCAGCGCTGTTTGACCTCCACTAATTGTTGCCCAGCGCATACCTGATTCTGGAGAATTTGAACACTCATCTAATGTTTTGCACACATACTCTTCCAAATCCCAACCACTCGATTTGGCAACAACATTTACAGAAAAACCAGGAGAAGTAGATGATGAATCTACTGTGGAGGCACCTTGCACTGAGCCATCTTTAGCTGTCGATTTTATAACTACCCAAGTGGAAACGGGCAAGATGACGAGCAAAGCGATAAAAATAATGACCAGAAGGCCGCTTGAACCTTTCTGCATACAACTATGTACTCATGAATAAGATAGCGTGTCAATAATATATTACATAGATTCCCCGAAACGTTATAATGCCTGTATAATCTACCTATGAACCAGCCAAAAGTGGCGTTAGTACACGATTATTTAAATCAAATTGGAGGCGCAGAAAAAACTCTAGAAGCTATAATGGAGTTGTTTCCGAACGCACCTATCTACACAGGAATCTACGACCGAAAAAAAGTTTCTGACAAAATTAATCAACGAACAATCTATAGTTCTAATAACAGCTGGTTTGATAAATTTCCTAAAATCTTTACCTTTTTAATGCCTACGGTATTTGAAAGTTTTGATTTACGACAGTACGATTTAATTATTTCTGATGGAACAGCTTGGCCAAAAGGTGTTTTAACAACTCCTCGACAATTACATATTAGCTATATTCATACCCCACCTCGATTTTTGTATAAGTACTCTACAGAAAGCACAGTTCGAAACAATTTTTTGTTCAAGCCTTTTGTCGCGTATTTAGATCATTATTTACGAATTTGGGATTTTGAAGCTGCTCAACGTCCGGATTTTTTGATTGCTAACTCATTCGAAATTCAGCGTCGCATCAAGAAATTTTACAATCGGGATGCGCAAGTTATCTATCCACCAGTCGAAGTAGATGTAACTACCAAACCACATACAAACAATCTTAAACCTCCATATTATTTAGCTTTAGGACGTTTAGTGAACTACAAAAACTTTAATCTTTTAGTACAAACTTTTAATTTACTTGGATTGCCATTAATCATTGCTGGAACTGGCTCGCAAGAAATGCAACTTAAAAAAATGGCTAAACCAAATATTCAATTCGTTGGAGGTGTCTCTGAAGCGCAAAAAAACGATTTGTATGAAAACTGCCTTGGATTTATATTTCCGGTTAAAGACGAAGACTTTGGATTAACTCCTATAGAAGCAATGTATCACGGCAAACCGGTATTGGCGCACAGATCTGGAGGAGTTTTAGAAACAATCAAAGAAGATCGTGACGGAATGTTTTTTGACGAAATTACAGTCGAATGCCTAGTTAAAAAAGTAAAAGAGTTTGACGAAGCAATCAGAAAACATCATTTTAACTCTCAAGAAATAAAGTTAGATATGCAGAACTTTGGCTTTAGTAAAGAAAAATTTAAAAAAGAATTCGCCGAATTTGTAGCAAATGCGTGGGAAGCCCACTCGCAAAAATAGGAGGCTTTGATGCCAGAATTACCCGAAGTACAAACAGTCAGTAGTGACCTCAAAAAATATTTGTTAGGCTTTACATTTGAAAAGGTTGAAATAGAACCGGGGTACAAAGCTTTACCCGATAACGAAACTTTTAAAAAAAAGCTTGTAGGGCAAAAAATTATTCGTATTTACAGAATTGCCAAAAATATTGTTATCGAACTCGCATCAGAAGATTCACTAGTCTTTCACCTTGCAATGACAGGGCAAGTTTTGCTTTCTGATCCAAAAACCCGCAAGTTTTCGCACGAAAGAGTAACTTTTGTTCTTGATAATGGCAAAAAGTCTTTAGGACTTAAATTTAGAGACGTCAGAATGTTTGGAAAAGTTGTAGTAGTTACAAAATCTGAAATAGAAGCAATGCAAAACAGATACGGACCTGAACCAATTAATCCAGATCTAACTGCGGAAGAATTTTTGGCTCAAATCAAATCCAAAAGATCTAGTATAAAAAATGTTTTGCTGGATCAAGAAATTATCTCGGGACTAGGAAATATATATGCCACAGACGCTCTATTTATGGCCAAGATTCATCCGCAGACTTCAACCAGTCTAATTAGTCTAAAGCAAGCCGAAAAGCTTCTACAAACTGCTAAGGAGATTTTACTAGAAGGAATTGAACACCGCGGCTCTACTCTAGAAGACAAAGGATTTGTCGACGCACTGGGTAAATACGGGACGCACCAAAATTATTTTAGAATTTATAATAAAACTACTTGCGCCGTTTGTAATTCCAAAGTATGCGTTATTAAAATAAATGGAAGATCTACCTATTTCTGCCCTTCTTGCCAACCCGAAGGCAATCAACCAACTCTTCTATGAAGATTAATTCTTTGTCTTTAACTAACTATCGTAGCCATAAAAAGCGTCATGTAGAATTTGCTGCCAATTCAACATTAATTTTTGGTAATAATGGAGCCGGAAAAACCAACATTCTAGAGGCAATTCACATGCTGTCGACGACCAAATCATTTCGCGCTGAATATGAACGTGACGTTATTAACCACGACGCGGATTTTGCTCGTATTGACGCAACTGTAGAAGTAGAAAACGAAAAAAACAAACTCGAAATGCTAATTATTAAAAGCAAAACCTTCGAAAATGCGTCGTCAAAAAAAGTAGCGATAAACAAGACTACTAAATCTCTACAGAAATTTGCCGGCTTATTTAACTCGGTTTTGTTTTCACCCGAAGATATAGATTTAGTAACCGGTTCCCCTGCCCATCGTCGCAAATACATTGATTTGATTATGTTCCAAATAGATTATGAGTATAAGAAAGCCACAGCTGCTTATACAAAAGCATTGCGACAACGAAATAAGCTACTCGAGATGATTTTTAAAGAAAATCGAGGTCAAGATCAAATAGGTTTTTGGACGCAAAAAATTTTAGAGTCCGGGAAAGTAATTCAAACAAAGCGTGATGAGCTTTTTAAAACACTAACTCCCAAATTAATAGAAAACGGCGAAAAATTAAATCCCAACCACACCCACTTCACAATAAAGTATCAAAAAAACGAAATTAGCGAAGCGCGACTCGAAAGCCACTCCGAAAAAGAAATTTATGCACGTACAACCTTAGTTGGACCACACCGCGACGACTTTGAAATTTTTATAAACGAACGCGGACTTGCAGGATTTGGCTCCCGCGGACAGCAACGTTCCGCAGTTTTAGCATTAAAACTTAGCGAAATGGATTATTTGAGTGAACGCATTGGCGAACGCCCTGTTTTACTTTTAGATGATATTTTTTCGGAGCTCGATGAACGCCACCGCGCAGCCGTTACAAGCATTATGGATTTACAACAAACAATTGTTACAAGTGCGGAAGATTTAAAAGATTTGAAGTTTGAAAATGTGATCAATTTATTAAGGTAGCATTTACCCCTTGCGGGAAATGTGCGAGAATTATGCCAGCATCACACTAGGTGCAAACTACGGCTAAATATGTATATTCCTGAATATTCTATATCTTCAAAGACCCTTAAAAACATTGCTAGTATCGAATATAGTAAAGCTTTAATCGAAAACAGCACGATCCTAACTCACTGGGAAAAGCAGCTTGAAAAAGAAGCTTTAGCCCGTACTATAGCCTTTTCATGGCAGTTTCTTGGGCTAAACTTACCTTACGAAACTGTTAAAAAGATCGCAGACGGCGTCGAAAAGTCGCTTCCAACCGAGGTTTTGAACCTTACCAATGCCTTACAGGAGGTTGTCACAACAAGCAATAGTAAGGATTTGGACGAACAAGATCTTAGAAACCTTCACAAGGCAGCTTCTCAAAATCTGCTTCCAACAAGTAAGGTAGGAGTTTATCGCAGCGGGCGGATAAAAGGCGCTACAGATCCTGAAGAAATTTTAGCCGAAATGGTAGAGCTAATTGACTGGTACAACAGCCTAGACGCACAGGAAACTCACCCAATTATTAAGGCAGGAATATTAAAAGCACGGCTAGAAATGGTCATTCCATTTGAAAAAACTAACTACATAATTTCGAATTTAGCCACACAGATATCGTTAAAAGCCTATGGCTATGATATTAGAGACTTTATTAGCCTTGAGCCTCACTATTACAACTCAAAGTTTATGTACGAACAACTTATTCAATCATTAATGTACAATTCGCCGGATCTGACGCGTTGGCTTGAGTTTTTTACTGAAACAATGGCAGATGAGTTATCAAACATAAAAGATAAGGTTTTGCTACTTGCTCGAGACACCAAAGTTGCTAAAGTTTCTGGTCGGGCACGACTTACCGAACGCCAAGAACGAATTGTGGAACATCTTCAAGATTACGGACTTTTGCAAAACAAAGATTTTACGGTGCTCTTTCCGGGAATATCTGAGGATTCAATTCTGCGAGATCTTAAAGTGCTGCTAAATGAAGGAATTATTATCAAAACTGGAAGTACAAAATCTTCGAGGTACGAATTGCATTAAAAAACGCCCACCCGGCCGAAAGGCTGGTATGAGCGTAGAAAATAAGAAATCTCAGAACAGCTCAGTCGATTTTCAATGATGCAGCTAAAGCTTTGAGAACTGGATCTGCTTCGGGATACATTTTGTGATCCACATCCATGATGGAATTAGGCCAGCGGGCATAATAAAGAATTAGCAGTCGGCGATAGACCGGAAGCCCATTAAACCATTCAGCTAAATTGTCTCGAGGATATATAGAGCTTCGAAAATCTTTAATTGCGCCGATTATCCAACCATTCGATTTTAATACCTCGTGCAAAGTTGCAACTCCGGCAAAAAATCCACATAAACCGCCAATTATAATTCCTGCCGAGAACACTAACATGGCTGTCTCCTTATTATAATAAAGATTTGGCTGTCTTGGCTAAACGCAATATATCACAAAATTTTGAGCAAAGCACTTTGAGCTATATAATCACCTAGATGAAATTTTCTGATTTTGCACAATATTTACAACGCTTAGAAAGCACGTCCAAAAGACTTGAAATTACCTCTATTCTCGCGGAATTATTGGATAAGCTTAGCGAAAAAGAAATAGATAAAGCTGTCTACATGTCTCAAGGAGGTTTAAAAGCACTTTTTGAAAATCCCAAATTTAATATGGCAGATAAAATGGTTGTTCGCGTGCTATCTAGCGCCTATAACAAAAATAAAGATGATGTCGAAAAGATGTACGGAAAAGAAGGCGATTTAGGTACTGTTACCTTTCAAATAGCTCCAACAGAAACTAAAACTAAACTAGATATTTCGGCAGTTCACACAAAACTTTTAGAAATAGCTGTTATTGAAGGTTCTGGTTCACAAGAGATAAAAGTTTTAAAACTTGCAAATTTACTGAAGGAATTAGATGCATTATCGGCAAAGTTTGTAGTCAGAATTGTTTTAGGAACTACCAGACTTGGATTTACTGAGTTAACTATCATAAATGCTTTAGCAGAATTTTTGGGAGACAAAAAACTTTCTGAGCAAATAGAAGATAAATATAATATGCACCCAGATTTAGGACTGATTGCTCTTAAATTAAAAACTGATGGAATAAAAGGTATCAAGAATGTAAAAATTGAGACTGGAGTTCCTATCTTGCCACAAAGAGCTCAGCGTCTGGGAACTATTGATGAAATAGTCGAAAAAATGGGAAATGTTTGGGCAGAGTTTAAATTTGACGGAACACGTGTTCAACTTCACCTAGATCGTAAGAAAAAAATTAAAGAAGATTCAACACAAAAAGACCTGTTCGCAACAGACAAACAAAAAGAACACATTTTTATAAAAACTTATACCCGCAATCTCGAAGACTCCACACATCAGTTTCCTGATTTGATTGAAGCTGCTGATAAAAATATAAAAGCTGATTCGGTTATTTTAGATGGCGAAGCAATTGGATATAACAAAGAAAGTGGAGAGTTTTTGCCTTTTCAAGAAATTATGCAGCGCAAACGCAAGCACGATATTGCCGAAATAGCCAAAGAAATTCCACTGAGATATTTTGTATTTGATTTACTCTACTTAAATGGTGAATCATTGATGGACAAGTCCCTACAAGATCGTCAAAAGCTTTTAAAATCAATTATCAAAGAAAACAAAGTTATTGAACTCAGCTATCACATCGAAACCACAAAGGTCGAAGATTTAGAAGATTTTTTTGAACAAGCCAAAGAACAAAACCTAGAAGGTATGATGCTAAAAACTCCAACCGATCCATATCAAGCTGGGGCACGCTCATTTAGTTGGGTTAAATATAAAAAAGCAGATCAAAAATTACTCGACGACACTATTGATGTGGTAATTTTAGGTTACTGGTTTGGCAAGGGAAATCGCAATAAATTTGGCATTGGAACCTTTTTAGTAGGTGTTTATGATGAAAAAACTGATACATATAAGACTTTTACCAAAGTTGGATCGGGCTTAACAGATGAAGAATGGGTTAAATTACGTGAACAAATTGATAAATTAAAAACAAACGACAAACCTAAAAATAGTGACGTAAATAAATTTTATTCTCCCGATGTCTGGGTTCAGCCAAAAATCGTAGTCGAAATTGGAGGAGATGAGATATCAAAATCTTCGACACATAGTGCAGGATTTGCATTAAGATTTCCTAGATTAATTAAATTTAGACCAGACAAACGACCGCAAGAATCTACATCTGTTGCGGAAATTTGGGGCTTGCATAATTTACAGAAACGTGGGTATTATAATAGCAATGGAACCAAATAACACACAACCAATGCAATCTTCACCAAAAGGAACAGGTTTAGAACCAAATATTGCTGGTGCTTTGGCTTACTTTTTAGGACCTCTTACAGGAGTTCTTTTCTGGGTAATCGAAAAAGATAATAAGTTTGTAAGATTTCACGCTATGCAATCTATCTTGTTTAGTGTTGCTGCATTAGTTATAGGCTTTGTTGCAGGACTTATTCCAGTCTTAGGTCTTTTGATTGCTCCATTAGTATCTCTTGCTACACTAGTCGTTTGGTTTTTGTTAATGTGGAAAGCTTTCAACAAAATGGAATGGGAACTCCCTGTCATAGGCAAAATCGCACACGAACAAGTAAACAAAGCATAATTATTTGCCCCTTGAGTATTTTCTTTTAAATTAAAAATGGATAAACTTTCTGACTTATTAAAAACACGTAATATAAATAAATCAGTTCGTTCACACAATAAATATGAGTATCAGGCTTATGGCAATCGACTTGCTGATGAGTTTGGAGATTCTGCGCATCGTGCGCTATATATAAGACTCGCAAAACTAGAAGATCGAAATTTGCTAGATGCCGCCCGCGAGTATGTTATGCGATCCGAAAATGCTACAACTAAAGGTAAGTTATTTATGTGGAAGCTAAGTCAACTTAAAAAAGCCGTAGTTGTCCAACCTGCTAAGTAGTCGTCTCTTGCTGTAGAACACAAAAGAAGATAAAATTTTAACAATGCTAAAAAAGATTCTGGACGTATATAAAATTCCGTTGTTAATTTCTTTGACGCTCGGGGTTGTATTTATAGCTTTAAAAATCGAAAGGCAACCACTAACAATTGCCTTTATTATTTTAGGAACACTTTTAGGAACTTTTTTTATAGATCTTGACTATTACATTTACGCATATTTTCTGGAACCAAACGCAGATTTTTCAAAATCACTACGGGCGTTTATATCTCATAAAGATTTTTTGAATACAATTGCATTTATCCAATATCATAAAAATGATATCCAAGATAAGATTTTAAGCAGCCTGCTTTTTCAAATTGTTTTGGCAGGAGCCGCAATTTTTGTTACCGCCTCTACAACTGGAATTTTTATAAAAGCACTTGTTTTGTCTACGTTTGTAAATTCTGTATATAGATTAAATGAAGAAACTATGCAAAACAGTCATGAAAGCTGGTTTTGGGCATTAAAATCTAAGCCAAGCAAGACTGCCGTCTACATTTACGAATTTTTCTTAGTATTAATATTTTTATATTGCCTGTTTATCTTCTGATGTATGGTCTTTTGATAGCATTCTCAATACTAATTTCGGCACTATTTCTAGAAAAACAAATAAAGCACGAGAATAAAAATCCAGATACATTATGGGGGTTAATCTTTTGGACTATTTTAGCTGGTCTTTTAGGAGCACGTCTTTATCATGTGTTAGATTTGCGCGCTTATTACCTGCTAAATCCGCTACAAATTTTTGCAGTTTGGAATGGCGGACTTGGAGTGCTAGGTGGCATAATTTTTGGGCTTACTGGTGCCATAATTTATTTAATACTTAAACACGAACCAATTTTAGAATGGCTAGACAGATTAGCCGCTTGGGCTCCCTTTATTCAAAGCGTTTCTAGATGGGGCAATTATTTTAATCAAGAACTATATGGCAAAAAAACTACACTTCCTTGGGGAATTTATATTACAAATCAAAATGCCAGATTTCACCCTTTGTTTTTATATGAATCAATTTTAGATTTGCTACTATTTATATTTTTAAGACAGTTGAGCCACAAAAAGTTAAAAAATGGAGTTATAACACTATCGTATTTAATAGGCTATTCAAGCATAAGAATAGTTTTGGAAGAGTTTCGAATTTCTCCGTGGCAGATTATTGGCTTGAATGTTGCGCAGCTTGTTTCTATACTGATCATACTTGGTTCAGTTATCTTCCTAATTTATGAAAATAAACGCAAATAAAATAATAATGGGGTTAGCAATAATTGGTGTGTTAATTTCACTTTATCTAACTTACGTAAAATTAACTTCTAGTACTATTATCTGTGGTGAATTCAGCGATTGTAGCAAAGTGCAAAATAGTAAGTATTCTAGTGTATTTGGAATCCCAGTTGCCTCGTTTGGGATTATTTATTATTTTGCTATGTTTGCATTAATCTACTATCTCGAACACAATCCTAAATCTGAATATCTAAAAAAATTACATTTAGCGAAAGATTTATTGATGCTTTGGGGACTTGTGTTTACAACCTATCTTACCTACCTAGAAGTTTTTGTTATTCACGCAATTTGTCTTTGGTGCGTAGGATCTGCAGTGGTTGTTGCTTTGATCGCAATAGTTAATGTTTTAAAGTGGAGAAAAAATGATCTATATAAGCTCTGATCATGGCGGTTTTGACTTAAAAAACGCTTTAGTAAATTTTTTAAATACCAAAAATATGAAGGTAGTAGATCTCGGACCGCAAACACTTGTACCCGACGATGATTTTCCTGACTATACAGTTCCTCTAGTCAGAAAAGTTTCAGAAAATCCAGATAATAAGGGGATACTCATTTGCAGAAATGGTGTGGGTGTAAGTATTATGGCAAACCGATTTGATGGAATTAGAGCAGTGTTGTCTTTTGATCCAAAGCAAGCAGCTTCTTCACGCAACGACGATGACACCAATGTGTTAGCACTTCCTGCGGATTATATAGACTCTGAAAAAGCTAAACAAATTGTTCAAACATGGTTAACAACCAATTTTAGTGGGGAAAGCAGATTTAAGCGCCGCTTAAATAAAATTAAACAGATAGAAAACTTATGATAGTTCCTGCAATTTTAGAAACAGATTTTGAAGAAATACGAACTAAAATACTACAAGTCGAAAATGTAGCTACACTCGTCCACATTGATGTTGCAGATGGAAAGTTTGTTGATTCCACAACCTGCATGGACATTTCTGGACTAGATGATATTGAAAC
The DNA here is from genome assembly GCA_035480775.1 of Saccharimonadales bacterium (SeqCode). Classification (GTDB taxonomy): domain Bacteria; phylum Patescibacteriota; class WWE3; order UBA101185; family UBA10185; genus DATIHK01. The sequence continues at coordinate 26,679 of DATIHK010000028.1, read as the reverse complement.
GAGTTGTGCTTTTGAAATTCATTTTATGGTCAACGATCCATGTAAATTCGTAGAAAAGCGAGTACGAAAAGTAATAAAAGTCTGCACGCAGATAGAATTAAATTCTCATCACATAGACATGTTTATTCAAAAAGCTAAAAAACTAGCTTACAAAGTTGGATTATCGCTAAAAGAAGAAACTCTAGTGACTGAACTAAAACCCTATCTTGACCAAATTGATTATGTACAATTTGTTTCGGTTATTCCTGGTAAACAAGGAAGGCCTTTTGATGAGCACGTTGTAAACAAAATAAAAGAACTCCACAAAACTCATCCACATATGTATATACAAGTAGACGGCGGGTTAGATGAAAAAAATTTATTAAAAATATTGAAAGCTGGGGCAAAGGGTGCTGTAATTGGTTCGCATATTTTTGCCTCTGCAGATCCAGCAGAAGCTGTTCAAAAATATAAGAAAGTAGAAGAAAACTTTTATGCAAATTAAAAAAGTGGCATTTCTAGGTGGAGCAGCCTGGAAACCCGAAAATCAAGTTTATAAAGACGCCTTTCTCACTGCGAAACTGCTGGCACAAGGTGGTTATGAAATAGTTAATGGTGGTGGACCTGGAGTAATGAAAGCCTCTACACTTGGTGCGCACGAAGGCGGGGGTAAAGTTTTAGCAATAACTTATCACCCTAATAAACCAAAGCGCCACTATGAAGGAGTTGATTTAACAAATGATTTTGATGAAGAAGTTATAACTTTAGATTACTTTGACCGCACCAAAGTAATGTTGCAAAATTCGGATGTTCATGTAGTTTTTAACGGAAGTTTAGGAACAATTAGTGAATTTGGAATGACGTGGATTAGTTCTTGGATTCACGATCCAGATTATAAACCGATAGTTTTATTTGGTGATTTTTGGCACGGATTTGTGGAATTTGTTCACAAAAATATGGAACTTACTCAACAAGAAGACAATCTTTTAAAAATTTGTACTACACCTCAAGAAGTCTTGGACTATATTAAAAGTTTAAATTAACACTTAAAGTTTTCAAAAAAAAACTTGCCACCTTTAGGTGGTAAAAAAAGGGCGCCGGAAGCTCGTGCGAGATGAGTGGTCTCGTCGGAACTTGCGGCGCCAAAATCAGATTCTACTTCATCAAAGGCAATCAAACCAAAGTACAAAGCCGGCGGCATCTAGGCCGATGGCCAAGATCCATAAAACAGGGGCCGAAGATGGCCGAGACTGCCGCCGGGTATTACACGTGTTGCTCAGGCCGCGCCGCGGATCTAGTCGATGTTGACGTTCGCGGTGCGCAGGCTCTGGCCGGCGCCGGTGGAGGTGTTGGCGGTGATATTGATGTTATTCCACTTTCCATGGGTCTGGACGGTCTTCATGGTGCCTCCTTGTAGATGTTCGCTTTGCTTCCCTAGCTACGCTATCTCAACTAAGCTCAGGTGAGATCCACTACACATGCATAGCGGTTTTGGACTGAAAGGCGGTGGAACCCTTCAGGGTATCTGGCGATCCATGTTGCTGAGCGATGAAACCATCCATCCGCGAACGGATTCAGACGGCTGGATAGCCTTCTGGGTTTCTTGCTGCAGCACCACGGTGCTTTCGAGTGCTTGCGCCATTGCGACGAGCATTTCGAGCATCGGGCCTCCTCAGGAAAACATGGTCACGTCCAATAAGGCAGTGATGCCGGCTGCATCACTATGTCGGGATGGCGCGGTAACCAGTGCTTGGCATAGTTGCGGCTAGCGGCTGGAAATCGCGGCAGCGCCTATTCTAACCAATTGCCTCCGTGATCCGACTAACCATTATGCATAGCCTCTCCTTTCGTTATTTGATACCGGAATTTTACGGTTTCTACAACCGCTTGTCAATTTGAAGTGTAAAATCTATACTTTCACCAATGCCCACAACTTTAATGCAGCATCACAATGCAAATATTCCGCAACTTGAAGAAATAGCAGTTAAGCTAAGAGAAAGCGTAATAGAAATGCTTTTACAAGCAAAATCTGGTCATAGCGCTGGGTCATTAGGAACTGCAGATATTTTTGCAGCACTTTATTTTAACGTTTTACACGTCGATCCTAAAAATCCTAACGATCCAGATCGAGACCGATTTGTTTTATCAAACGGACATATCTGCCCCATTTGGTATGCGACATTGGCTGAAGCTGGATTTTTTGAAAAATCCGAGTTAAAGACTTTGCGCAAAATAGATAGTCGTTTACAAGGACATCCTCATTATGGATCTCTTCCAGGAATCGAAAATACTTCTGGACCTCTAGGACAAGGTCTTTCACAAGCAATTGGAATGGCTTTAGCCGCGCAAATGAACAATTCCACATACAGAATTTACTGTATGACGAGCGACGGCGAGCTTGATGAAGGCCAAACATGGGAAGCAGCAATGTATGCCGGAAATCGCAAGTTAAACAATTTGACTTGGATAATGGATAGAAATAATATTCAAATCGATGGACACACAGAAGACGTAATGCCTTTAGAACCATTACGAGAAAAACTAGAAGCATTTAACTGGTATGTAACCGAAATCGACGGACACAATATCGAAGAGATAATTAACGCGTGTAATATGTCCAAAGCAGTGTCACAACGACCAAGTGTTATAATTGCTCACACGATCCCTGGAAAAAGTGTAAAATTTATGGAGTATAAATTTGAATGGCACGGAAAGCCTCCTGATAAAGAACAGGCTAGAGAAGCCTTAAAAGAACTCAGAACGCTCGAAGGCCAAATAAGGAGTGAATATGACTAAGCCAACTAATCTTTTTAACATAAGTCTATTGCCTGTAGTGCTTTTGGTTTTGCTTATTCTCGGTGCCGGATATTTATTAATGTCAGGAGATATAAATATTTCTAAACTCCTTAACAAAGAACCTGAAGTGAGAAGACTAAATGGCTTTCCAGTTGATATTGATTCAACTGTTAGCATTAGTAAACAAAGAGTAGTAATTCATAATGATCAAGAGTTGGCTGCTTTCTTAAACACAGTCGACAGCACTGGTAAGCTCACTCTAAATGATAAAGTGGACTTTAATAAAGAATATATTTTAGGGGTCGCGACTCAATCTCAAACTGTAAAAAAATCTACAGTTAAAGTTAGAAAAGTTTACTCGGATAAAACAGACAAGAGTCTTATTGTCTCAATTGAGCAAATTGATTTGGGAGAAAATTGTGTACTAGAAACCGGTCCAAATGTTGCAGTAGATTTGGTAGCGATAAGTAAAACGGACTGGAAAATTGCGTTTGATGTTATTAGAAAAGCGCAACCGTGTAAGCCTCAATAATGTTGAATCAAGATTTAAAATTAAGTCCAAACATTTTTGATACCGATGTGGAAAAAGTTCCCACACGCTTTGGTTATGGTGATGGCGTGGTTTTAGCCGGAGAAAAAAATAGCGAGATCGTAGTTTTAACTGCCGACCTCGCAGAATCCACCCATAGTCACCTATTTGAAAAACGCTTTCCAGATAGATTTGCCGAACTGGGAGTAGCAGAACAAAACATGACCGGAATAGCAGCAGGACTTGCGCTGAGCGGTAAAATTCCGTTTATGGCATCGTACAGCGTTTTTGATGCAGGACTTAATTGGCTACAAGTTAGAACTTCAATCTGTTATACCAACGCAAATGTAAAAATTGTAGGATCTCATAGTGGATTTTCAGATGGACCCGATGGAGCGACACATCAAGCTTTAGAAGATATTGCTTTAATGCGGGTACTTCCAAATATGACAGTAATTGTTCCTTGTGATTATGAAGAAGCTAAAAAGGCTACGCTGGCTGCTGCAAATCATGTCGGACCAGTTTATTTACGATTAACGCGCGAAGCAACTCCACATATAACAACTTCTCACACTCCATTTGAAATTGGTAAAGCACAAGTTTTGATGGAGGGCGAACACGTTACAGTAATTTGTTGCGGCCCGTTACTAAGAAGTGCACTGCAAGTTGCTAATAGACTAGACGCCCGAGGAATTAGATGCGACGTTATAAACTGCTCCACTATAAAACCTTTAGACAGCGAAACAATTTTGAAATCAGTCAGCAAAACCCGCAAAGTTATTACCATTGAAGAGCATCAAATTTCTGGTGGACTAGGTGGAGCTGTTGCCGAATTACTGACCGAAAAAATGCCTGTTCCACTTAGAAGAATGGGAGCAAAAGATACTTTTGGTGAATCTGGTAGCTATGATGAGCTGTTAGAAAAATATGGACTAGGTCAAAAAGCTATTGAACTAGCCATTTTAGAAATGAATAAAATCGGTGGAAGATTTGCAACCGGTGATTTAAGCACCGACGTCCCTGGTGAATTTAAGTTAGTATAAAAAAAGCGACCGAAATGCCTCAAGAGATGAGAACAAATCGACCGCTGTGACAATCAAAGATACTAAGCTTCCATGTGAGTGAAGTATGACTGTGAGAGTTCTCCCCAATCAACAGAATCCGGATCGATTCCCAACTCAGAAATGACATGAATCAGATTCCCAATTAGATACGGACCATCGCGAACAGCTATCGGACGCGAACTTCTGGCATTTATTAAAAGCAAATTACCCTGAACAATGTTATAGCAACCATCCTCACTTTTCAAAATTCTTGTCTGTGGTGTTGGATTGGTCATTGTTTAGTGACTTTTTCCAACTCTGTGTGTGCAGAATTCAAAGTGCCCCAATTTGAAACTACTGATCCAGGAAAACTGCTTTCTACTTCTTTCAAAATCTTGATCACGAGCTCTTGTGCATTGTCTTTCGTTAATGTCCACTGGGTGGCACCAACAAACGATGAAATAAAGCTGCCACGGTCGCCGTACAATGTTAAGAAATAACCTCTAAGACTTCCTTCCATTACTTGCAAAAACACGGTGACCCCACGATTCATTACTTGCAACTTGAGTTCGTGCAGACCATTGCTTCCTCCGGACATGTCAGCCTCCTTTTGCCTTTAATCCAGGCTTATCGTAACGGTTTAGGTCGCCAAAATGCACGATATTACCAGCTTTGAAAGCAAATGCCAAAGCTCTAAGTGCTTTTCGAGCGACTCTTTTATCTGTCACATTCGGGTGGTGTCGCCACGATAATCTTGATGCCTTTTTTCGATCTTTTACAAATCGGGTGCTGCCAGAACCCGCGCGGTCGAACAAGGCATAACTACCTTTATGTGATCCTTCGACACATTGAAGATAGATTTGATAATAGCGAACCACTACTGCCAAACTATTGGCATTAGTATCCATAGTGTCCTCTGTTGGTTCACGGTTATAGCGATTATACCCCCAAGCAATTGCATCCCAAAGTCAGATAAACTAAACTAAAGCTAATGCCCAACTCTTCACTCGATTTATTATGCATCGGCGATTGTTCAGTTGACCTTTATATGAAGGTTGATTTAGGTTCAGTCGAGCTCACTCATTCAGATCATCCTAAAATGTGTTTTTTGCATGGAAGTAAAATTCCGGTTGAAAGCTTTTTTTCATCGCCTGCTGGAAATTCTTGTCATCTTGCAATTGGCTGCGAAAAGCTAGGGTTAAATACTTCTATTTACACCGAACTTGGTGACGACGATAACGCCAACAAATTTATAAATGAATTTAAAGAATTTGGCATTGATACTAAGTTTTGCATCAAAAATCCCGGAACTGCTACGAATGTGCACGCCGTTATTGTAGCCGGAGGTGATCGCACAATATTTTCATATCACAAAGAGCGAAATTACAAAATATATGATTGGCCCGTACCACGCTGGATTCACTACTCTACACTCGCACCAGGATTTGAGAAATTTCAAAACGAATTAATAGATTACCTTAAAGCAAATCCACAAACCGGCGTAGCATTTAATCCCGGTTCATCACAATTAAAAAATATCGAAGCAGTAAAACAATTTGTGAAAATAACGGATGTTCTATTAGTAAATACCGAAGAGGCTACTCGAATAGTTGGAAAACATTCCACAAAAGAATTGCATACAGAACTCCATAAAATCGGCGCCAAACTTACAGTTATAACTGATGGAGAAAATGGAGCTTCCACATACGACGGCAAAACTTTTTTACACATGGACGCGTATAAAACCAAAGACGAAGTAGTCGATAAAACCGGGGTTGGAGATGCTTATTCTTCAGGATTTTTATCGGCAATAATTTACGGCAAATCTCTTGAAGAAGCTATGAAATGGGGAGATTTTAACGCACAAGGAAAAACAACAAAAATCGGTGGCGTTAATGGATTGCGATCCAGACCTGAAATTGAAGAATTAGTAAAAAGTGTCAAACTAGAAAGTACAAATTTATGATGAACACAAATGCTAAAGCTCTAATAATGCACGCCAGAAAAAATGGTTATGCTATTGGAGCTTTTAATGCTGCAAACACAGAAACTATAAAAGCGATAACTCAGGCCGCAAAAAAGCTCAATTCCCCTGTGATTTTAGAAGCATCCGATGGTGAAGTAAATTATATTGGAATGGCACAGTTAGTTGCTATCAAAAAGATTTATCAAGAAGAACTAAATATTCCGATAATTTTAAATTTAGATCACGGAAAAGATTTTGACGCCTGCAAATCTGCAATAGAAGCTGGCTTTGACTATATTCACTTTGATGGAAGTAAATTCGCTTTTGAAGAAAATATAAAAATTTGTACTGAAGTCGTAAAACTAGCTCACGCAAAAGGCTTACCAGTCGAAGGAGAATTTACTCATATTGCAGGAAGTTCAGCTGATCATACTAAAGAAGATGCTACACAATTTAATAAAGCCGAATACTATACCAATCCAGAACAAGCTAAAGAATTTGTTGCCAAAACCGGAGTCGACGTTTTAGCCAGTTTTATAGGCAATTCGCACGGAATTTATGCTACCGAAAAGCGACTAGATTTAAATGTGTTTAAAAAAATAACCGAAGCACTACCCAATACGCTTTTTTCATTGCATGGGGGCTCGGGGATTCACGACGATGACGTTCGAGCTGCGATTAAAATGGGCATCGTTAAAGTAAATATCAATTCAGAAATGAGAATTGCTTTTAAAATGACCTTGCAACAAAGCATCAATGCGAGCAACGAAATCGCAATTTATAAAATAACTCCAGATGCTATAAAAGCTGTGCAAGATGTAGTTGAGCGAAAAATTAAATTGTTTGGCAGCGCTAACGAGGCATGAAGTACGCGTTTTTGATATTAGCTCTTTTGGGTATAGTAGCTTTGGTGGTAGTTATTGCAAAAGACTTTAGTCATTCATCTACATCCATAGTAAAAAACGATTTTGTAATTCCTCAAATATCTCCAACTCCAATTGAAATTACCGATCCTGCTAAATTAATTCCTGATGGAAAGAACGGAAAAAATGAAGATATAGATGCTTCCGTTTTGCAAGATGATACTAACAATCTTTTTTTGACAATGGGCAAAACATCTTATTTTACGTGGACAGGATCTTTACTTAGAAATCATTTATATATGAATTGGAAACTTGAAGATGGAAAACTGATGGCAATTCCGGCTTACACAGTTTTAACCCGCTACCACGATAAAGAACTCGAAAGCTATTATCTAAAAAAAATAAGCGATGTGTTTACAGCGCAAAATTTTGTTTCAAAGCAAAATGACAGTTTTGATGTTACAACTGCAATTCCGATGCATTATCGTGGATTTGAAAAAGGCGATCTGAAGTGCCAAATCTCTTGGTCTGATGAAGTATATTCTTCACAAGATCCTACATTGGCTACTCCAGACTTTAATGTAACTAACGGAAAAAGTGTGTTTTACGCAATGCAAACAGCTTGTGGTGCAATAACTCCACAAACTCAAGAAGTTTTTAATGCTTTTTATACGATACTTAATACACAAAATAATCCACTCTGGCTAGTTTATGCAAAAAGTATTACTACAACTTTCGCTGCCGGAACCGCTGGAATTCTTGGCTCTTATACAGGAGAACAATGGCTAGCAAAGAATACTAATCAGGGATGGAAAATTATATTGACGCTAAATAGCGACGATAAATTTACAGGCGATAGAACAACACAATGCCTAGATATTTACAAAACCTATCAAGTACCAACAGAATTTCAAATCATTCCTTGTACTTAAGATTCTTGATACACTGAATGCGTGAAACTGCTCATTACTCGTAAAATTCCATTGGCAGGAATTGAAATTCTTCAACAATTTCCACAAATAGAAATCGACTATCGCCAAGGCGCTCCTCTTTCAGCAGAAGAATTAAAAAAAGCTATCAAAGATGTGGAAGCGATTATTCCGGTAATACCAGACCAAATTACAGAACAAATAATTAAAGCCGCTCCAAATTTAAAATTGATAGCTACATATTCTGTTGGCTACGACCATATAGATTTAAAAACGGCAACAGCGCACAAAGTTTTTGTGGCAAATACTCCTGGCGATTTAACAGAATCGGTTGCAGAGCACGCTTTCGCCTTAATGCTTGCACTAGGGAGAAAAATTGTTGAAGCTGATAAATATTGTCGTGAAGGTGATTATAAATATTGGGATCCAATGTTATTTTTGGGACCACAATTTAGCAACAAAACACTGGGAATTGTTGGGTTTGGTCGTATTGGTCAACATCTAGCTAAAATTGCTCACGGTGGATTAAATATGAAAATTTTATATTACGACATGAAACGTTGCGTTACAGAAGTTGAAGAAGCCTACAATGCACATTGCGTTTCGGTCGAAGAACTTTTACAAAACTCTGATGTAGTTTCTCTTAATTGTGTCTTAAGCCCTGAAACTCACCATTTAATTAATGATAAGAGATTAAGACTTATGAAACCTAATGCCTACCTAATTAATACTGCTCGCGGACCAGTTATTGACGAAGAAGCTCTGGTAACAGCGCTTAAAGAAAATATTATCGAAGGAGCAGCATTAGATGTTTTCGAAAACGAACCTAAAATTCATCCAGATTTAATTAAGATGAGAAATGTGATTCTTACTCCACATATTGCTAGCGCGACACGAGAAGCGCGTATACAGATGGCACGCATGGCAGCAGAAAATGTTGTGGATGTGCTAATAAAAAATCAACCTCCAAAGAATTTAGTGAACACAGAGTTGTCAAAACAGACAATTTCTAGTTTAATATAGCAACGATGGTAGACTTTTTTAAACGCAATGCCCCAGTATTAATAATAGGTATAGTCACGCTCTTAATCTTTGTAGCAATAATTGCGTTGAGCCAAGGAAGAGTTGGCCCACGACCTGCACTAGAAAAAGTCGATCAAAAATCACTTATTACTAGCACAACCCAAACTCAAGGAAACGCTAATGCACCAGTTACCATTGTAGAATTCGGAGATTTTCAGTGTCCCGGGTGTGCTTTCTTTTTTCCATATTTAGAAAATTATTACAAAGATAACAAAGACACAGTAAGAATTGCTTTCAGAAACTTTCCGCTTCCTATGCACACTAATGCGCATCGAGCCGCTGAAGCTGCTGTAGTTGCAGCTAAATACGGTAAGTTTTGGGAATATGCAGGAACTTTATTTTCTAACCAAGAAAATTTAGAACGATCGGATTTAATAAAATACGCTTCTCAAGTTGGCATGGACGCAGCAGCTTTTACAAAAGATTTAGATAGTGGGGCTTCTGTAGCCACAGTAGAAGAAGACGTAAAAGCTGGAAATGATTTAGGAATAAACTCGACGCCTACAATTTATGTAAACGGAGAAAAATTATTCTTTACGACTTTTGATGATTTAACCAAACAAATTGATCAAGCAATTAATGCAGCCAGAAAACCAGGTGACCAGCAATCCACACCAACAACGACCGTTCCTACAACAGCTCCTACTCCTTCATCAAATAGCGGATATTAAACTTTAAAAGCTGACGGACAAATTTTATTTAAAACACATTCTGAACACTTTGGTTTGCGAGCAATACAAATATATCGGCCATGCAAAACAGCCGCTGAAGAAAAATTGCGCCAATAATCTTTGGGCAACAATTCCATTAAGTCTTTTTCAATTTTGACTGCATCTGTATTAGTAGTTAAACCCAATCTGTTTGAAACACGAGTAATATGCGTATCTACAACTACTCCCTCGGCTATGTCCCACTCTTCTTGCAAAATTACGTTTGCGGATTTGCGAGCTATTCCAGGGATCTTTATTAGTGCTGCTAATGATTTTGGAAGTTTTCCCCCGAAGTCGCTTAACACCATTTTAGCGGCCGCAATAAGACGTTCAGCTTTGCCCATGTGAAAATTAACTCCTCTAATATCGGCTTGCAGATCGGCAAGTTTGGCGTTAGCAAAATCTTCCCATTTAGTATATTTTTTAAAAAGCTTGTCGGTAATTTGATTTACTTTTTTGTCAGTGGTTTGCGCCGAAAGCATTACTGCTACTGCGAGTTGCATTTCGTTGGCGTGATTTAATTCTGTTTTAGGATTTGGATGTTCTTTTTTTAATAATTTAACTACCTCTAGCGCAAATTGTTTTTTATCCATATGTATATTGTAGCAAAAAAGCCCTCAAACTAAATGTCTGGGGGCTTTTTAAAAGCAGGGGCGGATTCAGAAATGTTATTTGTAGTGGTGAGACTCGACTGTTGTAACTCCGTTGCCGTCGATAAGCACAATGCGCCATTCGATATAGTCAAATCCGTACAATCGGCGTAAATGCTCTTTTAATCTTGTAACAGCGATTTCCACCGAATCAAAGTATTGGGGTTTCGTTGAATCGCCGCCAACCCGATTATGATTTCGATAGACATGATAATCGAGCCTACAAAGTACAGACTTACTTGTTGCTGTAAGAACATCTTCTGGAGCCGTGCCTAAAGATTGCATTTAGGTCTCCTTGAAAAAGATGGGTAGATATGGGTAATCGCAATTTTACTATAAGTAATTGTTTAAAACAAATACGCGCCTGAGGTAGCTAAAATGCCCCAGGCGCATGGTAAATATGCAGTACAAAGTCAGCGGCGCTTTATGACCTTAAGAAATTCTTCGAGCAGCGCTGAAATTTGTGAAAGCGCGACGCCTCTTCCGTAGTAAAACGCGATTGATCGTGGAATCGTTCCATTGCTCCTTGGCGGAAACGCCATCATGATGCGGCTGTCCGGGTGGGCATAAAATGTCAGCTGATACGAAAAAGCACCTTTGACAGAGGCTTCTGATGTAGCTCCATACCCGATAGTGCCTCCAATAGCTGCAGCTATGCCAACCAACTCATAGTCCTTGCCGGTGTAACCCATTAAGAAGTTATTGGCTTCTTCAATATCAGTCGGATAAACTGGCCCATTCCAACCTTTGATCGTGATGTTGGGCTGCGGTGTGTCGTCCATGTTATCTCCTTGTTGGGCTTGTTAACTTCGTTACGCCTGCGGAAATAGTTTTTCCAACTGAGTGCGAGCATACTTCGATGAAACTCTTGGTAGATGATAATCGACCAGTACACTTATCTCATCTATACTACGAAAAGTGCTGCAGTCTTTTCCACCAAAGGCCTGTTCAATTTGATATCGTTGTTGACCAGATACTTTCATGGTGTCTACAAAAATATGACAACCGCCTCTTCGTACGAGCACAACAATTGCGGCGTTATTAAATCCCGGTAAAACATCTTCCCACTGCCTAACACGTTTGATACGTATCATGCTGGCTCCTTTTGGGAACGACTTCGTTTATGTTAAGTGGATTCTACAATTTTAATTAGATTAAAACAAACTCAATTGGTCTTTACTTACTTCTTCAGCCTTTTTTGCTTTGCCTTCGTCAACTTCAAATCCTAGTCGACGCATTAAAGATTTAAAGTTGTACTTTTTTAAAATTTCTAGTACATCAGCTGAATTAAAACCACGATATTTGCACAATTCCAAATCTATTTGCAAGGGAACTTCGGTAATAATCGTTGCCAGCTTTTTGCTCATTACTGCTTGCTCAGCATTGTTAGCTAGCTTTTCTTGCAAAGTTTTGGGCTCAACTTCTGCTATATGTTTGTAAATTTCTTCGATAGTTCCAAACTGAGCAATTAGTTTTTTAGCTGTAACTTCACCAACTCCATAGACACCGGGAATATTATCGCTAGGATCGCCTCGTAGACCTTTATAATCGGGGATTTTATCTGGAGTAAAGCTCATTCGAGCTACGACTTCTTTTTCTCCAATGTATTCAAATCCATCGCCTTTTGTCGATGGAAGCATAATTAAAACGTGCCCATTAACTAATTGCCACATATCTCGGTCATTAGAAAGTAAAATAACCTCATAACCTTCGTGTCCAAATTTTTTGGCGACAGTTCCCATAACATCATCGGCCTCGTAACCTTCGACTAAAAACTTTTGCACTCCAAAAGCATCAATAATTTCAAAGACTTTAGGAATTTGGCTAGAAAGTGCTTCTTCCATTTCGGTGCGATGGGCTTTGTATGCAGTGAATTCTTCGGATCTAAAAGTTGGCTTCATTCCATCTAGTGCGGCGATCGCGTAATCGGGTTTGACCAAAGTTAAGACGTTAATGAGCATCGAAGCAACTCCGTATGCAGCATTTATTGGCGCACCATCTTTATCTGTAAATGTAGCTGGAAGTGCATGGTAAGCCCTGTGCAATAAATTAAACGTATCAATTATTAGTAATCTTTTCATAATATATATGTAGTATAATCGAGATCAGAGGATTCTGCCCATCATTAAATGCTTGAAGCGAACATTAAATCTTTTTATGAAACTAGTTTAAAAAAATACGGCTTGTATGGCCCGCGTTCAATTGCCTGGAATTCTCTAGAAAGCCAGATAACTCGTTTCAAAGTCTTATCCGAAATTACCCAAACTTTAGACAATCAATCTATTTTAGATGTTGGAAGCGGATTAGGCGACTTTTACCATTACTTAAACAAAAACTTTAAGAATATCGATTATACCGGATGTGAATTTACTCCAGAATCTTGCAATTTGAGTAAAGTAAAATATCCACAAATAAGAGTTCATTGCGCAGACTTTTTAGAACAAGATTTTGGCAAAAATTATGACTATGTATTCTGTAGTGGAGCTCTAAATATCGAAATGCCAAATCACAAAGAATATGTAAAAAAAGCTATTTCTAAAATGTTTTTTTTGGCTAACAAAGGCGTGGCGTTTAACTTACCGAGCAAGTATTCAGAATTAGCCAAACACAACGCAGCTATAGACGAAGAACACCAAGAAATTAAAATAGCTTATATGGACCCGTGTGAAATGTTCGATTGGTGTAAAAATTTAACTTTTAAAGTAACTCTGCGCCACGACTATATGTCGCACGACTTTACGATATATTTGTATCACTAATTTTTGGAATTCCTATTATCGATAGATATTCTTCGGCATCTAAAGTTTCTTTTTCTAAAAGTCTTTGAGCAATTTTGTCGAGAGTTTCGCGTTTTTCAGCTAGTATCTTCTTTGCTGCACTAAAGGCAGTATCAATAATCTTTGCGACTTCTACATCGATTTTGGCTGCCATTTCTTGGCTGTAGTTTATAGATTCACCCATTTCGCGGGCTACCCAATTTCCAGAATTTTTACCTTCATAAGAAATGGGACCTAAATCACTCATTCCATACTCTGTAACCATTTTACGAGCAACATTTGTAGCACGATCAATATCATCAGACGCTCCAACTGTTAATTCGTTAAAAACATTTTCTTCAGCAGCTCTACCTCCGAGCATAGTGGCAATTAAAGATTGCAGACGAGTGCGAGTTTCGTTATATCGATCACGTTCTGGTGGAAAACTGGTATGACCCAACGAGCCTCCTCGAGCGACAATTGAAATACGGGATACCGGATCAATTTCTGGCATATTGGTTGCTACCAGAGCGTGCCCAGCTTCGTGATAAGCTACCATTTTTCGTTCTGAATCTGATTGCAATGTTTTGCGTTCTGACCCTATAGTGACTTTTAGTGCGGCCTCTTCCAGATCGGCTTCGCTAATTGTCGTGCGATTTTCTCGAGCAGCTAAAATTGCGGCTTCATTTAACATATTTTCGATATCTGCTCCACTAAAGCCTACTGTTTTTCTAGCAATCTTTTCGATTTGAACATTTTCAGCAAATGGTTTGCCCCGCATATGAATTTTAATTATTTCTGCACGGTCAGTTTTATCTGGCAACGGAATTGAAATCTTTCGATCAAAACGTCCAGCACGAATTAAAGCCGGATCGAGCATATCTGGTCGGTTAGTGGCTGCAACTACAATTACGTCGGTTCTTTCATCAAATCCGTCCATTTCGATTAATATTTGATTTAAAGTTTGTTCGCGTTCATCGTGACCGCCACCAATTCCCATTCCTCGTTGACGACCAATGGCGTCTATTTCATCAATAAAAATCAAACTCGGTTGCGCAGCTTTAGCCATAGCAAATAAATCACGCGCGCGAGCTGAACCAACTCCGACTAACATTTCCATAAATTCTGAACCTGCTACGCTAAAAAACGGAACGTTGGCTTCTCCGGCAATTGCTTTGGCTAACAAAGTTTTTCCAACTCCAGATGGACCAACCAGTAAAACTCCTTTTGGAGTACGGGCACCTAATTTACGATACTTTTCTGGATTTTTTAAGAAATCTACAATTTCAAGCATTTCACGTTTGGCTTCGATATTGCCTGCGATATCGTTAAAAGTAATTTTAGTGCGTTCTTTATTAAACAAACGAGCTCGTGATTTTCCAAAAGAAAAAATATCACCGCTGGCACTACGCATTTGTCTAAAAATAAAAAATAAAATTAAAATAGGTAATCCAAACATTAAAATCGGAGAAATGATTTGATCCCAAGTTGTGCGGTGTTCAACATTAATGGTACCGGCAATTTTCGAGCGGTCTACACCGTTATTAACTAAGAGTTGATCAAAACTAACTCCGTCTTCTTTTTCAGAATAAAATTGGGTGCCATCTTTCATCAAAACTTCAACACGATTATCTGCGACAGTGATATCTTGAACTTTTCCTTGTTTTGCTAACGAATATAAATCGCTAATAGGCTTTTGATCTTTGATAGATGAACCTTGAGATAAAAGTCCAAATAGCATATACGCAATTAAAATTATAAAAATATAGAAAAAAACGTTTTTAAAAATACTATTAGGAACTTTAACTGGGCCTAATTGTGAGAACTTATTTTGATTTCGTGATTTTTGTTCACTGGATTTTTTCTTTTCTCCGAAAATTTCTTTTTTAGATTTATCATTTATTGCTGGCATAGCTTTGATATTATACTCCGTGGGCAGAGGTTCTTTTTAACTTAACTTCATCTTTTCTTTTGCTTCCAAAAGTGTTGCTGTAACAATTGTTCTAACTTTTTTCGAACCATCGTTTAAAATATCACTTACTTCATTTGGATGTGCTTCGTAATAAGCGCGTTTTTCGCGAATTGGAACCAGAAAATTGTTTAAAACAGCCAATAACTTTTCTTTGACTTCAACGTCCCCAACTTTACCATTTTGATATCGTGATTTCAAGTCAGCGACTTCGGCTTTATCGGGATTAAAAGCGTCGTGATAAATAAAAACAGGGTTGTCTTCTACCTTACCTGGATCGGTAGGATGAATTCTGGTTGGATCGGTGTACATGCTCATAACTCGGCGTTTTAATTCTGCTTCTGAGTCTGAAAGATAAATGCAATTGTCTAGAGATTTGGTCATTTTGGCATTTCCGTCGGTGCCGATTAAACGAGGTACGCGTCCACTGACATATTGAACTTCTTTAAAAACATTGCCGTAGGTCGCATTAAACTTGCGCGCGATTTCTTGGGTTTGTTCAAGATGTGGAATTTGATCTTCTCCAACTGGAACTACATCGGCTTTGACACTTAATATATCTGTTGCCATCAGAATCGGAAAGTTAATAAATCCTAGCGAATAATTTTCACCTAAGTTTTTATCGCGAATTTCTTCTTTTATGGTTGGATTTCGCATAGCCCGAGCATGACTCACGATCATACTAAAAATTATTGCAAGTTCATAAAGCTCTGGAATTGCAGATTCATTAAAGAAAGTAACAATCGAAGGATCAAGTCCGACAGATAAGTTATCCATCAAAACTTGACGCACTGAATCCGCTACTACATCGACTTTATCTACATATTTTGGATAAGCTAAGGCGTGCATGTCAGCTAAAATAATAATGGTTTCGTACTCATGTTGAAGCTTAACTCTATTTTCCAAGCTACCTACGAAATGTCCTAAATGTAATTTTCCGGTTGTATTGTCACCGGTAAGAATTCTTTTCATATAAGGATAATTTAGCAGATTTGGAAAATATTTAAAGAGCTTCTCCCCGTCGTTTGTGATGGCGGGGAGAAGTAAACAGATTTACATTGGCTGTAGACGGTGTAGAGCGATATCGAGTCGTTCTGAAAAATTGAATGATGCTGGGTTGAGTGGTGGAAAAATATCCCAAACATCCAGAAATCCCCACAAACCGGCATCATCGAGAAGCTTGCGCGTAAGGCGCTCGCTGTGGGTGAGGCCCTCTACGATAAATTTGAAACGCAGATTCACTGGAATTGCACGAACAGCTAGTTTGTTTGTCTCGAAAGTCACAAAGCAAACATCAGCGACATCAATGCTGTCGACGACCTTGTGACCGGATTGTTCGATCTGACTTTTCAAATATGAGCGATGCCTATCAACGACTTTCAAAAAGATTTTAGCCATTTAGGCCTCCATGTTGATACGATTAGGTTAAAAATAGCAAAGAAAAATTAAAAGTCAATTTTTAAAAAATTTATGGTGCCAATAGATGGACTCGAACCATCGACCTAGCGCTTATGAAACGCCCGCTCTAGCCCCTGAGCTATATTGGCACAATAGCTATTAACGAGGCTATTATACAGTAAAAAATTGCTACCTTTGACTAAGAAAACATCTGAGCGTATTCGCGAGACCGTTTTCGTGGCAAAGGTAGCAATTCTTTTTTGGTTGCGGGGCCCGGATTTGCACCGGGACCTTCAGATTATGAGCCTGACGAGGTACTATTCCTCCACCCCGCTATATTCTTACTAGTCGAAAGGCATAGCTATGGTATCAAAGCCGTGTGTATGTGTCAAAAAGTGCAAAATATTAACTTAATTAGTTAAGAAAAAGCTGCATCCACATTTGAAAATTAGAGGCTTGTTTCTGTTTCGTACTTAAAATAACCGGCTTAGTGTCTTCGGCGGCTAAAACTCCAGCGCCTTGGGGAACCACAAAAGCTTGTTCGTTAGGTTTAATCAAATTTAGGGCATCCCGAGCGCGCTCTTCAATATAGTCTACTGACTGCTTATAGGATATAGAGGCGTTTAAGTCGCTTTGTTGCTTTTGTAAAGAGGCAACATCAGAATGCAGATCTTCTAGTCTTTTACTATTTTGCACTATATCAAGCGCTGTACGCGTAAAATTGACCGAGGCCAACACAAAAAGTATAGATAGGACTATATATTTTAACTGAGCAGGCATAGACATTATGGCTATTGTAAACAAATCGTTGACTAATATCAAGCTTGATGTTAACCTGACCTATAGGATTTGCCTTAACCGCGCAAATAGCATATAATATGGTTGGTTCCATGCCCCTAGAAAGAAATTGAATATTTATGATTAAACTTGAAATAGCTCAAAAGAGCTTTGTAAAACACTTAGAAAACGAAGGCAGATCAAGCTCAACACTTATCGCCTACGGTAAAGATATAGAGCAATTAACCGACTTCCTTTCAAAAAAGGGAGTTAATTTGGTACACGAAATCGAGCTTGCACACCTTGAAGAATTCATGGCTAAGTTAGCCAATGAAAGTTATACTCCAAAATCAATCTCAAGAAAAACCAACTCAACAAAAACATTTTTTAAATTTTTGGTCGACAAAGGACATATTCAAAGTAATGTCGCTGATCAATTAAAACACCCTAAAGTCGATTTAAAAGCTCCACGAATTTTATCAAAACTAGAATACCGAGCTTTGAGAGATGCTGCTAAAGATGATTCTAGAACATTTGCAATAATTGAAACTCTTTTACAAACTGGCTTAACAATTTCAGAACTTGCTGATATTAAAATTGAAAACATGGATATTACAAAAGAACCAGGATCACTTTATATTCCAAAAAAACAAAGCAAAGACTTTAGAACAGTTCCATTAAATAAAGCTGCTATTGATGGAATTAAAAAGTATATGGACAATGATCGACCAAAAGATAAAAAAAGTGAATATTTGTTTATAACTAAAACAGGAAAAGCATTGTTAGTACGAAACATTCGATCAACCATCGACCGATATTTTAAATTAGCCGGAGTTGAACACGCAAAAGTAAACGACTTACGCCACACTTTTGTTGCCCATCACTTAGCTCAAGGTGCCAGTTTATTGCAAGTTTCAAAAATTGCTGGTCACAAAAGAATTTCTACAACTGAACGATATTTGCAATATATAGAACGCAATGGTGAAGAAGAAAAGTCTGAACTTGGTGTTTTATAAACTGTAAAATAGACAAATAATGAAGCAAGGCCTATGGCATCTCAAAAGTGAGAACCAGCGGCCTTGTTTTTATTTACGTCCAAAAGTTCTATCCCATAATACAATCATAGCGATTGCAAAAAGCATAAACCCCCCAGCTGTGTACCAAGGAACTTGATGTAAACCGAATATCGCAATATAAAATCCGAAACCTAGGCCAAAATAAAAACTCACTGATATCGATATCCAGCCGCTGTAAGTTTGAAACCAGTACTTATTTGCATCAGCAGGAAGCGGAAAAATCCAGTTGTTGAATTGCAAAAATAGCCAGAGCCAAAAAAAGAATGGGGTTAAAATAATTAATAAAAATAGCGCCATCCTTTTCAAAGCCAGATGCTGCATCTGAAAAACACCGGTTGTAACTCCCCAAACATTCAATCTATTTGCCAGTAAAGCTCCTAGCAGACTCAATATCCAAAAGAAAAAAATGAGAATAATAACCAATGCGTTTGGCATTATCCGAACCTCCATTGTTGGATTGATTAAAACAAAATATACGTTAATAATGAAAAATGGTCAATTTAAATTTATGGTGGGTGTTCCTGGATTCGAACCAGGGACCGGACGTGTATAAGACGTCTGCTCTAACCAGCTGAGCTAAACACCCACGCAGGCAGCGTACAATCGTGCGAAGCACACGCTGCCGGAGTGTGCCCCCTAAACGCAAGCAACCAGATTCTAACATATAAAATTTAGTATTGATAAAACTTAGTAAAGTAAGTCTTGCCATCAGAATCTTTGGCAATAACTCTAAAAAAGTGAGTTTTTCCTGGAAGTAAACCCCAGATAGTATGAGACTGAGTAGTTTGAAAAGCTTCGTCCGCATCAGTGGCATTTAAGTATAAATCAGAAGTTCCATATTCTACTTTTGTCTTTACCGGAGTTGCAGAAGTAATATTTACTACAACAGTTGAACTGTCAGGACGCGAAAACGATACTAATTTTACTGGTGAATAAAACTTAAAGTAAGAATATCCTGCTAAAGCTGCTGCAAGAACTAAAAATAACAAGCTGAATACAGTCGCGAGTACAATTTCGAGTTTCTTATTTTTTTCGTTCTGAGCAGTAAATTCCATATTATTCTTCAGGTTCTGATCTTTTTTGTTCTCTTTGCTTTTCCCAATCGTCTGTCTTTTCTTTTTTAAGATGGCGCTCTATTTGACGATCGAGATCTTCAGTAGCAGAAACTAGGGCGGGCTCTAAAGTTCCCCGAGTTTCATCGGCAAAAAAAGTTTTGCCATGAATCACTGCTTCTATTTTAACACTAAATTGTTCAACAGGGGAAGTATTCATTACAACTCTAAATGAACTCGTCTCTACCATATAATCTGGTAAGTGACCTTCGATTCGTGAAAGTTTCTCTTTTGCCAACTCTGTCATACTAGGAGAAAGATCAATGTTATCAGAAGTTATTTGGTAACTCATATTTTTATTTTATCATGCTTTCTTTGGAAAAATTTGCTCGCCATTTTCGTCAAACAAAATTATCGCCGAGGTTGGGCAAGACTGTGCTGCCATTAGTAAAGTATCGTCATCAAGACCTTCAGCCCCAGGCTTGGTAATAGCAATATTTTCGTTATCAAGTTCAAATCCCTGCGGAGCAACTACAATACAAGTAGCAGCACCAATACAAGCTTTTCTATCAATCATTATTTTGTGAATTTTTTTCATTCTTTAGAACAACAATTATTCCTTTAGCGCGAAGCGCGCAAGGAAGAATGCGTAAGCATTATTCCTTGAAATCAACTACTTCGTTTAAGCGTACTACCATATCATTAATTTCTTCGTCGGTCATGCCATGCACTCTAGAACCCATCTCTATTGTATCAAAACTATTAGCTGCACAACCTACACAATGTAATCCATAATCTAACAAAACTTCGGCAAGTTTTGGATATTTAAATACAACCTCAGCGAGGTTCATATCTTTGCGAATTTTGGCAGTAGTAGATGTAATTTTAGTTTCTGTTTTTAGTTGTTTCTTCATAAGTCTTTAATGCCTTTTGGAGCGCTTCCAAAGACAATGTAGCACACTTTATACGACTTGTCGTAAGAGTGATACCAATTAAATTTAACAATTTTTCTTTATCAATTTGATTAATTTCTGCAAGAGATTTGCCTTTAATTTCTTCTAATAAAAGCTCGGCTGAAACTGCACTGACGGCACATGTGTCTCCGTTAAATTTTGCATTAACTACTTGATTATCTTTAATATCTAAATCCAAATCTATTACATCTCCGCACATGGGATTAGTTTCGTGAACATGCACTGTTGGATTGGCTAAACTCCCCTTATTAGCAGGATTTTTGTAAATTTCCATTAATTCTTCGCGATAAAAATTGTCGTCGTTTGATGTCATTTAAGAATTTGCAAAGCCTTTCTTACTCCATCAACTAATGCATCGATATCTGAAGTGTCATTATACAAATAATAACTAGCGCGTGTCGAAGCTGCCAAATTTAAATCTTTATGGAATTTCATAGCACAATGCATTCCAGAGCGAACGCAAATTCCTTGCTGACTTAAAACTGCAGCGATGTCGTGTGCATGAATATCTTTGATTACAAATGATACTAAGCCAGTTCTTTTTGTTGGATCTGTAGGACCTAAAATTGTAAGATTGGGAATTGTTGCCAGTTTTTCGATTGCATACTTACTTAAAGCAATTTCGTGTTCGCGAATATTTTGCATTCCAATTGAATTTAAATAATCGATTGCTGCAGCAAGTCCAACTGCTCCTTCAACATTAGGAGTTCCAGCTTCAAATTTTTCAGGGACTTCTAGCCACTTTGGATCTTCAAGGTCAAATTCCAAAATCATTCCGCCACCTAAATTTACCGGTGACATTTGTTCTAAAAGTTCTTCGCGACCCCATAAAACGCCAATTCCCATTGGCCCCAACATTTTGTGTCCGGAAAATGCGTAAAAATCGCATCCTAAACTCTGAACGTTGATTGGTAAATGTGGAATTGCTTGTGAACCGTCGACTACAACTTTTGCACCTACTTCGTGTGCCAATGAACAAATTGATTTAATATCTAAAATGGTTCCTAAAACATTGGAAGCGTGAAAAACCACTACTAATTTAACTTTGTCGTTTAATTTGGCGCGGAGTTCGTTCATAGAAAGTTCGCCGCTTTCATCTAAAGTTAAAAATTCTACTTTTGCACCAGTTTGTTTGGCTACTGACAGCCAAGGTAATAAATTGCTATTGTGTTCAGCACCGGTAGTTAAAATCACACCTCCTCTTTTTAAAATGCGAGAAGCAAATCCAGAAGCAACCTGATTTAGAGAATCAGTGGAATTTTTAGTAAAAACTATTTCTTTAGGTAAACGTGCGCCAATAAATTCAGCAACTTTTTTGCGAGAATCTTCGTATGCTTGTGTGGCTTCATCGCCCAATACGTGAGCGCCACGATGCACATTAGCATTGTGCTTACTGTAATATTCCACAATTGCATCTAAAACTGCTTGAGGTTTTTGAGAAGTTGCAGCATTGTCTAAATAGACAAGGTTATTTCCCTCGATTTTTCGCGAGAGTATTGGAAAGTCATTTTTTAGTTTTGTAACATCTATTTGTTTCATATTTATACGAGGGCGCTTCTGATTGCTTCGGCAACGGTGGCGTCCTCGATTTTATTTACTAAACTCTCAAAAAAACCATCTACAATTAAAGTTTGTGCTTCGGTTTTATCTAGTCCACGACTTTCTAAATAATAAACTTGCTCTTCATTGATACGTCCGGTTGTAGAACCGTGCGAGGCTTTGACATCGTCGGCTTCGATTTCCAAAATTGGCTGCGAAGTATTTAAAGTTTCGTTTCCTAAAACCAAAATGTTATCTTCTAAAAACGATTGGGTTTGTTGTGCTGGTTTTTCGATAATAATTTTTCCGGTATAACTTGATTTGGCGTTGTCGTATAAAGCTCCTTTGATTCTGGTAAAACAAGTTGTATGAGGAGCTTTGTGGGTGGAAATAGTTGTTAAATCTACGCTTTGGTCTTTTTTTAAAGAGTAAATTCCGATAATTTCCCCCGAAACTCCTGGTTTTTCAAAAATTACATTTAGCGAATATTTTTCACCTGCCATAGCTGGAAATTGCAAAACAAATTGGGTGTCTTCAGTAACTTTAACTTCAGTATTTTCGGCCAGTGTAACTAATTGAGTTTTCATCCGACAGAGCCTTCCATTTCCAACTCTATAAGGCGATTCAATTCTAAAGAATATTCTAGCGGAAGTTCTTTGACGATTGGCTCGATAAATCCCGAAACAATTAAACTCATCGCCTCAGCTTCGGTAAGTCCGCGCGACATCAAATAAAATAATTTTTCTTCGCCTATTTTACTGACTGTGGCTTCGTGTTCGATATTGGCACCTGGCTCATTAATTACCATGGTTGGATAAGTATCAGATCGTGAATCCTCATCTAAAATTAAAGCGTCACATTCAACACGTGACTTGGCATTTTTGGCTGCTGGAATGACTTGAACTTTTCCACGATAACTTGTGCGTCCACCATGCACACTAACCGATTTAGAAATAATTGTGGAAGTTGTATTAGGCGCGATATGAATCATTTTGGCTCCGGCATCTTGGTGTTGGCCTTTTCCGGCGTAGGCAATAGATAAAACTTCGCCATGAGCTCGTTCGCCTACCAAAAAGCACGATGGATATTTCATAGTTAAACGTGATCCTAAGTTCCCATCGATCCATTCCATAATTCCGTCTTTTTCGACGCGGGCGCGTTTAGTTACCAGATTATAAACATCGTTCGACCAATTTTGAATTGTTGTATATCTAAATCTTGCTCCTGGTTTAACTATTACTTCGACCACTGCTGAATGCAAAGAATCGGCAGAATAAACCGGAGCTGTGCAACCTTCGACATAATGGGCGTAAGCCCCTTCATCAACAATAATTAAAGTGCGTTCAAACTGACCCATGTTTTCGGCATTAATTCTAAAATAAGCTTGCAGTGGTCTCTTTAAATGAACTCCTTTTGGAATATAAACAAAAGATCCGCCCGACCAAACTGCACTGTTAAGCGCTGCAAATTTATTGTCAGTTGGAGGAATTATTTTTCCAAAATATTCTTCGAAAAAGTGTGGATACTTTTTGAGCGCGTCGTCAGTTCCTAAAAAGATAACTCCTTGTTCTTGAAGCTCGGCTTGTAAAGTTCCGTAAACGACTTCGCTATCGAATTGAGCTTTTACTCCGGCTAAATATTCTTTTTCGGCTTGTGGAATTCCGAGTCGGTCAAAAGTTTCTTTGATTTCGCTAGGAACATCATCCCAAGTTTTTTCTTCTTTGTTAGATGGTTTTAGATAATAAAAAATATTGTTAAAGTCGATTTTGCTTAAATCTCCACCCCAAGTTGGCATCGGTTTTTCTAAAAAGGTCTTATAGGCGCGCAGACGAAATTCTTTCATCCAAACTGGTTCGTGTTTCATGTCAGAAATTTGGGCTACGATGTCTTCGTTTAATCCTTTTTGAGCTTTAAAAACTGGCGTAGATTTAACATTAAAACCGTAAGTGTTTTCGTAGTTCGCGTTAACTTCTATCGTCGACTTTTTTTTGTCGGAATGTATATCGTTAAGTTTTTTACCCATTTACCACCGGAGCGTACTCAGCATAACCTTTTGCTTCAAGTTCATGCGCGAGTTCTTTTCCGCCTTTCTTAACAATTTGCCCATCTTGCATAACCAAAACTTCGTCTGGAACAATATGTTCTAAAATTCGTGTGTAGTGAGTAATTATTAAAACTGTCATTTTAGTCTGGTCTTTAAGACTGTTTACCGCTTTGGCAACAATATTTAGAGCATCTATATCTAGTCCACTATCGGTCTCGTCGAGAATCGCCAATTTTGGTTCTAAAACCAACATCTGTAACATTTCCATTCGCTTTTTTTCGCCTCCAGAAAATCCATCGTTTAAATAGCGGTTCATAAAATCTTCTTTGATATCGAGCATTTCCATTTTTTCTTTTAGTAATTTGCGGAAATTTACTGGGGTCATATTTGTGTTGTGGCTTTTGTTGTAAATCATTCGCAAAAAGCTCGAAATCGTAACTCCAGGAATTTCACTGGGATATTGAAAAGACAAAAATATTCCTTCGCGACCACGAGAAGTTGGATCTAGTTCCAGTAAATTTTTGCCGCCAAATACAACACTTCCACTTGTTACAAGATATTGTGGGTGTCCCATTAAAGCTTGTGCCAAAGTACTTTTTCCAGAACCGTTTTGCCCCATCAGAGCGTAAACTTTATTGGGAGCAAATTCTAAATCTACTCCTTTAAGAATTTCTTTATCACCAATATTTACGTGTAGATTTTTAACTTTTAACATTAAGCTGGAATCTCGACTGAATTTAAAACACACTCTCTCTTATAAATATTGCAATACGGATTGATACTATATAAAACTTCTTTGCCGTGCTTTTGGCTACTTAATAATCCATCTATTTTCATTTCTTTAAGATGATACGAAACAGTCGGTTGAGTTAAGTTGGAAATTTTAGTAAGTATTGTTACCGAAGTAGCTCCGTGCTTTTTTATATATTGATAAATTTTCATGCACGACGGAATTCCCAGTGATTTAAAACAGGTTGTACAAAGTGCGGTATTTTGTTTTTTTGAGTCGGAATCGAGCACGCATAGATACTAATCTATATGTTCGGCTTTGTCAAAGTTTATTGTGCTGGGTTTTTGTATCTCTCAAAGATATTGTTAAAGCTGTACTGAAGACTCGAGCAGTAGTTGGGTGGATCGTGTGCATTCAAGCCTGTTGAACAATTTTGGTAAGTTTCGCGACAAAGATCTGGGGTCGTAGTTACTCTCTGGCCGGTTGTAGGATCTTTATGAGAACAATCTGGATTAGCATAATTTCCTCCACCTGCAGCAGAAAACTGGTTATCCCAACAAAAACCAGCAATTCCTCTGGAAGCTGATATAGTATTTTGTATAGTCCAATGTTCACAAGATCCACGAGTACTTGAATACTCAAAACCGTAACATTTATTACAGTTTACACCTCCAACGCAGTCATTATGTCCATAACTACCGGCACCTTGTGCTGATTGGGCTAGTCTCTTAGCCGTAGCATAAGCTTGATCTAGCAAGTTACATCTAAATGGGGTTCTATTTGGAAAGTCATCTTTAACTGCGTCAGAAATAGGAGGTTTCCAATATGCATCTAACCAGTCAAATGGACCTTGAGCACTAGCAGCCGTAGGATCGCAGTTACCAAACGTAGCCCCCTCAGCACTTCCTGCCATTACAGCTCCATCGTCAAATAATTCTGGATATTTATGGAAAGCGCCTTCTGTATATAGGTACGACACCATAAGAGCCGCCGGAATGTCGTTTACAAATGCTGCCCGCTCCAAAATCTGTACTAAATAATCAGGCAAACTGCCAGTTATTTCTCCGTAGCCTCCATCGGTACGTCCCAAATAACAAGCACCGACTTCAGCCGGAACTATAGGGGCTTTTCTGATACCTTGAGACAAATTGCGTTCTTTAAAAACTGGGCCACCGAAAACCGGATCACCTTCGGCGTTGTAACAAAACTTGTCAACTATATAACTCATGTCTTCACCCCAGATTACATCGCTACCAAAGCCTTCTTTAAAACTAGCTTGATTTGTGGCATTAACGTCTATAGAACCTCCAGCCAATGCACCGGTATTATCATCATCTGGCCCCATACCAAGTGCCAAACAAAAATTTTGCATTCCTGTTGCCAATCCTTTTATAGGTAGTGGAAGTTTATTGTCGACAATAAAAGGTTTAGTTTGTACTACACCTGAGCAGGTATATTGTTGAATCCAAACTTGGGTTTTATGCCAACCGTTAGGATCGCTACACGAAAGTCTAAGTGTTTGTGGATCTTCAGTAATGACTCCATTAAGACAAGAGCAATTAATGTCACCCGAAGCACATTCATTATCTGAAGGAGTATGATTGAAACCTCCGCAAGTTTTGCCTGCGGTGTTATTTGTGTGAGTCGTCCAACCTGTTGTAAAAAAAGATGTAATTGCCTGAATAACAGCAGTCAACAAGTCAACTGGCCAACAGAAAAATTGATTTGAACTACTATCACAACCAATAGAGAGTATGTTTTTACTAGTTACAAAAGAATAACCAGCAGTATACGGTTGATGATCTGGACTCGGATC
>DATIHK010000027.1:0-13699 GCA_035480775.1 Saccharimonadales bacterium (SeqCode) | reverse complement strand
TTCTTTACGTGCTTCGGCAGCCTTATTAGGTTATTTAAAATTTACGCAAAAAGATAAAGTTGACCACATAAAAAAGATTTCTCATCAAACCAATAAAGAATTTGTTGAACTCGATCGATCTACAATTTTAAATTTAGAACTATTTACGACTATTCGAGAAGGAGAGCGCTTGGGTTCGCTAATTCATACGCTAGATAAAACACTTACAGCTATGGGAGGCAGGCTATTTAGACAATGGCTTTTAAAACCATTACTAAACAAAGATAAAATTGAAGCTCGTTACGAATCTGTAAATGAATTTCTCGTTATGAGAGCTGTGCGAGAACAATTGAGAAACAAGCTCGAAGAATTGATTGATATAGAACGACTAGTTTCACGCATTTCAGTTGGAATTGGTAATGCCCGAGATTTAGTAAATTTAAAACAAGCTTTGCAAAGAACTTTAGAAACAAAAGTTATTTGCTCAAAACTTAGCGCGAATTTAACAAGTGAAATTTCTGAAAATATTTCCGACGAACTCACGCAAACAATAGATTTAATCGAACAATTTATTTTAGAATTTCCGCCATTTGATGTTCATAGCGGAAGCTTAATAAAACCTCAGATAGATGCCGATTTGGATACTCTAAAATCTCAAGTCAAAAGCAGCAAAGATTTTATTGCTCAATTAGAAATTCGCGAAAAGGAGCGCACAGGAATATCTTCACTTAAAGTAAAATTTAATCTGGTCTTTGGTTATTATATCGATATTACTAAATCTAATTTGCACTTGGTTCCACCTGACTATTTTCGAAAACAAACTCTAGTAAATTCGGAACGATTTATTACTGAAGAACTTAAACATCACGAGCAAATAATCTTGTCCGCTGAAGACAAAATAAATGCCCGCGAATACGAAATTTACTTAGAAGTTGTACAAAAAGTTCTGCAAAATACACCGCAAATACAAGCTGCAGCTCAAAGCATTGCCCAGCTAGATTGTTTGTTAAGTTTTGCCGAACTAGCTCAAAAAGAGCACTATAGTCGCCCAACAATAATAGATTCTGGTGAAATTGACATTAAAGAAGGGCGTCATGCAGTAGTCGAGCAGCTTTTAGATAAAGAAATATTTGTTCCAAATGATGTTTGCTTAGACCAGCACGATCATCAGCTTTTAGTTATTACCGGGCCAAATATGGCAGGCAAATCTGTTTTTATTCGACAAGTTGGAATCATTGTTTTGATGGCTCAGATGGGAAGTTTTGTTCCAGCCAAAGAAGCTCAAATAACTTTGGTTGATAAAATTTTTGTTCGAAGTGGAGCTGCCGATGCTATAACTTCTGGACTTTCTACTTTTATGGTCGAAATGGTTGAAACAGCCAACATATTAAATAATTCCACTTCCAAAAGTTTAATAATTATGGACGAAATTGGCCGAGGAACCAGCACCTATGATGGAATTAGCATAGCTTGGGCAGTCGCAGAATATTTGGTGTCTCATCCAAAACTAACGCCAAAGACACTTTTTGCAACTCATTATCACGAATTACAAAAGCTAGAAGAAAAATTTCCGCAAAAAATAAAAAATTACCAAGTTTTAGTACGTGAACATAACGGAGAGCTAATATTTTTGCATACTGTTGCACCGGGAGCTGCTTCGCATAGCTATGGAATTTCGGTAGCAGATTTGGCTGGAGTTCCTAAAGAAGTAACTGAAAATGCTTTTAAAGTTCTAGAAAGTTTAGAAAGTAAACTTCCAACAGAAAACAACTCCTATTCGGCTGAAGATATAAAAAAACTCGATCTTGATAATATGTCTCCCATTGAAGCTTTGAAATTTTTGGTCGATTTAAAAAAGCGGATGCGATAGAAACCAGTCGTGCATTCCTATCGCATCAACTACTTGCGTTTACCCTGACGTCTTTGGTTATACGGTTGTGTGTATCCTGGTTTTAGTATTCCAAGTCTGGTGCTGGGAAATGCTGTCTCTGTTGTCGATCCGAGTAAGGCATCGGCTAGGCTTTTCACAGAAAGTTCCTCGTATATCTGGGTGTTTTCCCGCTCAATTGAGATTCTGATTTCGCTTTGTTTTTCGTCACCCAAATTGAACAAACTGGCTGCTTTGTTGTAGTCAACAGCAGATACTGACGAAAACTTGTACTTTACACCATGTACCGTAACGATTCTTCCGGCATGAGCATACGGGTAGTGAGACATTTGCCCTCCAAAGTTGGATTGTGCGAATTATACGCTTCTCCACTAAGGTATAATAGTTCTGTGCCCAAAATAAAATTGCTTCCGCCCAATATTATTTCTAAAACAGCCGCAGGAGAAGTTGTCGAACGCCCGGCCTCGGTTGTAAAAGAACTTATCGAAAATGCCCTTGACGCTGGCGCCTCTCAAGTACAAATAGAAATAGAAAATGGAGGTCTGGATTTTATTCAAGTTATGGATAATGGCGAAGGTATGGACGAATTTGATATTTTAGAAAGTTTTAAACACCACACCACCAGCAAAGTTTTTAATGAAGAAGATTTATTACGTATCGCCTCGTTTGGTTTTCGTGGAGAAGCTTTATCGAGCGTAGCCTCGGTAAGCAAATTAACGATTCAAAGCCGCACTGCTTCTGATATTCTGGGCAACCGCGTCGATATAGCGGGAGGAGTGCTAGTCCAAATGGCGCCTACAGGTATGCACGTTGGAACTATGCTTACAGTGAGAGATTTGTTTTACAATACTCCGGCTCGTAAAAAATTTTTAAAAACTACTCAAACCGAATATCGCAATATTTTAGATGTAGTAGTTAATGTCGCGATGTGTTTTAACGAAGTAGGATTTACTTTGATTAACGATGATCGCGCAGTTTTAGATTTACCCAGATTTCAAACCCAACAAGAGCGAGTTAGAGCTTTATTGAGTGAACCGATTTCTTCTCAACTATTGCCTTTTGATTACGAAATTAATCACTTTAAAGTGCGAGGATTTGTTTCAAAGCCGCAACTTTCGAGTATCAACCGTAGTCATCAATATATTTTTGTAAATAATCGCTTTATCTCAAACGACGTAATATCTTCGGCTGCCAAAGATGCTTATGGCTCTTTATTGGAACCGCGCGCACATCCAGTTTTAATTTTGTTTTTGCAGCTGCCGCACGAATTAGTAGATGTCAATGTCCATCCGCGAAAAGAAGAAGTAAGTTTTTACGATGACTCAACTATCTTTGATGTTATAAAAAGTTCTGTGCAAAAAGTTTTAGAGTCCAATGAGTTAACTTATACCACCGATTATCTGGGCAATGACTTGGATGCTGACAAAAGAGCTCTTCCATTTTTATTTAATCATTTAAAAGAAAATGTAAATCCTTGGCAAACGTACCAGGCGGAAGAGTCATCTGAAATACTGCAAATTCATAAATTATATTTAGTTTCTCAAACCAAAAAAGGCATATTACTGATTGATCAACACGCTGCACACGAACGCATTTTGTTTGAGCAATTTTTGGAAGTGTACGAAAAAATGGCCGACAACGGAGATAGTCTTACTTTAGATACCCCGTTGGTATTTGATTTATCTGTTCCTGATGCGGAGTTACTCGAAGAAAATTTTGAAATATTATCAAAGCTTGGTTTTGCCGTCGAAGAATTTGGAGTTTGCACTTTTAAACTTTCGGCAATTCCAAAAGTATTAAGTGGCGCTAGTGGAATTGACTTGATTAATGACGTTATTGCCGACTTGCAAGTGGGAAAAAAACCTTCGAATATAAACGAAAAAAGCATTAGAACTATTTCGTATTTGTCTTGTCGTGGAGCTATAAAATCTGGCGAATATTTAGCTCCGCAAGAAAGAAAAGATTTGCTAGAAAAGCTTGCGAAGACAAAAACAAATTATACTTGTCCACACGGTAGGCCGGTAAAGATTGAAATTTCGATGAGCGATTTAGAAAAGATGTTTAAGCGGGTTAAGTAGTTCGTTCTTTATAAAATTGAATGGTATTTCCTTCAGGATCCTGAGCGGTGATAACATCCGAATTAATACTAGGTGCATAAGATAATTCACGAATTATTTTTGCATTCGCTTTTTTGAGCGCTGAATTTATTTGCTCTAAATTTTCGACTTTAAATTCTAAAATATGTCGTATAGGATCTTTATTATTGCCTTTTATCTCACTATGGTAACCAAACCAAAGTAATAATCCATTTATATCGAATCCAATTCCAGTATCGTCTGATTCATTAAGTCTTAACGATTCTTCGAGCTCAAATGTATCCTGATACCATTTTGCTAATTTATTCGGATTTTCGGACCAGATTGCCAAGCAATCTAGTTTTCCTAGCATTGTCATTCTATTTATTGTAGCAAGTAGCCAAATTCATTTGGAATATCAAATTCGCCAACTACTTTTCGCCCGGTTAATTTAACAAACTCTTTTAAGCTTTGATCTTCTCGACGCTCAATGCTTTGTTTTTTAGTCAAAGATTCTTTGCTGGCTGTAATTAAAATTTGCTTGGCTGGAACTTCTGCTAAATACTTTATAAATTAGCGATTTTGTCGATACATTAAAGGAACTAATTTGATCATCAGCGCCAAGTCGAAACTTTCTCCATAGTAAGTCCAGGGGTGAGTTCCTATTAATTCATTGTATAAATGTAGCTTTGGATTGTTTAACGCTTCCAAAATTTTATAAGCTTTTTGATCTTTGTCGATCCAGAGATATTTTTGTAATTTAGGATAGTTGGCAAAGTCAAATTGAAGTGGAAAAAGCCCGCCACCAATATCTATAATACTGGTTGCATCTTTGGCTATTTCAGAAAGTTGTTGGCTAAATTGGGTTACAAATTCAGCCCGCTCTTTGGTAGAAGCGTGAGTTTTTGCTAATTCAGTCAAAATTTGTGGTGCCGCTCCATTTTGTAATTCAGCCAGAAGTTTAGCTTCAGTTTCTTCATCCGCATGAAACTTTCGCAGCGAATAATAAATATCTTTTTTAGCTTTTTTAATAAAATCTTTGTATTCGCTTAATCGGGGGATTTGTTGAGGAATTTGAACACTTCCAAGTTTTTTTTGAAGTTTGAGATCTTTTTGAGCAATTTCTTGCAACTTTTTTAATGCTTCGTCTTGCGAGATTTTGTACTGTGACGCTATTTTTGCCGCTTCTTGCTGTAAAAGCTCTTCCATGCAAATGAATATAGCAGGAAAGTCTGCTTTTTACATTCCCATTCCCTTTTCACCGCAATACCTACAAAGGCGTTTGTGCTCGACTAAAAGCCAAATTCCTGAAACTCCAACTAAAACATAAACGAGCTTTTCAAGCATAGGCCATTGTCCCAAGAGCATCATCACCAGATTAAGGTTTAAGAGTCCTACTAAGCCCCAATTTAGAGCACCTACTACTACAAGTACTAATGCGACAGTGTGTAATAATCTCAAAATAATCACCACCTTTCACATAATTTAGTTATGTGAATCTGTATTTAAGTTTATTCTTTGCTGCAAGTAATTCAATATTTTGTTCACCGACTCTTATAGGTTATAATACACACTAACGACAATAGGAGGTTCACATGACAAAGAAGCAGGTTGATCGAGAAGTTGCGAAACATCATTCGGTTGTAGCTGGAAAGTTGCGTAAGCTCTTTAATTTGATTGGGAAGCTTGAAATTGCGGTTCAAGATGCTCTCGCCGCTGATCTTAATCGGCAGAAAAAGAAGCTAGAAGATACCTTGAAGCTTGTCGAATCATTACGCAAGCAATATGAAGCTCAATTCGAGGAAATTAATAAAGACAAGAATAAGACTGAGTATCAAGAAGAGTATCTTTACGATCTGGACAATTACTACGTCGAGCGTTTAAAACGACTGCGAAGACACAATCTGATTTTTGTACGGTGGCTATGACATGTTATACACAAACAGATCTCCGTTTGCTCTCCGGAGATCTGCTTTCTTTTTTTCATTACAAAATGAATTACTTTCCTAATCTGTCGAGGTCTTCTTTTCCTAAGAATTTAAAAAGCTTCATTCCATCAACTGTGGCTTGACCAGCTTTTCTTCCATTTTTGGTTGTGACTACTGTTACTTTGGAATCTTCGACTTCTACTGATGATTTAGTTTTTACGTTATAAAATTTCAAACGAAACACCTCCTAACATTCAATTATTTGTATTAGATAATACTAGCACTTTCACGGCTAAAATAAAAAGACTCTTGTGTTAGAATAAAGCAAATCCCAACGCAAAAGGAGTTCAGAATGGGAAGGCGAAACCCTGACTATAGCAAATCATCGGTTCCATCCAACAGTGTTCCTTACAATCCAGTAGTAGATATTTGGAAAGGTATAAAGCCTTTAGGAACTGGAATTTGTGGACACTGTAGAGAAAATAAAATTGGATTGACTTTTGTTTGTGAAAATTGTCACCATCGCGTCTGCAGTCGATGTTTAAGAAATCATGTTGCCTGTCACTCTGATTCGAAAAAGACTTTAGAGAAATTTCTTGCCAAAATAGAAGAAGAAAAAAAGAAAAACCAGCAAGATTCGTCACAGAGCTCTTCATCTTAAACAAAAGGTGAAGAGCTATTTTTATAAATATTTTTTATGTTTAATTTGCTCTGGAAGATACGATTCGTTTTCTGGATATTTTTCGTAGTCTTTTCCATAACCTAAATCTTTCATTAATTTGGTTGGAGCATTTCGCACTTTTAACGGAATTTCTAGATTCCCCAAATTTTTAGCGTCGTCCAGTGCTTCAAAATATGAATCACATGCCTTTCGATTTTTAGAAGCTTGCGCCATATAAACTGTTCCATGAGCGAGATTTATTTGACATTCTGGATAGCCAATAATTTCACAAGCACGAAAAACGCTGTTTGCTACGACTAGCGCATTGGAATCGGCTAGTCCGATATCTTCAGAGGCAAAAATCACCATTCGACGGGCGATAAAAAGTGGATCTTCTCCGCCTTCGACCATTCGAGCTAAATAATACAAAGCTGCGTTGGCGTCACTGGCGCGCATACTTTTTATGTAGGCACTAATAGTGTCGTAGTGTTCTTCGCCTTGTTGATCGTAGCGCAAAGGTTTTTCTTGTAATATTTTTTTGACATCTTCAACGTCTGCATTTTGAATATTTGTGCGAATTAACGAATCAATAGAATTTAATAAATTGCGAATATCGCCGTTGCTTAAATTAACTAAGAAGTTTTTGGCTTCATCGGTTAATTTAAGTTCGATAGAATTTTGTTTTAAATAGATTAAAGTTTTTTCTAAAGTGTTGAGCATCTGTTCTGAAGTTATCGGAACAAATTTATAAACTTTGGCTCGCGAAAGCAAAGGAGCATTTAGTTCAAATGAAGGATTTTCTGTTGTGGCCCCAATTAAAACAAGGCTGCCTTTTTCAACATGTGGAAGTAGATAGTCTTGTTGCGATTTACTAAAACGGTGAATTTCATCCACAAATAAAATAGTTTGCTTTTTTTCGCCGAAAAAATCTTTTTTAGAAACTTCGACTGCTTGTTTGATGTCTTTGACTCCTGCGGTTGTCGGCGAAATTTCTATAAAGGTTGCATTTAGTTCATTGGCTATTATTCGTGCGAGAGTCGTTTTGCCAACCCCAGGCGGACCCCAGAAAATCATCGAATGTATAGAATTGTTTTGCAAAAGTTTTTTAATTGGGCTATTTTCTCCAACCAAATGTTCTTGGCCTACAAAATCTTCAAGTTTTTTTGGGCGGAGTAGTTCCGGTAATGGAGTTGTTAGTAATGCCATTTCTCGATACTATACCGAAAATTATCCGAAGGCAAATTTTGTATTGCTGCAGTGATATAATCACGTTGCAGCGGTTACGGACCTTGTTTAGAAAGAAAAGCACACTGGATATCTGGGGTTACCCAGTGTGCTTGTGTTCCCTTGTCTGCGTTGACTTTCGAGGTTACTCAGACTTGGGAGATGAGATTGGCGAAGCTTGCTTCACAGTCAACTATTTCAAGGTTCCCCTTTAGTAGCCGCTGCTTTGTAAACTTTTCCAATCTTAAAACTAACTGCTTACTTACTTGGCCGGTTGCGTTGTGTCGATTTTCAGTGACGGAACGGTGTTGGGCACCGGAACGAGCTGTCCATCGACTTCTTGCATCGGTTGCGGGAATGTGCGCACATTATCTTCGACGTAAACCGGTGAAACGGTGCCGTCGGAGTTAACGCACATCACATATGTACCCGCCGAAGTTGCAGGCGTGTACAGGCCATTGGGCTCAGCTTGCGGAAGCGTAGTACCACTATAGACGTACGATTCCGGGTTGGTGAGTTGCGTACCGCCGGGGATCGGGTAGCCGATGCTTGGGCATGACCACGAGATTTTACCGCGATACGGGTCCCAGGTGAGGCTGAACGTTGCGACCGCGTTGTTGCGCGCGACGTAAAGTTCAGTCATCATGTGGCGTTCTAAACTCCAGTCGAAAAACGGAGCCGGCTGGCTGTTCAGATACACCTGTTGCTGATCGTTGACCTGTGTCGACTCTTTGCTGTTTGCTGCACTAGAGCACGCCACCAAATAAACGACCAACAGGGCTGCGGAAATGCCGAGAACGAAATTCTTGATGCCTTGCGATTTAGTGTTCATTCTGTCCTCCTAAGACAGTCTTGAACTATTACCGCGGATGCGAACTCAGAAACGTTCGAATGTTCTGAGGTACAACCTGGCTGCGCACGTCTTCGGGGATGAGGTTGTAGGTCTCCCACATCTGGCCGATGATTGCGCTTTCTTGAGCATTGTAGGCGGCGACGACATCTGCATTGCCGGCTTGCTCAACTTTCTTGGTTTCCAGCACATCGTACTGCGCCTTCAAGGTCGTAAGTGCGGTGACCTGAGACGTGACGTATTGCTGGCTGTGCTGAACCGCTTCCCGTTGCTTGTTCAAGATGTACGGGTAGGCGACCAGCGAGATGAACGTGGCGAGAGCGATGACCGCTATCACTGTTACGCTCATCCAAAACGTAATCGACATGCCTTCACGGGTCTCACGATTTGGGATCATGTTGGCCTCCTAAGCCAATTGTCTAATTGCGTCCTTAAGTTTTTACTTCCCCAGAAAGGGCGCTGCAAAAGCGCAAAATATTTATGCTCTTAAAGCACCCTTCCTGTATAAATTGTCAAAGTTCGGTTTGGTTTGGACTTGCGACGGTCAGTTTTTGTGGGCAGGTTGAAATTAGGGAACAAAAAACCGACCTGAAAGGTCGGTTATTATGTATATTAAAAACAATAAACCGACCCAATAATCTGGCCGGTTCTGATTTCCATAAGATCTTAGCTCCGTGGGGCGCCTAAATTTCTTAGGTGACCATCCCTACGACGCGTCCCTTATGGACAAGGCGATGTTGATGTAAATTCCTGCGAACTTACAAGGTATTTATATCAAATATACGTTGGGATGTCAAGGACTATTTGCTGCAGGTAAAGGAAATAGTCCGATACTACAATAAAAAAGCACCCCGCATTTGAAACGATGCGGGGTGTTTTGAACAACAAACTATCTCAACATAATTTGAGCATTTTTCACAAGCGAGCTGTACTTATCAACAGTTTCTTCGTAGCTTAGCCGATTCGGAAAAATCTCTAGTATAGCTGGGCATTTGGTATTGAGTCTTAAGAACGCTAGCAGTTCGTAGTAATCAGAATTCTGATTCTTAAATTTCAGGTGAATCAATACAATTTGCTGCCAGGGAATTACCCTCAACAGGTCTCGCCAACTAGGTCCGCCTTCGCGCCGAAAATATTCGGTGTCAATCACAAACTTTTTCCCAGCTCTTGCCAGTCTTCGATAGTCTTCCAACGTTAGATTTATGTCAGGATGTTTTATTTCTAACGCCGCTCTTTCAATACTGGGATTGTGCTCAACTTGAATAGCATTTGGAAAAAACGGGCTATACTTTTTACCAAACAAAAACATGTCGATGTAGGTTGGCGAAGGAATTGGATAGAGCTTTAGGTGAAGCAATCGTAAACTGGCCCAAGTCCATCCCTTGATCCAGGCAAGTCTGCCGGTTTCGTAATTCCAGGCGTCTTCCCCAGAAATAACCAAGTCATCTATTTCACTTGTTTTACTGTAAGGCCAACCACGCATGGGTAAGAACTGAATTCCATCTGCTCCGATATCAGAGAGCATCGGACGAAGTTTTTTATATCCTCTTTTTCCAAGACAATGCCAAGCCAACGACACACTGCTTATGCCGTATTTTCTCATTGTTGCACTCCTTATGAGTTGTTATCGGATTTTGGGCTATTTTAAGGGTTTTGCAGCTAAATTACAACTTATAGTGCATTTATCTCTTTTTGCCGAAGGCAATCTCTTACAAACTTTTAGCTTTTTTCTAACCTACTTTTCAACTTAAAGTTTTACACTGTGCTTATGACAGAAATAAGAAAAGAAACAGTAGTCACTTCTACAAATGATCTAGGTACGGATGCAGGTACAGATACTGAGACAACTTTACCTGTAGCAGTGTCGAGGACCAATTCTTTAGAGAATTTTGTTTATTTTGTATCTGGAGTTTTAGATGTGCTTTTAGTTTTTCGATTTGTCTTTAAATTAGCTGGAGCAAATCCAGGCAGTGCGTTTGTGGCTTTTATTTACGGCGTTTCTCTGCCGTTTGTCTCACTATTCAACGGAATATTTCCACAAAACTACGCACAAGGAGTTACCACAACATCTGTTTTTGAGCCCGCAACACTAATTGCTCTTCTGGTTTACACATTTGTAGGTTGGGGAATAGTTCAATTAATAGCCATAGCTTCAGGACAGAAAAGCTAAGCATGTCTACCCATAAACTCTTGAGAAAAGAGCCAATAATCGCCAGATTGTTGGCCTTTTCTTTGTTCTAAAAGTGATGCTGTATACTTCAGTGAATGAACTTATTTGGCTTTTTACAGCCTAAAACGGTTTTTGAAACTTCTACTCCATATAATGAAAAGATAGAAATTGTAAAAATTTTGGGTACCACAAAGCTACGTACATACGGCGGAACTCAGTCGGTAACTTATAACTCAATACTTTCAAAAAGTGGATATTGGAAACTCGCGGCTGAAATTATTGCTTCAAAAGCTCCACGAGCACAAAATATATTGTTTTTAGGATTTGGCGGAGGAACGGCTGTATATTTTGTTTCTAAAGCGCTTCCACAAGCAAGATTGGTTTGTGTAGAAATTGATGCTGTCGTTATAGACTTAGCTAAACAATATTTTCAAATAGATAAAATTAACAACATCCAGCTAGTAAATGCCGACGGATTTAAATTTATTGAAGGTCCCGAAAAATATGATGTAATTTTTGCGGATATGTTTAAAGGTGATTATTTTGTAGAAATTCCAAATATCGACAAGTTTTTAAACGACTTAAAAAATTCCACTAATTTAAATGGTCTGGTTTTATTTAACTATACATTCAAAAAAAACGATTCTGTAAATTTAAATGCTTTTATCGAGAAAATAAAAAGTGTTTTTGGCAATGCAGAATTTTCTTTAGTAAGTGGAGCAGGTGAAATTAACAACTATTTGATTTATAGTTTCAAAAATTAGTTTGACTCTTTTTAAAGAATATATAAGACTGATGACATGAATAAACTTCTTTTAGTATTAGTTGGACTAGCCGGAGTCGCTTTTTTAGTTTTAGCAATTATTTATTTCGTTACACCCGCTATGAATCTTCCGCACTTTATACCGGGATACGAAGTTGGAGTAGCAACTACACATTTTAAACACGGCTTAGCTTCTTTGGTTTTGGCTTTGGGAGCAGGAGCTTTTGTTTGGTTTAAAACTGGTCCTTCATCTAACAAGCAACAAGATACTACTAATCAATCCAGCTAAAACGCAATAAATTGCAAATGGTTTTAGGTTATTGTTTTCAAAATACTTGGTCAAAAATTTGACTGAAATGTATGCAAAAATTCCTGCGAATATTGCGCCGACAAGCGTTTGTCCCATATATGGCATATTTTCTGGAGTTATTAAGTCGGGAAGCTTTAATACCGAAGCAGCTAAAATTATAGGAGTTGCGAGCAAAAACGAAAATCTTATAGAGTCTTCGTGATTTAATCCCACCATTAAACTTCCTGCTAGTGTAGAACCGGTGCGCGAAAATCCTGGAAAAAGCGCCAAAACTTGCAGAGTCCCTACTTTTATGGCTTGAAACCAAGATAATTTTGCAATATTTTTATCGGGATCATTTACCCGACTTAAAGACTTGCGGCGTAAGAGTTCTGCGAAATACAGCAAAACTCCATTTAAAGTTAAGAAAATTGCCGAAAAGGTTGGAGATACAAAAAGACTTCTTATTGGTTGTTCAAAAAGCAATCCAATAATTCCGGCTGGGATCGTAGCAACGATCAAAAGCCAAGCTAACTTTGCATCTGCGTCTGAATTTTTAATTTCTCTCTGTTTAAGAGATCTAAAAAATCCGCCAATAATTTTGAACCAATCTTCTTTAAAAAAGAAAAATAAAACTAGTGCTGTTGCTGTGTGGGTAGCGACCAAAAAATCTAAAAAGAATTTAGAGTTTTCTTGAAAACTCCAGCCCAGAAGACTGGGAAGTAAAATACTATGACCTAGGCTCGAAATTGGAAAGAGCTCAGTAATGCCTTGTAATATTCCAATTATTATTGCCTGAAAATACGTGATCATTGATTGAGTCTACCAAATATTTAGGTAAGATTATATTTGCTCAGTGTTTTAAAAATGTATTCATCTTCTAGTTTAAACTCTTTTAATTTTTTCTCATCAGGACGCCAGCGATAATTTTCTATTTCGCATTTAAATTGTTCCACAAATTCGATGCCTTCTTCTTCGAGTTTGTCTTGCTGATCTTGCGGAGTAAAAATGGATCCTTTAATAGTTATTCGTCCAGAATTGTTTATAACCCGCCACCACGGAACTTCGACTTCAGCTTCTAGCTTGTTTAAAACCGAACCCACTTGTATTGCAGCGCGCGGAACTCCGGCCATTACAGCGACTTGGCCGTAACTGACCACTTTTCCGTATGGGATTGCGCTAACTATTTGTATAACTTTTTCTTTAAATTTTGACATTAGAATTTTTCGATAATGTATTTATATTCTTTAAACTTAAAATCTTTTTTTAAAAACCAGGTAAGCATATCTACTTCGTCGTGAAAAATCGGTGTCATTTTGCGAAATTCTTTTTCGGTTACAAATTTATTATGCCCTTCTTTTGTGGATTCAAGAAGATCGTTTTTTAGATCGAAACATTCAATAGCGTGGAAAAACTTGTCTTCGAGTTGTTCGCCGGTAATTTTATCGTAAGTCATTTCGTGAATTTCATAACAAAATTTAAATTTGCCTTCGAGTCCTGTCTCTTCTTTTAATTCACGAGCAGCAGTTTCTGGTAAAATTTCTCCAAATTTCACTTTGCCGGTAATAAATCCCCAGTAACCAAAGTATGGTTCTTTGGTTCGTTCTTGAACCAAAAACTTTTCTACTTTGCCAAATTTTTTATGTGGAATAAGAATTACACTTACTTTTGGCTGCTTTTCCATGGTGTGTGTTGCAGTATCAATCTTTCCAGCGAGCATTTTTCCTTTTGCAGACAGCGCGTAAACAGTTCCATCTTTTTTTATTAAGCCTTGGTTCACAAGATTTTTTATATGATAGCTAAAATGATCAGTGGTTAAAAAATCCGTATTTAAGTCTTTAAATCTAGCTTTAGGATTAAATAAAAGTTTAG
>DATIHK010000026.1:0-3344 GCA_035480775.1 Saccharimonadales bacterium (SeqCode) | reverse complement strand
CTATTTTGTGATCCTGGCAATATAGTTAACAAATTTGCGCCAAGTGATTGAATTTGATTTTGCACCGACTTTTGGCTCGACTGGCCTAATGAAACTAAGGCGATGACACTTCCAGTACCAATAATAATGCCGATAGTCGCCAAAGCAGTTCGCATTTTATTTAGAGAAAGTGATGACAAAGCCTCACTAATTAGTTCTGAAAATCCCATTAGCTAGCCTCCTTTTTGTTGAGTTCGTCCAAAACAACACTTCCATCTTTAATGTGAATTGTGCGTTTAGCGTGAGCCGCAATATCTGGCTCGTGAGTAATCATTACAATAGTGTGGCCTTCGCTATTTAGTTTTTTAAAAATATCCATAATCTCTTCGGCTTGAGCTGAAGCGATATTTCCGGTGGGCTCGTCGGCGAGTAAAATACTGGGGCTCATAGCCAGTCCACGGGCTATTGCAACGCGTTGTTGTTGACCTCCTGATAATTGATTAGATGTATGTAACATTCGATCTTTTAATCCCACCATTTCGAGAAACTTTTTGGCGCGGGCTTCGCGCTCTGTTTTAGCGATTCCAGCATATTCCATCGGAAGCATTACGTTTCTTAACGCAGTAGTTCGAGGCAACAAATTAAATGCTTGAAAATAATCCAATTTTGCGATTGCGAATGTCAGCCAACGCCTCTTCAGAAATATTTCCAACTTTTTCACCGTCTAAAAAATATTCACCCGAAGTAGGGGAGTCGAGCGCGCCGAGAATATGCATTAACGTAGACTTTCCGCTTC
Source organism: Saccharimonadales bacterium (SeqCode) (assembly GCA_035480775.1). GTDB lineage: Bacteria > Patescibacteriota > WWE3 > UBA101185 > UBA10185 > DATIHK01. The sequence goes on along the minus strand of DATIHK010000026.1, from coordinate 2,569 downwards.
CCGAAGGGCCCATGATAGCGACAAACTCACCTTTATTTATATTAAAATTAATATTTGATAGAGCTACGGTTTCAACATCTCCGGTTTTATAAACTTTTGAAATGTTTTTTACTTGAATCATATATAGCGCCTTACCCGCCGCGTCTAAAAGTTGCATTTCCACCGCCAAATCCACCTGTTCTAATACCAAACGGCGACGCTGTTGAATTAGTAGAAGTGTTTGGATTAATTACTGCAGTAACTACTTCGTCGCCTTCGTTTAGGCCCGAAACAATTTCGGTATTTGTGTCAGAAGAAATTCCTGTTTCTACATCAACACTTTGTATCTGGTTATTTTTCATAACTCTCACTGTTGGCTGTCCGTTGGAATTTTGAACCGCACTAGAAGGAACCATTAAAATATTGTCTTTTGTATCTACAATAATATTGGCCGATGTAGACATATTGGATAAAATTTCTGGCGCGGCAACATCTAGTACTATATAAGTCGGATAAGTTGTAACACCAGAGCTAACACTTCCGGTGGTATCTATGCTCAAAACTTTTCCGGTAAATGTTTTATCTGGAAGTGCATCAAATGTAACAGTTGCTTTGTCTCCAATTTTTACCTTTGTAATATCAATTTCGGTTAAATCGATTGAAACTATCGGGGAAGCTCCCGTAATGACATTGGCAATTTTTGAGGAGACGGTGATATTTGAAGAATTTTTTTGAGAAGATATTACTGATCCGACTTGCAAAGATAAGCCTGTTACAGTTCCAACCATTGGCGCGTAAATAACTGAAGAAGATTGTTGTAAAGAATACCAAGAGGCACTTAAAGATGTTTTTGACTGTGCTATTACATTTTCTTGGTTTGCATACTTGTCATCAGCAGCTTTTGTATCCTGCACAATCTGTTGATATTTTGCACTGCCTTTATCAACTTTTGCGGCTTTAAATGCGTCATCTGCTGCAATCTTGGCACTCTTCAGAGAATTTGCAGCAATTTGTGCGGAAACCAAATTGTTTTTTGAGCTTTGATACGAAGACAGAGCCTGCATATAATTTTGCAGTGCTTCTTGATCGAGTTCTAACTGTGCAATAGGAGCTCCAGAAGCTACATGGTCGCCGTCTTTGGCAAAAATTTTTGTGATAGTACCCGAAGCTTGAGTTGTAACTTGCGCGCTATTAGCCGCAGTTACCTGTCCTGAAGCAGAAACTGCTGAAATTATTGAGCCTCTAGTAACTTTAGCTGTTTGATATTTTGGAGCTGCGACAGTTTTTTTAAAAAATTTATTGTAACCAAACCAAAGAGCTGCAACCACAAGAACAATAACAATGATCTTAGTGAGCAAGCTTTTATTTTGACTTAGAGCTTTTAATGACGCCATAATCTTACGATATTCTTTCTAACTGAATACCACCTGAATGCTGTGAGAGAGGTATTTTTACACTAAAGGTTGTTCCAACGCCTTTTGAACTTTCGACATTAATACTTCCTTTATGAATCTCAGCAATTCTTTTGGCGATCGACAGTCCTAAGCCATATCCGTTTTGATCAGTTTTAGAGCGTGATTCACTTGCCCGATAAAATCTGTCAAAAATTTTACTTATATCTTTTGCATCTACACCAATTCCTTGATCAGCAACAGATATTTTTATATGTCCGTCTGTTTTTGTAGAAGTTAAAGTAATGCTTTTATCGGCATCGCTGTATTTAATAGCGTTATCTAATAAAATGACAAATAAATCAATTAAGCTAAATTTATTTCCGTAAATTGTTTGATCAGCTACTGTGGATGTAATTTTGAGCTGCTTTTTATCTGCTAAAGGTAATACTTTAGAAATAGCAGAATCAGTTATTTCTTTAACAGAAGTTTGTTCAAAAGTTAAATTTTGGTTTACAGAACTCACTTTTTGATATTGGGCCAATTGTAAAAGAGAATTAGATAATGAAGTCAAGTTTTCAACATCTTCAATTCCGCTATCTATTAAAACTTTGGCATCTTCAACAGTAGATTTTTTATCACGCAAAAAAACTTCCATAGAACTTTTTAGAGCAGTCAGAGGAGTGCGTAATTCGTGCGAAGCATCAGAAATAAATCTGTTTTGTTCGTCTAGCATTTGTTGAATCGGTTCTAAAGTTTTACCCGCCAAAAAATATCCTAATCCACCGGAGACAACCAAGATTATAAAATCCACAATTGTTAATAAAAGTAGTAAATGGTGTTTAGCATCTTCTAATGGCTGTGTATCTAAATCAATTATAATTGGGCGACCAAGAGGATCTACTAAATGTTCTACCCTATATTGTTGAATTCTTTGAAAGCGATCAAATTCTCGAGATAAAAGTCTATAAACAACAATGCTAAAGGCAATACTAATTGCCATGATGATCACTAAATACCAAACAGTCAACTTAATTCGTGTAGATTTAAACATTTCTTGCCTTACCTATTTTATATCCAAAACCGCGTACTGTTTGTATTAATGGTGGTTTATTTTCAAACGGGATATCAACTTTGTTGCGCAAATTTTTTATATAAACTTCAACTGTGTTTGGTAAAATGTCGGCATCATAATCCCA
>DATIHK010000025.1:0-3596 GCA_035480775.1 Saccharimonadales bacterium (SeqCode) | reverse complement strand
CGATCTGTTTTTGATGATTTTTCACCTAAAACTCAAAAAACTTCAAAAACTGAAAATTTAACTTTTAGACCAAATTATTCAAAAAGAACTAAGATAAATTCGCAACTTGTCATACTTAGTGCTGGGAGTCCAAATTTGCTTTCAGGAGAAGATCTAAGGCCCAAAACACACGTCGTAGATCTTGGATCATCTATAGTAAATGGTAAAACAATAGGGGATTTAAACATGCAATCAAAGCTGGATCACTTAGGAATAATTTCTCCATCTCCAAAAGGGTTAGGACCGTTAGTAGTTAGATTTTTAATCTTGAATCTTTTAGAATATACTAAATAAAGCTCGCAAAAAATATATGAACATTGCATTCGCATATAATGTAAAAAATAATAAGCCTTCACTAGAAGTCAAAGACGAAACTGATGGAGATTTTGACTCACCAGAAACTATAGACGGAATGATTAAGGCGATTCAAGATTTGGGACATTCAGTAATTAAAATTGAAGCTGACGATACAGCGTTTACTCAACTTAAAGAAAATAAAACTAACATTGATTTGCTTTTTAATATCGCTGAAGGTTTAAAAGGGGATGCCCGAGAATCTCAAATTCCCTTATTTTGTGAAATATTAGGAATTCCTTATACGCATTCGTCGCCAACTACACATGCCATTAAGCTCGATAAAGAATACACAAAACTTTTGTTAAGAGGAGCGGGCATCCGAGTTCCAAATTCAATAAGAGTTCTACCTTCGGAGCAAGTTACAGAAAATTTGGAATTTCCGGTTATTGTTAAACCTAACGCCGAAGGATCGAGCATTGGAATATTTGATAAAAACGTAGTGAGCAATCTTGAAGATCTAAATAAAGTATTAAAAGACTTTAAAGATCAAAATTTTAAAGGGGAATTACTGGTCGAAGAGTTTATCGAAGGTAGAGAATTTACCGTTGCAGTTTTGGGTAACTTTCCACCTCAAGTCTTGCCTATAATTGAACAGCGTTTCGATTTTTTACCCAAAAATCTTCACAATATTGCTGGCTACGAACTTAAGTGGATTTATGAAGATTCGCTTAAAGATATAAAAGATGCTTATTATTGCCCTGCACCACTTACTCCTGAATTGCAAGCGCAAATAGAAAAAACTACTCTTGAAGTTTATAAAATACTACGAGTTAAAGATGCCGCAAGACTCGATTACAGACTAAATGCAAAAAACGAACTCTTTTTTATAGAAATAAACACACTTCCCGGCCTTAACCCTGATCCAAATGTAATAAGCTATTTTCCTTTGGCTTCAAGAACGGCAGGAATGGATTTTAGTGACATAATAAAAGCAATAATTGAAAATGCTCGCAAGCGTTATCACATCTGATTTTCTTCTTTAATGGCTTCTATAATCTCTTGTTCTGCTTGTTTAACTTTTAGGAGTATTTTTTGTTCTACATCAGAAATCCATTCTTTGAGTTTGTCTATAACCGAACTTTGGTTGTCGGCTGTTTCGATATACTCTAAAAACTCTTGCTGCTGCACTACGTCGAGTTCTCGAAATATCAAATCTAAGACCTTGTGGTGGATTGTGGAGCGTACAATTTCTAACAGCTGTTCTTGTTCATCAGCATTATCTGTGCTCGATTTTATTAATTCAGGAATTTCGTGTATTTCGGTTATTTCTTCGTAAAAATATTTCATATTAATTATATTTCATATTAATTATTGAGTGCTAAGTTAAGATCACTAACCTTAACAGGTCCTAGAGCTATTTTATTCTCATCGTCTTTGATAAACAATATAACAACTTTACCTTTTTGACTTCCGTCAACACGATTTAAGTATTGCATTACTTCTGGACTTCCTCCAAATGTTTTGCCAGTAAATTTTGCTGGTCCGGCATCTCCAATTACTGCAACAACTCCTTTTTGATTGTCGGGATTATATACAAAGACTTTGCGGTATCTATACCAGGGTTTTAAAGTTGACCAGTGTGCATTCCAGTCGGGGAGTTCTTGCAGTTGAACAGCTACATAATATTTTTCTTGGTCAGTGTTATCAAAATCTCCAAAAGCGCCTTGACGTGGGGCTATTCCTGCGCGCTGCAGATTGTGGAGTGATAATGTGTCGCCTTGCCATCGATATAAGTGCTGTTCGGCTCCGATATAACCATAAATTTCATTAAGATGGTGACCGTCTAAGTTTGCGGCTAAATCTAATCCAAATTTTTGTGAAAGGGCTTGTGCTACAACATTATTTTCTTGTTCATTCATGCTGTCTTTAAGTAAAGTATTTAAATGATCGATAAACTGATTCAAATTAGCGATTTGTTGTACCGAAGAATGTGGATTTGTAGTGTGTAAGCTTCCAGATGAAGAAGATAAAATAGACCCGGCCAAGATGGCAGTGCTGGCTAGAGTTAGCCCGTGTTGTTTTGCTTTTTTAAGTGTGCGTGAATGTCTAAGCTGAAAATCTTCAACTACTTTTTTGTGATGCGATTCAAGCGCGATTTTTAATCTATTAAAGTGATTTTGTTGGTAATTTTGATCGGGCATTGCATATAAATTTTAGCACAAATCATTTGTTGGCTCATAGCAAAAAGAAGGTTTTGTGGATAAGTTGTTTAAAAGGCGCAAAATAAGAGACTTATAGTGTATAATGTGGTTAACATCCACTTAATAGGAGCTCGAATGCCCACTAAAACATCACGTCTTCAAGTAATCCAAACCATCCTGATATCACAGCTTATGGTTGCACTTCTTGGAATATTTATTTCGATAATTTTCAACATCAACCTGGCGTCGGCCATTGCTTATCAACCGGATAACAATGCAATAGGTATTCAAGTTATTTCTTCCATGATAGGCGGTATGGTTGTTGCAGCCATTATGCTATTACTGTCGAGGATTCGGCTGGGGACTTCGGCGATTTTCGCCATTTTGTTTGTATTTTCACCGGCAGTCGCAGCTCTGGCATATATTATGACTTTGGGAGAAATTTTGTTGTTTAGGGGATTGTAGAAAAACGTTTTATCTTAATTTAGCTTGTTCGCAAGACACTTGTGCTCTTTTTAAATAGTTAAATAGAGTGCAGGTGTCTTTTTTTGGCAGGCACTAGTTGATTATGTTGCGAACTTTTACGAAAATGATTCAAGGAACTCAGCATATAGCGTTGTCCCTTGATTATTTACGTGATCAAACTAGAGGAGCCAGCCTAAGTCTTTTAAAGATTTGCACTCAGGACAAAGTTTTGCAGGAAGTTCTAGATGCCAATCTTCTGGTAACTTGTCTGAAAGGTGACCGCAACTGGTGCAGTAATAGTACATAGGAGATCCTGCGTATAACGAAGCGTTGTCTATTGGATCTGGTCGATTTGCTTTTCTTTCTTCGAGCTCCTTCAAGCGTTCTTCTTTGCTTCCCTTAAGTACCTCTGGTATAGCTCTTGGATCTGCTTTTGGCATATATCCTCCATACTTTAAAGTTGCAGCGGATTAGTTAATGTGAAGTATTACAAAATAAAAAAATGATTCAAGTGAAACAGATTTCACTAAATTTGCTTGTGTATTTGGCAGGGGCGGTAGGAATCGGACCTACGACAAGGGTTTTGGAGACCCT
>DATIHK010000024.1:0-14788 GCA_035480775.1 Saccharimonadales bacterium (SeqCode) | reverse complement strand
GTTTTTTAGTAATGCCGAGCTTATAGTTTCTTCGTTATAACCGTTAGTTCTCTTTCCAATTGCGAAATAGATTAATCCTGCGGCTTCGACTTGCTTTTGATCCAATAAGTTACGACCATCAAAGATTACTTTTTTAGCAAGCATTTTTTTGAGCTTAGCTACATCGAGCTCTTTAAATTGATCCCATTCAGTTAGTATGCACAAAGCATCTGAGCCTTTTATAGCGTCGTATTCATCTTTTGCGTAATAAACTAGCTCGTCACCTAAAGTCTTTTTAGCATTTTCCATTGCAGCAGGGTCAAAAACACGTAGCTTTACTCCGCTTCCTCTTAAAAGTTTTACAATTTTAATAGCTACTGATTCTCTGACATCATCGGTATTATTTTTAAACGCCAATCCGAGAATTGCTAATGTCATACCAGACAAATTTTCGCCAAATGTTTTATAGACTTTCTTAACGAAGTTCTTTCTTTGAAGTTCGTTTACTTCCATAACGGCACGTAAAAGTTTAAAGTCATAGGCTTGATCTGATGAAGTTTTGTAAAGTGCGGCGACATCTTTCGGAAAGCAACTTCCACCATAACCGATACTGGCATTCAAAAATCTTGAGCCAATTCTTTTATCTAGCCCCATACCTTTCGCAACTTTAGTTACGTCGGCACCGGCACGCTCACATAAAGTACCTATTTCATTAATAAACGAAATTTTGGTTGCTAGAAATGCATTAGAAGCATATTTAACCATTTCAGCTGAACGTAAATCACACTCAACAATTGGCGACGCCAAATGTGAATATAGTTTTTTCATAACTTTCATAGCACGCTCAGAATCAGTTCCGACAACCGTGCGGTCAGTATTCATCATATCTTCAATCGAAGATCCTTCTCTCAAAAATTCCGGGTTTGACGCTACGTCAAATTTGGCATTCTTTCCTGCAACTTCACGGATAATTTTTTTTACTTGCTCATTTGTTCCAACAGGAACTGTACTTTTTGTAACTACTACTTTGTAATCTGTTAAATTTTGCCCAATTTCTTTAGCTACTCCCAAAACTGCAGTAAGATCTGCAGCACCAGTATCTCCTTGCGGAGTCCCGACGCAGACAAATACTATTTCGGCGTCTTTAATACCTTCTTTTAGTGAGGAAGTAAATTTTAAGCGTTTGTCTTTAATGTTCTTTAAAACCAATTCGGCTAGTCCTGGTTCGTAGATAGGCATATCTCCATTTTGAATGCGTTTAATCTTTTTTTCGTCGATATCAACACCAACGACTTCGTTACCCCATTCAGAAAAAACGGCTGCTCCAACTAATCCTACATAGCCTGTTCCTATTACGCATAATTTCATAAATATAAATGTTTACAAACTAACCTTAATACAAGTACTAAAGCTTGCCGTAAACCCCCCTTAAATCATTTAATTTAATTTTTACAACATCTGAAAACATTTTAATCGAATCTATAAATGGACTTACACGATTAGTTTTTACATAAGTCCAAGTTACCGGTACTTCTTTTACAGAATATTTTAACTTTTTTGCTAGATACAATACTTCTACATCAAAAGCTCCAAAATATGCTTTTTTAATTTCGGGTGCGGAAGCGCCGTATACTTTTAGTCTAGAAAACAGATCTTTTGCAACAGCTCCTTTAAATAATTTAAATCCACATTGCGAGTCGTTGATGCCAGGAAGTGCAATTACTTGAACGACAAAGTTAAATACTCTTCCCATTAAATGGCGATAAAATGGTTCTCCGATTCTAGAGGCACCCATGCCTTCGCGAGAGGCAATTACAATATCGTAATTTTGATCTTTAACCCAAATGCTCAATTTTTTTAATTCAGTGATTGGGGCAGCGAGATCTGCATCGGCCAAATAAATATATTCGCCGTGTGCTTCATTTACTCCAGTCCAAACTGAAGGGCTTTTACCTTTGTGAGGATTTTTGATTAAATGAATTTCAGGATTAGATAAAGCATAACCTTCAACAACTTCTACAGTTTTATCTTTGCTGCCGTCGTCCACTACTATAATTTCAAATCGCTCAGAAAACGATTTCATAAAATTTATAACTTGGGTTAATGAGGCAGTTATTTTGTCAGCTTCGTTATAAGCTGGAATCACAATAGAATATTCAATCATAGCTTTTTTGCTGCAGGATTCTGAGGCGAGCCAGATCGCCAGATTATTTTACTATATATTGTATAGTTCCACACTAATCCAAAAACAATTCCTATAAAAAATGCGGCATTTGATATTATAAAAGTATCTCCTAATTTAAAGACTGCCCACGATATTAATTTTGTTCTTACCAAAATTGGTATCAGTGAAGTTACAAAATATTTTATAAAGCTCGTAAGTTTCTTCGAAAATCCATGAATTTTTTTGTGATTAAAAGACCAGTAGTTGTTTAAAATAAAGGTTGTTAAGATTCCAAGAGTTCCAGAAAACATTGATGCTGTTGTGGAATTTGCTAAAACAGTTCGCGAAATATTAAAAGTCGCAGCATCCACAAACAGTCCTGTAAAACCAACGACCAAAAATTTTAAAAAGCTTTGACTTTCACGAAACCTAATCAGCAAAACTACTTTAAGTGAATCCAAAACATTATTTTTTTCCATTTTGGAATCGCCGCGATCACGCAATCCAAAAACGATTGGTACTTCTTTAAACTTGGCGCCCAATTTGCGCATTCTAAAAAGCAAGTCGATTTTGTAGGCAAATCCACCCGAAAGTACTTGGTCTAAATTTATTTGATCTACAAATCCTTTTACTCGAGATGCTTTAAAACCTGAAGTAAAATCGTGAATATTATAGATATTTAATACAACTCTAGTAAAAATATTGCCTCCGACACTTAAAAATTTTCTATAAAGTGCCCAGTTCTGCGGAATACTTCCGCCTTTTGTAAAACGAGAACCAATAACATAATCACTGCCATTTTCGATTTCGTTTACTAAACGAACTACGTCTTTGGGATCGTGTTGTAAATCCGCATCCATTTCTACTAACACGTCAGGTTGGAATTTTTGTAGAGCATATTTAAACGCTTTGATATAGGCCGATCCTAATCCAGATTTTTTTTCTTCTTGCAGTAAAAATACATTTGGGTTTGTGGTTTCGGCAGCTTTGATTATTTCAGAAGTTTTGTCAGAAGAATTTCCATCTACAAACAAAACGTTAAAAGTATGATTAGAGTGTTGCGCAAACTCTTCCTCAAGAACCGGAATAAGCCGGGCAACATTTTCAGCCTCATTATATGTCGGTATAACAACTACAATGTTCATAAGCTAAGGGCGGTATAAACAACAAGAAATACAAATCCAGCGATCAAAAGGTACTCTAGAGCAATCCATTTATCTAGTCTTTTTTCGACAGCGTGATGAATTATACCCCACAATGCATAAAACCCTGAAGCAAATGCCGCGATTACTAATTGCCATCTTGTTTCATACTTAAAAAGTACAAATAAGTATATAAAAACAACTAGACCTAAAAGTAGTATCAAATAATGTGTTAAGTGTTTTTCGTTGTCTGACATTTTTTATTCTAAAGAAGGCGCAACCTTCATAATATCTTTCCAGGAACTAGAGCAAACCAAACTCCTAAAAATGCAAGTAATAAAAATGCTAAATGCGCCAGTGTATGGCCTGTAACTTTTGGAATTCCTTTTATATGCGAATACCAAATATCTAAAAGCAAGAGAATACTTAAATACCCTAAAAACACCAAACCGATTATTTTAGACAATGAGGCAATATTCAATAGAGGAAACACTTCAGAAGTTGCAACTTTACCAGCTGTTCCAACTTGTGGAACATTTACCACGGTAGTAGGCGCTTCGGCAATTGTAGGTACAATCTGTGCAGACTTTACGGTAGCAGGAGCTAGATCGCCAGTATCAACCGCTGCCAACTCTGCTACTCTTGGCCGCCCAAACATTTGCACAACAAGTGTAGTCTCATATCCATCTAGAGTTCCGTTAACAACAGCGAACCCTACATCAACATAGTGAGTATTTAATAAATTTTCTTTGTGAGAAGGCGAGTTGTACCAAGCATCTACTACTTCTTTAGAATCTCCAAAATTTTTAGCCAAATTTTCTCCGGCATAAGAATAGTCATACTTTTGAGCAAGAATAAAATCCCACGGCTCGACACCATCAGGAGAAACGTGAGCCCAATATCCTTTTTTAAACATATCGTTTGCTTTATTTTGAGCTGCGGCCGATAATTCGTAATTTATTTTTAAATCATCTAGCCCTGCAGCTTCACGTCTTTTATTAGTCAGCAAAAGCAAGTCGTCTATTTTAATACTTGATGCATAACCTAAAACTCCAGGTGCAGCATGTGGAACAGTTTTCAGAGTCAAAAATAAAACTAGAGTTCCAATGCAATAGGCAGTTAAAGCCCAATGAGACAAGAGTTTAGCGCGTTTCTTGGTATGAGGATGGGGAACAAAATTATGAATAAATCTAAACTTTTCGATTGATTTTAGATCTTTATTTTCTGATGTGATCAAGCTTAACGGCATTGACTAAAATTATATCACTTCATTTCTTATCTCGTTGACACTCGATAATAGCACTACATGCTCTTCTTGCTTCGCAAGAAATAATCACTTAAATTTGCGAGTCCAGTATAATGAAGGTGCATGGTCGAATAGCTCAGTTGGTTAGAGCACCGCATTCACATTGCGGGGGTCACAGGTTCGAGTCCTGTTTCGACCACCATTCCTGTGGGAGGCCACCAAATCACTTAGCAATAAACTCGTCCCGAATTAAATCCCAAAGCTCTGCATAACCTCCATCATATCCCAAAGCCCATATACCTATTCCAGCTAAACCTTTATCTTTCGCCAAATCGTATTTAACTTTTAGCGAATTGGCATTTTCATAATAAACAGATCTTAATGAGCCAGTGCTGGGACTTATATATGTAAAATATGGAACTTGTGACAGACTGTCCCATTTAATATTTGGTTTGTTTTCTATAATTGTTTCCATAATATCGGAATATGTTTGCGACTGCGAATAACCAATATAGTCATTTCCTGGAATTCTGGTTGGATAAAGGGAATTTGTTGAGACTACCCAATTGTACCCGTAATAAGGTACTCCCAAAATTAATTTAGATGCTGGAGCTACGGCTAAATAATCTTGCAACATTTTTGTTATGTCATAATCTGCGCTGACACCTGCTCCGTGCATAGGTGCTACGGGTCCGGCTTTATCAGAACTTGGTTGATGAAAATCATAAGCCATAATAAACAAGGCATCGGTAACTTTGGCTAAATCACTTATATTTGTTACCCGTGGCTTAACAGTGGAGTCAGCAAATGTCGCTACTACAACAAAAGATTCTGGGTTCCATTGATGCATTTTTTGATTCACTAATTGAACAAATTGGGTGTATTTATCTGCTTTATCTTGTGAAGTCAGATCGCTATATTCAAAATTCAAATTTACGTCTTTAATTTTTTTATTATTTAATTCGCTTTGTAGATTGGTTATAAAAGTATCCCAACACTTTGGGCAATTTAAAAAAGCATCTGAAATAGCATCATCGTGAGAAATGACAGTTAGGGCAAATCTAACATGGTGTTTTTTGCTAGCCGAAATAAGTTTAGTTAGATTTTCGCTACTCTGCCAGCTTTTGTAACCAGGTTCAGACTTATCAAAGCCTCCATCTGCAGTAATACTAAGCCCAAAATATGCAATATCTGTTAATTTATCTAGTTGAAAATTTTCAATTTTGTCTAAAGACCAATATGGCAGATAGCCATAAACAATATTTTTAGGTTTTTCTTCTTTACGCAAAAATGAAAAGACACTAAAAGAGTCTCCTAAGGGCATATTAAAAATAGCTGGTCTGTGAATATTGTTTAAAATTACCGACGTTGCGCCTAAAATGCCAACAAGGATTAATGCTAAAATTAGGACAGTTATTTCCTTTCTCATAGAATCTATTATATATGCAAATGTTTAGAACTAGAAACAAAATTATATATGTGTTATTTCTGTTGCTAACCTTTGTAGCTATTGTATCGGGAGCATTTTTTAGTACTAGATCTAAACCGCAAGTTCAACAAAATACAACTGATCAAAAAATAGTCAGTATCCCTCCCGCCGTTTGCAAAAACTCGAGTACAGTCGAGTATCTACACTATAAACAACTTCCTGAAGATCAACTTAGAAACAATAAATTTGGCATCTACATCTATGCAGAAGTAGACAAGTATTTTAAATTGGCAGAAGAACTGGTTAATTCTAGTGGAGGTGATTGGGGCTATGTTTTAATTCCATTCAATGTCAAAGATCGCGACTATACTAAATGGCGAAATGCCTTTAAGCAAATTAGTAGCAAGCATTTAATTCCGATAATCCAGCTTTGGGCCGTTGACCCTGAAGATTATAAAAATGACACAAAGGAATCTGCGGATTTTTTGGATTCTTTTGTCTGGCCAATCCGTGAAAGATACATAAGCGTCTACAACGAAACCAACGATGCGAAATTTTGGAATAACAAAATAGATCCAGCTGGTTATGCAAAGGTTTTAGATTACACAATCAAAGAATTTAAAAAACAAAACTCAGACTTTTTTATAATGAACGGTGCATTTAATGTCAGTGCTCCTGTTTCGCAAGACTATATGGACTCATTTACTTATATGAAAATTATGAATAACGAAGTACCTGATATTTTTGAAAAATTAGACGGATGGGCATCACATTCGTATCCGCAACCAAATTTTAGCGGAAATCCAAAAGATACAGGCAGATCAAGTATTCGAGCTTATGAAAACGAATTACAAGAATTAAAAACTCTAGGTGTTAAAAAAGATTTACCAGTATTCATAACCGAAACTGGTTGGGCACACGCCGAAGGTAACAGCGTTAACTACAGCTATTTAGAAGCTCAACAGGTAGCTGATAACTATAAAACTGCTTATACCGATGTGTGGCTCAAAGACGACCGTGTTAGAGCTGTAATTCCGTTTACCATCAGATATGACCCACCTTTTGACCACTTTTCGTGGCTAAATCAAGATAATGTTCCATATAAGCAGTACGACGTAGTAAAATCAATTCCAAAGGTAGCCGGAGTGCAAGAAACACTCGAATCGGGCACAGTCTCACAAGTTGGCTGCCCAGAGTGAAGAAAAATATGGAACAAATAAAAGAAACAAAAATCGCACATAAAATAGCCGCCAACACGGCTTTTCAAATAGTCGGGAAAATTGTAAGTATGTCGATAACAATTTTGGCTACTGTAGTAATCACCCGCATGTACGGTAGAGAAGGCTATGGAGAGTTTAACTTGATGCAAAACTTTCCTGGATTATTTTTTATAATAGTAGATTTTGGAATCAACGCGATAGCTACCAAAGAGCTTTCGGAAAAATGGGAAAACGCTGAACACTATTTAGGAAACATTTTAATTTTACGCATCGGAATGTCAGCTCTAATTATGATGCTAGCTGCTGCTACATTGATGTTTTTTCCTTATTCACCGCAATTAAAATTTGGAATTTATTTATGTCTTTTCTTAATTTTGACTCAGGCTTTATACGCGACCACCAATATAGTTTTTCAAGTTAAGCTAAGGTATGACCTTTCTACAATTGGCTACATTATAGGTAGTGTAGCTATTTTAATTTTGGTCGTTGTACTCTCATATCTTAAAGTAAGTGTAACTTGGGTTAGTTTCAGTTATGTAATCGGTGGGTTAATAACTTTTCTGGTCAATCTTTATTTTATTAAAAAGCTAAATCTAAATATTAAAATATCAGTCGACAAAACTTTATGGAAATATTTGTTCGTACAGTCTTTTCCATTAGGATTAATGTTTATTTTCAGCCAAATAAATTTTAAAGCCGATTCAATAATGATTTCTGTTTTGCGCTTGCCAAGTTCTTTACACCTAAGTAATACAGAGTCAGTAGCTGTTTACGGCCTACCATATAAAATTTTCGAAGTTACTCTTGTCATTCCAACTTTTTTTATGAATGCGGTTTATCCTGTATTAATTCGACATATGCTGCAAGGAAAGAAAAAACTACAAAATACATTTATGAAATCACTCTTAGCTTTATTTAGTTTTGGATTGGTTTCTGGATTATTGGGATTTGTATTTGCCCCTCTAGCGATTAGATTTTTAGGCGGCAGTCAATTTACGCAGTCAATAGATGTTCTGCGAATATTAATGGGCGGTTTGTTTGTATTTTATTTAACCCAACCGCTCGCTTGGCTAATAGTCACTTTAGAAAAGCAGATTTATCTTCCATATATATATTTAGCCAGCGCAGTTTTTAATGTGGCTGCAAATTACGTTTTTATTCCCCGCTATTCGTTTTATGCTTCGGCTTATATAACTTGGATTTCAGAATTTTTAATATTAATAATGATAACAGCTGCAGCGATAAAAGCCTGGAAATCTAAATATGCTTAAGCAACTATTTTATTTTTGTTTAGTTTTGTTATGCCTGGCTCAATTTACCTCAGTATATAGAAGCACTGGCTCGAACATTTATGTATTTGACTTTGCCGTTGGATTATTTGCTTTATATGGATTAGTGATCCAACTGAACAAATCTAAATATATTATTCCTACATATTTGGTCGGATTTGTGATTTTTACTTTTTTTGCTTTTATAACGTTAATTCCAAGTTTTTTTAAATTAGAAAACTTTGAACTTTTAACTTCTGTATTTTATTTGATTCGATGGCTTTTGTATTTACTTGCCGCCATAAATATTTTTAATATGCTAAAAAGTGGTGAAATTACTTATGAGCAACTAGTTAAATCAATTTTGTTAGCTGGGGTTTTTGTTGCTGTTACAGGCTTTATTCAGTTGGTAGTTTTGCCTGATTTTGAAAAACTCGATCCGTCGCTAGGTTGGGATCCGCACAAAAATCGCTTGGCTTCGACTTTTTTTGATCCCAATTTTGTAGGAGGATTTTTAAATATTTGCCTGGCTTTTGCTTTGGGATATTTCGTAGAAAAAAAACAACAAATTTCGAAATCTTTTTTAATCACAAGCATCTCGATAACTGGCCTAGCAATATTTTTGACTTTCTCGCGAAGTGCTTGGGCGATGTCCGCTTTAACAATTTTAATATTCGGAATGTTTAAATCTAAAAAACTCTTGTTCGCAGCGTTGTTAATAGCTTTTCTAACTTTTTTTGCAGTTCCTCGTGTTCAAACCAGAATTAGCGGAGTAACAGATCCTGCTGATTCAGCACATTTTAGACTAACTTCTTGGCAAAATGCTCTAACCATAGCCAAAGATAATATACTTTTAGGCGTCGGTTTTAACACTTTTCGATTCGCTCAAAAAGATTACGGCTTTTTTGACGCAGGAAGTCTAGGCGGCAATTCTGGCGCCGGAACTGATTCCAGCTTTTTATTAATATTGGCCACAACTGGTATTTTTGGATTTATATTATTTGTCTTTTCTTATTTCTGGCCGATTATAGAAGTTTTTACAAAGAAAAATCCATTTTTATTGACGTTTTTATCTATATCACTGGGGATTTTACTGCAGTCTCAATTTATTAACGCTATTTTCTATCCTCAAATTTTATTTTTATGGTTAATAACTTTTAGTGTGGCTAATTACTTTGCTTTACGTAAGTAACATTCAAAACTTTTTCGGATTTATTTCCGGCAAGATCTACGGCGTCAATGGTAATTTGAACTTCCCCTTCGCTAACTCCTAGCAAAATAGAAAACGTAAGGTCGGGCTTTAATACGGCAAGATTCTTATTTATAGTAATTGTGGCCTTCTCGTTTACCGAACCTGTAACCATTATTCTTTTATCTAAATTCTTAACCGTATCTCCATCATTTAATGAATCAATGGTAATTTCGGGTTTATCTTTATCAAGAACTAAAGAAATAGTGTTAGAAGGGTCGCTAACATTGCCCGATGTATCTGTGGCTTTAGCAAATATCGTATTACTTCCTGAAATTAATTTAACACCCTTAAAGGTAAAAGATCCTGCTAAATCTGCTGTAGTAGATTGTTGTTCAGGGCCATTTACAAAAAGTTGCACTTTAGAGTTTGGCTCCGCAGAACCTGTCAAATCAACAGAATCTTTGCTAGTAGCTTCAGGTGGATTGGTAAAAAGTGGCGGAACTGGAGCAATAGTATCAACTTGCTTTTTTTCAACACGATTAACTGATAAAAATCCAAAAACCGAGCCTATTTTAGGACCAAAAAATAAAACAGATGCAGCAAGACCAACCAATATAGCTACAATTAAAACTACTAATGTAAGAAAACGCTTCATCAAATCTTCTTCAGACAGTTTGTCGAAATCATGAGGTTTGATACTAAAACCGTACGTTTTATATGTTTTGCGTGGCACATGTAAATTTTAGCATAATAGCGGATAAAAGTTGAATAAAAACCCAGAGTGCGAGTCAAAAATATACTCGCACTCCGGCTTGGTTGAAAGGCCGCCAGCTACGGGTGATCGAAACGGTGTAAGTATGGGTCGTTCGTCACGCTGGGCAGGCACATCCAGGTTTTGTTCCCCTGATCGAAAACCTTGAAGAAAGCACTGAAGAGTGGGCCAAAAAGCTGATGGCAGTGATAGTCCAGATCAAATGAGTAGAGAATGCCGTTGATCAGACACATTGATCCGTACGCGTTATCACCTGGCACCAGTGTGCCACCTTGCTCAGTGCAGATCTTGCCCAGGTCGATGTTGTTGGCGTGTGCAGCACCAGTGACGCTCAGTAGGAGCATCAAGACAAGCAGAACGGCAACAATCTTTACGACGTTCTTGTTACTCCACATTCTGTGTACGCTGACCATGTGGTCTCCTTTCGGCATGCCCCCCGATAGTTAAATATTAGCTGTATTATACGCTTTTTGACTGTTTATTCGTGTAGCCAAGTAACCGAAAACGCTGTGCCAGAATTTTGCAAGCTGGATGTTTGTGCTTTTATTACAGTTCCGCCTGAGGTAACCATGTCGATTCTGTCATTGGCAAAGCTTTGAACATTTCCTACAACATTATTTAGTGTAGCTTGAGCACTAGAAATGCTAGTGGTTCCAAAGTTGGCCAAAGGCAAAACGCCTCCACTGCTTGACGGAGCTTCAACTACCCATTCAGCCGATTGACGTCCTGCTCTTGCTGATTTTTGTGTTGTAGAAAACGACTGTCCATTAGAACTTTGCAGAGTTAATTGAAATTTTCCATTGCTTAAATATTTAACAGAAGCTGAAATTGTGTCTCCTGCGTGAACCGTTAGAGGAACTTTATAACCAAACTTCGGATACATTTCGTACCAAGCATAATACTGCGCAGAACCATTTATGCAATCGTGTTCAGTTCCGGTTTGTTCAACGGAACCATCGCTGTAACCATCAATTCCAACCCAAGCTGAAGAATATTTATTTGAAGTACTGCCAGAGCAATCTACTGCAGGGACAACCCAACTTCCTTGTACATTTGAAACCGCGTTATTTTGCGGATTTGACAGGTTGGTTTCGACTGCGTAACCAGACCAGTTGGTACTTTGGCCATTTTTGACTTTAATTCGTGGTCCATGGGTTCTTGCTAGTGGTGTTAAATTTATGTTTGCAGAAATTAATACGAAAAGTGAAACTATAGACAGTAAAAATAGTTTTTTCATATTTATGATATTAACAGGTTATAGGTCGTTTTGTAAATAAAATTGTCGAGCTGGAGCCGGAGGTGGGAATCGGACCCACGATCTTTGGTTTACGATACCACTGCTCTACCAACTGAGCTACTCCGGCGAACGAAGTGAGACGGAGCAAGATTTTCTTACTCCGGCGAGTAAAACCATTTAGAGGGATTTTACACTAATTTGTGGGCATAGTTAATGTACACCTAGGCTTATTCGTCGCTTTTATATTCCAAAATATCTCCGGGCTGACAATCTAAGGCTTTGCAAATCGCTTCCAACGTTGAGAAACGGACAGCTTTTGCCTTTCCATTTTTTAATATGGAAAGATTAGCCATGGTAATACCTACTTTTTCAGTAAGCTCAGTGACACTCATTTTTCGCTTTGCCAGCATGACATCGATGTTGATAATTATTGCCATAGTTGCTCCTTATACGGTTAAATCGTTTTCTGATTTTATATCGATAGCATTTTGAAACAGCTTTTGAAAAACCGCAGCAGCTGTTCCAATAACACCGAATGCTAATGCCATAAAAAAGCCAAGCATTGTCGGACCTGCTGGGTCATCACCATGAGCAAAGAACCTAATATAAAACTCTGCTAGGGCAATAAAACCGATCAGACTGAAAGAGGCAAATTTCATATTCTTGAGTGTATTAACCGCTCCTTGAGAAAAGGCTTTATTAGCTTCAATAAAATTTAATAACTTGAATGCCTGGTATAACCCCACAAAAAATGGGATTGAAGCTATATAGATGTAGATAATAAACGGATCTTTATAAATACTGATTAGATCTAAGTTAGCCGCTCTTCCTTCAGTTTGAGGAAACCAAAGCAACCCCATAAGGGTTCCAATTGCGATCAGGCACAGTACAATTTTTAAGAATAATGTGGAACTTCGTTTCATAAATTTATAAGTACATACTTGCACACGTTCTATTGATTGTCAATATATCGTTATTGATAATCGCTATGATGGAGCGGGAGACGCAAATTATTTTGAACCCCTACTAGCTCATTTTGAGAAACTACGCCTACACTACCAAGATGGGTTACAATTTAATAATGATGAAAACAATAGATAATTTAGTAATTGGAGCAGGCATTGCAGGTTTGGGAGCTGCGCACGACCTTCAAAAGAGAGGTCTAAATGTGTTACTGGTTGAAAAAGAATTAGGTCCAGGCGGAAGAATGGTATCAAATGAAATTGATGGACTAAGAGTTGACACTGGTGCAAAGTTTATCGCCTCCTTTTATCAGAACATTAATCAACTTGCAGAAGAACTTCAGCTTGAAATGTGTAGTTTACAGTTTGGAGAGATTGGTATAAAAAGAGATGCTAAAGTTTATTCTTTTAATCCTCATAACATCCGGTCTATCTTTCAACTTGGACTAATATCAAATTATGCCAAACTTAAACTCATTCTGGTGTTTCTCAGAACTTTGCTAGATTCTCGCAAAGTAAACTTATTTCACTTAGAAAAATCCTTAGACATAGATAAAGAAGGTTTGGAACCATATTTAAAAAGAATCGGGGGCGAAGAGGTCTACAATTATATTCTCGATCCAATTTGTCAGTCCTTTTTCTTTTATGGTCCACAAGATTTTTCTAAAATCATGTTTTTGGGAACTCTTCCAAAGTTATTAACTGTTAAATATAAGTCATTTACAAATGGTATTGGAGCTTTAACAGAAAAACTTGCACGTACACTAAATATTGATTATGGAGTTGAGGTAAAGCTAATAAAAAGAGTTTCAGATGGGGTCGAAGTCCAAATGGCGAAAGGCACTAATATCGAATGGGTCAAGGCGAAACGCGTTATTATTGCGGTCCCAGGAAACAAAGTTCTTGAACTACTTGACCAACCTGAAAATTACGAAAGAGAATATTTTTCTGGAATTGAATACGTAGATTTAGCATCTGTTTATTTCAAAGGCACGACAAATCTCTTAGACGCTACAGCAACGGTATGGTTCCCTAGATCTCAGAGTAAAACATTCTCTGCATTAAGTAAGGTTGATCTAAATTCAAAGGATTTCTTTAATGTAAAAGTTAGAGAAAGCGCTTTAAATGACGTACAAACAAACAAACGGTTTTTAGAAGAATCAATTTCTAAAGAACTTTCAGTAAAAGATGTAAAGGTGGAAAGAATTGTTCGATGGAGTTCAGCAATACCAAAACTTAAATCAGAACATATACGTAAAACATTTGAATTTAAGAGTAAACGACCAAATAATTCCTCTATTTTTTATTGCGGCGATTACTTGGAGTCCCCATCTACGGAAGGGGCTCTTACTTCAGGTTTGGAAGTTGCCAAAAAGATACTCAATCAAGCAGGGGTTCAACCTGGGTTCAATGTGGACAACTTATGAACCTAAACTTTGCATTTGGAGCGGGAGACGAATTTTATTTGGAACCCTTCATGGTAGCATGGGATTGGGTCGACGCTATTTATAGAGAATATAACAAAAAAGTTGAGGCCATTAATTGATATAATAGTCCTATAGGAAGAAAATGACTCAAGAATTAATAAATACACTT
Source organism: Saccharimonadales bacterium (SeqCode) (assembly GCA_035480775.1). GTDB lineage: Bacteria > Patescibacteriota > WWE3 > UBA101185 > UBA10185 > DATIHK01. The sequence continues at coordinate 581 of DATIHK010000024.1, read as the reverse complement.
CATCTGTCAGAAATTGAAGACCATAGAGAGATTACTCAGGTTCTTTTAACGCATTTCTCTGAAGCCTCTACAATTGATATTGGAAAACACAAATATCAGAAAAGGGGTCAAGAAAATTTTATGATTGTCTCTCTCAACAAAGAGAACAAAATTTCAAATGTGGAGTTGTCTGAAGGCTTTCCAAAGGAGGAACTTGATCACATTTCTTCAACGATTCAAGAGAAGTTGGTTGATAATCAGGTAATTAAAATTGGTCAGCTCGTAGCATTCAGTGGCGAAAAGATAACCACTCATTTTAACTACAAGGATATGTTCCAAATATTGCCAATAAACAGTGAAGCACCTCACCTAGATCAAGCATGGGGAGATCACCCGTTTTTACTCCAGTTTAAGTATACCGGTTGCTCAGACGTCATGCTGGATAATTTGAGAAGGGCTAGGAAAGGAAATGTGTTAGTCCGAATATTAAATGCAATCTTGAACCCCTGGGTTAGTTCTGTTCTACAGTTTGCCGAATTTTCTTGGGTGTACGGTGATCCACCTGACATGACTTCGCGTTGGTCACAACATGGATACGCAGG
>DATIHK010000023.1:0-3212 GCA_035480775.1 Saccharimonadales bacterium (SeqCode) | reverse complement strand
ATGCTTTTGGGATGGAATCCCGGAACTGAAAAAGAAATTTATTCTCTCGAAGAATTTATTAGCGCTTTTTCTTTAGAGCGCGTTCACAAGACAGATTTAATTTCATTTGATCGAGAAAAATTATTGTGGTTTAACGGAGTTTATATTCGCCAGATGTCTGTCGAAGATTTGTGGTTGCAAATCGTTAAATGGGCTGCAAGATACGGAGTTGATTTAGGAATTGATGACCGTGACCACGATTACATAACTAAAGTAGTTGCAATAACTCAAGAACGTTTGCGCCTATTTAGCGAATTTAACGAGCTGACTTCTTATTTTTTTACAGAACCTAAAGTTGATAAAGAATTGCTAAATAAACAAGCTGGAAGTGCTGATCAAGTTTCAGAAATTTTGGATGGTTTTAAAGAAGTTCTATCCAAAATAGATAATTGGAACCATGAGAGCATTGATAAAGCTTGCCACGAATTCATTGAGCAAAAAGGTTATAAAAATAAAGAGGCCTTTATGACACTAAGAGTTGCAGTTACTGGTTCGACCATGACGCCTCCGGTAGCCAACGTTTTGGAAGTGCTTGGTTCCGAAAAAGTTTTAAACAGAATTAGCCAAGCTCGCTGATTTTACGCTGTCCTAATGAACTTATAAGGTAATTTAAATAATCTCTATCTACAATAGAAACAATCCAGTTGCCAATTTTGATTCAATTGCTATGATTAGTCTAATATAAATTTGCCAAATTTCTTGGCAGGAGGAATTAACATGGCAGTAAAAGAAGTCAAAGAATCTGACGCTACTAAGAGTCGCAATTTAGCTTTACAGTCCGCATTAGATCAAATAGAAAAATCATTTGGCGTAGGATCAATTATGAAACTCGGCCAACAATCTCAAAAAGAAATTGATGTTATTCCAACAGGATCTATAGCTTTGGATATTGCTTTAGGAGTCGGTGGAGTTCCCCGCGGAAGAATTGTCGAAATTTATGGACCCGAATCTTCTGGAAAAACCACTCTCGTTCAACACATTATTGCCGAAGCTCAAAGAGCCGGAGGTACAGCAGCTTTGATCGACGCCGAACACGCTTTCGACCCTATTTATGCAGTAAAAACCGGAGTTAATATTGATAATCTTTTAGTTTCGCAACCTGACACTGGTGAGCAAGCTTTAGAAATTGCCGAAACCTTAATTCGTTCCAATGCGGTTGATGTTGTAGCAATAGACTCAGTTGCAGCACTTGTTCCACGTGCCGAAATAGAAGGTGATATTGGAGATAGTTTCGTAGCTACTCAGGCTCGTTTAATGAGCCAAGCTTTAAGAAGAATTACGGGGGCTGTGAGTAGATCCAAATGTACAGTTATCTTTACCAACCAATTGCGTATGAAAATTGGAGTTATGTTTGGAAATCCCGAAACAACTACTGGTGGAAAAGCTCTCAAGTATTATGCCTCAGTTCGTATGGAAATTCGAAAAATCGAAACTCTCAAAGATGGTACAGATATGGTTGGAATTAAAGCTTTAGTCAAAGTTGTGAAAAATAAAGTTGCGCCGCCTTTCAGAACAGCCGAATTCGACATTATGTTTAATGAAGGTATTAGTAAAGAAGGTAACTTAATTGATGTTGGAGTTGAGTTTGAAATAGTCAAAAAAAGCGGAGCCTGGTTTGAATACAACGGACAAAAAATAGGTCAAGGACGCGAAGCTGCTAAAGCTACTTTACGCAACGACAAGCGTATGGCCAACGAAATCGAAAAAAAGATTAGAGATCTCGTGAAAGAAAGCCATAACGTTCCTTTGCAAGTCGGAGGAGATAACGAACCAAAGCAGGCTAGCGATGAACTAGATGAAGAATCAAGATCCTAAATACGTTTTCGAAAAAGCCTATAACAGAGTTCTAAACTTTGTAGCTTATCAACAGCGTAGTGAACACGAGGTCATCGGTCGTATTAACCGCTATTTGTCGAAAGTAACTTCTTTGAGCATAGACCAAAAGCAAGAAGTTAAAGACAAGATATTGGCCGAGTTCAAAGACCAAAAGCTTATTAATGACGACAATTTCGCCAAGATGTATGTATCTCAAAAGATGCAATCTCCGAAACCTGCTAGCAAACTCATTATTGAACGATTTTTATATAAAAAAGGTATTCCAAAAGACATAATTAAAGAAGCTACATCAGTCATTTCTTCCGAAAATGAGTTTGATGAAGCTATGAAAGCTGCAGATAAAAAGTTTCGAAATCTTAAGCTTAACGACCTTAGAAAAGCTAAACAAAAGCTAACTGCTTATCTTTTTAGCAAGGGTTTTCAGCCATCCACAGTATATAGCGTAGTTGACACCAAATTCAAAGTGCAATAGAATTTGACCAGCGAATTTACGAACATGGAAAAAATGTATATTAAAAAGCTAAATACTCTTTTTTACACATACTCACGGCTGCGCCGCGAGTTCTTTTCATATTCGTAAACTCCATTACAAATAAATATTTAAATTAGACGCCAACGTCTTTCGAGCTGTTGCTCGAATAAAGGAGAATTATGATTTTAGTGATATTGATTTTAGTCGTTATAGCCGCACTTATAGGTGGTGGAATTGCCTATGCCCTTGTTTCTAAGAAAACAGTTCAAGTGCAAGTTCCTCAAGTTGATCCTGCAGTCAAAATTTCGCAAGATGCCGTTGCCAAAGAAGCAGTAGTTGTAGAAGCACAGGCAAAATCTCGGGAAATTGTTTTAGAAGCTAAAGACAACGCTCTTAAGCTTAAAACCGAAGCTGAAGAAAGTTTACGAAGTATTCGTCAGCAACAGACTGACATTGAAAAAGACTTAATTGCCCGCAAAACGCAAATTGAAACTCGAGAACAAGAACTCGAAGCTCGCACTCGAACTTTAAGACAAGCTAAAGAAGCTATCGATAAAAAACAAGAAGAAGCCGATAACTTATATAAAACTCAAAAAGAACAACTCGAGAAAATCGCCAATCTAACCAAAGAAGATGCTCGAAAGCTGCTATTAGAAAAGTTTGAAAAAGAAGTCGCCGAAGAAAAAGGCAAGCGCCTTCGCGAAATGGAGCAAGACATCAAAAAGAACTCCGAACACCTAGCTCAAGAAATACTTGTAGATGCCATGCGTTTTGGAGCTACTGATTACGTCGTGGAGTACACAACTTCGCGCATCAAACTTCCCGACGAAGATATGAAAGGCAGAATAATCGGAAAAGAAGGTCG
>DATIHK010000022.1:0-12572 GCA_035480775.1 Saccharimonadales bacterium (SeqCode) | reverse complement strand
TCCATAGGGACCTTGTTTGAGTATAAGAACACCAGTTTCACAATCTGGACATTTTCCATAATCTTGTTTGACTTCATTTCCGTCGGCATCCATTTGAGCATCAAGTGGTCTGGCATATTTACATTCTGGATAACCTGTACAACTTATAAATTTTCCGTATATACCTAATTTGTAAATTAACGGTCTTCCACATTCTGGACATTTTTCACCAATCTCACCCAAGTTTGTAACATCGTGCTTATTTAAAGTTTTTTCTTTTTCAACCAATTCTTTTTCAAACGGCTCGTAAAAGGCTCTTATAAATGGAACCCACTCTTTTTTACCGTCGGCAATATTATCTAAGTCATTTTCTAAATCGGCTGTAAATTTGTAGTCTACAATTTCTGGAAAGTTTTCGACTAGAAGATCGTTTACAACATAAGCCACATCTGTAGGAACAAAATATCGTCCTTCTTTTGTAACATACCCTCTACTCTGAATAGTAGAAATGGTTGGAGCATATGTAGAAGGTCTGCCGATTTCTAATTCTTCGAGAGCTTTAATAAGTGTTGCATCTGAATATCGGGCTGGAGGTTGTGTAAAATGTTGATCAGATAGCAAATTTGATAAATCAAGCTTTTCTCCTTCGGCAAATTCTGGAAGTTCATTTAGAGATTCAGGATCTTCTTCGATTCCCATATGCTTTCCAACATACATCCAACCTTCAAATTTAATTACAGATCCGTTAGCACGAAACAGGTAGTCATTGCCAGACTTAATGTTTAAGGTCGTCTGATCATATACAGCTGGAAGCATTTGGCTTTCAATAGATCTTTTCCAAATTAATGAATATACTTTTAATTCTTCGTCACCTAATTTTTTGGATGTTAATTGCGAAGGCTCTACTTCTAGATTTGTCGGTCTGATTCCTTCGTGGGCTTCTTGAGCGTTTTTTGCTTTAGTTTTGTAAATTTCTGGCTGATCAGGTAAATACTTTGCTCCCATTTCTTTTTTTATAAAATCTCGTGCGGTTGTAATAAACTGTTCAGATAAAGTAATTGAGTCAGTTCGGTGGTAAGTTATAAATCCATTTTCAAAAAGTTTTTGAGCTGCCATCATAGTGCGCTTAGCTGTATATCCAAATACATTTGAAGCTGATTGCTGCAACGTTGAAGTTTTAAAAGGTGGGTAGGCTTTGCGCTGACGCTCTGATTTCTTTACTTCTGCAACAGAAAAAGCAGCTTTATTTAATTCGGCTTCTATTTTAGACGTTTGTTCTTTATTTTTGATTTCGAGTTTTTTATCTTTGTGCTCTACAAGTTCAGCAGTTACTTTTTTGTCTTTAGATCCTACAAAGTTTCCTTGAATCGACCAATACTCTTCAGGTTTAAAAGCTTGGCGTTCACGTTCTCTTTCGACAATAATTCTGACAGCTACACTTTGAACTCGACCGGCAGAAAGCCCGAACATAACGTTTTTCCAGAGCAGCGGAGACAATTTGTACCCAACTAATCGATCTAAAATTCTTCGAGCTTGTTGGGCATTTACTAAGTTTAAATCTAGTTTTCCTGGATGCTTAAATGCCTCTTCGATAGCACCTTTTGTTAGTTCATGAAAAACAACTCTTTCAAATGTGCCTTTTAAAAGTTCGGACAAGTGCCAAGCTATTGCTTCTCCTTCTCTATCAGGGTCTGTTGCTAAAATTATGCCATCTGCTGATTTAGAAGCTTTGGTTAAATCGGCTAAAACTTTTTGTGATTTCTCTGGAACTTCATATATTGGGGCAAAGTCATGAGCAATATCTATTCCAAGTCGAGCTTTTTCTCGTTCGGCTTTTTCGGCAACAGTTAATTTTCCAGATCTTTTGACTTTATTTTTTCCATTTTTAGCAGATTTTCCCGACTGTGGAAGATCTCTAATATGTCCCATTGATGCCTTTATTACGTAGTCTTTTCCCAAAATTCCCGAAAGCGTTTTTGCTTTTGTTGGCGACTCCACAATTACTAGTTTCATAAGGGTAAGGATAACGGGAAAAAATTTCTTGTCAAATTTGCAAGTCTTTTACACTTTCAGTTAATATTGCTCCTTCGCGGATTAATTGGTGAGTTCCTCTACTTGTATAACTAAAAATATTTCCCGGAACAGCATAAATATTTTTGCCGAAATCTAAAGCCGATCCCACAGTATGAAAAGTGCCGCTGCGTTCGGTAGCTTCAATTACTAAAACTCCCGAAACCATTGCAGCAATCAACTTATTTCGATTAATAAAAGTGTGCTTAAGTGGCTTTTGGCCATGTTTAAACGGTGAAATAAGACAACCCTGTTTTTTTTGAATTATTTCTTTTGCCAAATAATATTGTGGATCTTCTTTTAGAAAATTAAATCCATACCCTAAAATACCTATTGTTCTGCCTCCAAACATAATTGCATTTTTTTGAGCTTCAGAATCTACACCTTCTGCTAAACCAGATACTATTGTATAACCAGCTTTAACTAAATGAGCAACAAAATATTTTGTTACTTCTTTTCCATATGGACTCATTTTTCGACTGCCGATTACTGCAAAAGCTTTTTGATCTTGTTCAAGATAATCCCCTAATAAATAGTAGTTATCTAAAAGATTAAAATCTTTAAATGCTTGTATAAAGTTTGGATTATCAAAAGTAATGTGCTGCACTAACTGAGGATATAGTCTTTGAACAATTTTTAAAGACAGCTTTCTCTATTTAAGATAGAGTTTTACTTTGCAAAAAAGGAATCTAATAATTCTTTGGCAATAGGAGCGGCTTCGTCGGCACCAGATCCCCCACCTTCTAAAAACACCGTCAGAGAGATTGTAGGGTCTTTGTAGGGACCAAAAACAGTAAACCAGGCATGAGATTTGGCTTCACCTTTAATATCTGTGTATTCGGATGTGCCAGTCTTTCCGGCGAGTTCAATACCAGGATGGCGCTGAGAAAAATCAAATAGCGGATAGGCTGTACCTCCCGGAAGAACCGCCAATTTCATTCCTTGACGAATTAGGTCGTAATTATCATCATCGGTAAGATATTCTGCAATTGGTTTTGGATGAGGTAAATCAACTCCATCAACACTTTTTGCTACTCGCGGAACATACAAATGCCCACCATTGGCAAAGTACGAAGTTACATTATTAACTTGTAACGGAGTTGCTAACACATCTCCTTGACCTATTGCAGTAATATAAGTATCACCAAGATACCAATCTTTACCCAAGCCATCGGGCATATTTCCTGAAACTTCGCCATCTAGATCAACTCCTGTTTTGGAGCCAAAACCAAAACTTTTAGCCCATTTGGCCAATTTTTTAATACCTAAACCTTTGATAGAACCAAAACCTCCTCCCACTGTATAAAAATAAGTATCATTACTAACTTGTAAAGCTCTTAAAAAATTAACCTCCCCATGACCTGAAAGTTTCCAATTTCTAAAAATATAAGTGCCAACCTGAATAAAACCTTTATCAAAAATAGTCGTAGATTTGTCTACAATCTTTTCTACTAAAGCTGCAGCAGAAACTACCAGTTTAAAAGTAGATCCTGGAGGATAAGTAGCCGAGATTGCCCGATTAAAAAATGGAAACGCCGGGTCATTATTTAATTTGCTCAACTGTGCTGAAGAAATACCTGAAGATAGTTCGTTTGGATCAAACGACGGATAGCTCACCATTGCTAGAATACCGCCAGTTTTGGGATCTTGTGCTACTACAACTCCGGCTTCTGCTTTTTTATCTGCTACTGCCTTGGCCAAAAGTTCGTAAGCCTTGGTCTGCAAATCTTTATCGACGTATAACTGAATATCTTTTCCTGGAGTCGCCGGCTTTTCAGATAAAAGCTCAAAAGTTCTTCCAGAAGAATCTACTTGGAGCGTTTTACTTCCCGGAACACCTGTTAAATAATTGTTGTAAGATTCTTCTATACCCATCTTTCCGGTTATTAACGGTTCCAAACTTTTATCGTCATACCCCACATACCCTACTAAGTGTGCAAATATATCTTTGTATAAATAGTCGCGCTCAGGTGAAGCAGCAACCGAAATACTGGGATACAAATAAAGATTAGCTTCAATTGGTAAAATTTGATCTTTGGTTAATCCATTAGCAAGAACTACATATGATTTGCCAGCATTGAGATCTTTGGTTACACGCGCGCGATCCACATCCACAACTTCTGCAACTGCGTCTACAACATTTAGACACAATTGAAGATTGCTTCTTTGCAATGAACAGAGATTTGTATCCATTTCGATACTAAAAGCTGGTTTGTTACGAACAATAATAGTTTTTTTTCGATCATAAACTACTCCCCTTTCGGCTTGTACTATAAAACTACGTATTCTATTTTGATCTGCAAGATTTTGAAACAAAGTGCGATCAAATATTTGTAAATTTAATCCTTTAGCAATTAATAAAAAAAAGAAAAACACTACAGCAGAAGCAAATAATACAGTTTGCCAAGTTTTTGACTTTATATGTAAAGATTTATCTGTGGAAGAAAGTCCCATCCCATTGTCTATATATTTAAATTCTTCTTTAAATGAATTTGGTTTACCACTTTTTTTAAAAAAATTATATTTATAGAGTTCTTCGTAGAAATTTTTTTTCATTTGCTAAAGTTGTTGTCAGGATCGATATCCTTGACGCATGAGCCCAAGTTCGGTACCTGAGAAATAGCGCAATAAATTAGCATCAAGCAAATAAAAGATAATACTTGTCAATAAAGTTAGAGCTGCTACCACAAGGGCACTTCCAAATGAGTTTGAAACTGCAAAAAATGTGTAAATTGTAGCCGAAATAAATAGCAGTAAAAACTTAAAGGGTAGAGATTTAGAAAAGTAATGAGTAGCAATTACGCAAAGCTCAAATAGAATCAAAAACAAAAAAGATGAGAATCCGACGGTAACAAAAGTTAATAAATCGTATACTAAACCACCTATTAATAAACTAGACAAGCCAACTTCTTCATCATTCATAAGCAAAAATGCAAAGCCAAATGCCATGACTAAATTAGGATTAAATTTTGCCGAAAACAACTCGTTAAAAAAAGAGTTTTGAAGAATAACTAGCAATATATTCACAAAAATTAGAACTCCAATTTTTTTCATATGCGAACTTTGTAAGCATAGACGTCAAGTATACGAAGTAGTCTTGACGTCATTCGATAATTACAAATACTTTGTCTAAATTTGCCAAATCTATTTGAGTTTCAATATACGCGCTTTTTAAAGGCTCCGCTGGAACAGAAACCACCTTTACAACTTTACCTAACAATAAATTAGCGTCAAAAATTCCGTCTTTTCCTGAGGTAACAATAGTATCGCCAACATTAATTACTTCATTTGGAAGAATTCTAGTCATCTGAATAGAAGTTCCATACTGTCCAACTGCTAGACCTTCGGTATGCTGGGCAACATCTATATCACGAACAGTAGCAGAAATATCTGGTGAAGTGATAAGACTGACCAGGCTCCTTTCAGATTGGGTATCTTTAACTATTCCAACTAGATAGTTAGCTAGTATTACATTCGACCCGGCTTTAACTCCTTGCCTAGTACCTTTGTCTATAATTACAGAGCCACCAGTCAAATCTTTAGCGTTCCCCATAACATTAGCTAGTAAAAGCTTTTTATCAAATGTATTTCTGTTTTTTAAGTTCAATTGAGTTCTTAAAATTTTGTTTTCGTCGTCGGCTTGCTTTAAAGACAAAATAATAGATTTTAAATTCTGATTTTCTTTAATTAGAGATATATTTTGGTCTCTAAGCCCTTTAAGCGCAATAAAAAAATTACCAGTATCTTTTATAGAAGATGCGGTATTTTTAAGCCCAAATTCTACGGGGGTAAAAATATATTGAACAACAGTTCTAAATGGATTAAAAACTCCCAAAAATCCCAAAGCAAGTATTACAAAAGCGACAAATAGTTTCTTCACAAGCACATTTTAACACTAAGAAACTTTGACACGATCAAGAAGTGCAAAATCTTCTAGTGTTTTGGCGCATCCTCGAACTACGCAGGTTAGTGGATCAGGAGCAACCCGAACTCGCACCTTTAATTCGCGAGTCATAAGATCAGCAAATCCCCGTAAAAGTGAAGTTCCGCCTGCTAAAGTAATGCCATTGCGTAATATGTCTGAAACTAATTCTGCTGGAGTTTCTTCGACAGCATCTTTGACGCCGTTGACAATAATATTAATTGGATTTTTTAAAGCTTCTCTGATTTCTGCTGGTGATATTTCTACCGAACGAGGTAAGCCTGTTTTTAGATCGCGACCGCGTAAAATTGCTTTATGCTCATTTTCATTTTCAAATTCAATTGCGTTTCCAATGCTAAATTTTATTTCTTCGGCTGTGCGCTCACCTAATAATAAATTGTATTTTGCACGAGCATAATTAACTATTTCGGCATCCATTTCGTCACCAGCGATTCGGAGCGATTTATTTACAACTAGTCCGCCTAAAGAAATAACGGCAATTTCGGTAGTTCCCCCACCCATATCAACAATCATAGTTCCTTGTGGCTCTTCAATAGGCAAATTTGCCCCAATCGCAGCAGCCATAGGTTCTTCTATTAAGTATGCTTCTCGAGCGCCAGCATTACGTGCAGCATCTATAACTGCTTTGCGCTCTACAGAAGTAACTCCAGACGGTACGCCTAAGACTACGCGAGGTCTAGGAATCTTTGGCAAAATTAGCGGAGACAAACTGGCGGCACTTCCGGGCATTTGGTGTACAAGTTTAATAAAGTGTTCGAGCATTTTTTGAGTAACATAAAAATCTGAAATTACTCCATCCCGCAATGGGCGCACAGCAATTATGTTGGCGGGAGTTTTTCCGATCATGCGCTTAGCTTCAGAACCTACGGCTAAAACTTCGCGGGTTTTTTTGTTGATTGTTACAACACTTGGTTCACGAATCAAAATTCCTTTACCTCGAACATAAACTAAAGTATTAGCTGTGCCTAAATCTATTCCAATGTCATGGGAAAATAACCCAAATAGTTTATTTAACATTTCCATTTCCAACAGAGTTTATCACAAGATTGAGTATAAAAAAGACTAAACCGAAGGCCAGACAGCAACCTTCGGTTTTTGGATTCAAATCCCATCGATGTACTAAATTACTTTACTTTTCTAGGCCTCCCGAAAATGTAGGGTGCTAGGACTTTTGCGCTTTGCTCTCTAACTCGCAACTTCTCTACTGCGTTATCAATGATTCGTTTAACCTTCTCAACAGTCACCGGCTCAGATGAAGTAACAAGAGATCCGTGTTCTGCAAGCTCTTGCAGTGAACTCGAACCAAATGTAATACCGCGAAGCCCATAAAAACGAATGAGAACTTCGCGATCCATTGGACTACTCAAAGAAGCTAGTAAAAGAAACACTGCCGATTCAAATCCAGGTTTAAGATAAACCCGCTTATTCTTCCTGTAAATAGCTTTTGCCAAATCCGATGGGCCCATTAAAGCCTCCTTTGATGTTGCGAGTGTGGAGCAGATTATAAGTATATAAATGCTATGTGTAAAGCTAAATGTTAAAATACACCCATGGCAATCAAAAAGATTGTACAAATCCCCGATCCTATACTTACAACACCTACAAAAAAGGTGTCAAAAATCGACGACGAAGCTAAAAAAACAATTCAAGACCTGCTAGACACTTTAAGTCACGCACACGATCCTGAAGGTGCCGGAATAGCTGCTCCACAAATAGGTTCAAATTTACGAATTTGCATTGTTCGTAGATTTACAAAAGACCCCAATAATCCAGAAATAGAACTAACAAAAGATCACATCCTAGTAAATCCAAAAATAACCGACACATCAACTGAAACTCAAGTAAGCTGGGAGGGCTGTTTAAGTATTCCAGATACATATGGAAGAGTTCCCCGCTTTAAAAAGATTAAAGTAAAAGCTCAAAATGAAAACGGCGAAGATGTTAAATATAATGCTACTGGATTTTTTGGACGCGTCATGCAGCACGAAATTGATCATTTAGACGGAGTTTTATTTACTTCTAGAACCGTGGGAAAAGTTTTGAACGAAAAAGAATTAGACGATCTTTACGATAAGGAAGAAGACGATGAATAAAATAAAAATTGCTTTTTTTGGAACTTCTGACCGCTCTTTGCCAATTTTAGAAAAATTAAAACTAAATTTTGACTTAGATTTATGTGTTACCAAAAGTGACTCAAAGTTTGGTCGCAAGCAGCTATTAAAAGAAACTGAAGTTAAAAAATGGGCCAAGCAAAATAGTATTAAATTTTTTGAAATAGACAAATTGAGTAAAGATGTTGCTCACGAACTTGCAAATGCTTTAGGTACGTACCAAATAGATGTTGGCGTTGTTGCAGACTTTAGCTTTATTATTCCAGAAGAAGTCATAAATGCTCCTAAATTTAAATTAATCAATATTCACTTTTCGTTACTTCCAAAATACCGAGGTGCCAGCCCAGTGCAATTTGCACTTTTAAACGGTGAAACAAAAACTGGTATCACATATTACCTTATGGACAAAAATATGGATACCGGAGAAATTCTATCTCAAATAGAGTATAAAATTCCACAAAATATAACCGCCGGGGCACTTTATAAAGAAATGTTTGTCGAAGCAGCCGAAAAACTTCCAGAAGTTATAAATGGGTATGTAAAAAGTGAAATAACTCCCCTATCTCAAGATAATTCCAAGGCAACATATACAAATTCCAAAACACATCCAAAAAATACTTTTATTTACAAAGAAGATGCCAAAATTGATTTTAAACAAACTCCGGTACAAATTGAACGCCAAATTAGAGCTTTTAACCCTTGGCCAATAGCCTGGACAACTTTAGGTGAACTAAATTTAAAATTAAAAAATGATAAAAATGGAGATTTAAAAGTTAAAATCTTTGAAGCCGAAATAGAAAATGATGAACTTAATATAAAAAGACTCCAAGTAGAAGGTGGAAAAGTACTAGACTGGCAGCAATTTAAAAACGGATTTATACAGTAGAAGAAGCTTCAGCGGCTTTGGACTTTTTGATATCGAAATCCATTCTTTTTAAGCAAGAAGCGCAAATTCGAACGTGTTTGTTAGCACCATTTATTTCAATGGTTGTAGAGCGCAAATTTGGTTTCTGATGAATAGTTGTACGTCGTGTAACACGTCTTCCAACTCCACGTGGAACTTGATTTGCTTTTAAATATCCTTTTCCGCAAAAGTCACATATTCTTGACATAGCTTGCAAATTAAACCATAAAAGCTTTAAATTGACAATCTTCTAATGTTTTTTAACAGCTCCTATAAAAATGAGGTAGTGTTTGGTAGAATCTGGAGTGCGTAAGGAATGTTTAGGGCACCACACGCAGTGCGTGCCTGGATAGCTCAGTTGGTTAGAGCGGCGGTTTTGTAAACCGCAGGTCCTGAGTCCGAATCTCAGTCCAGGCTCCATATATTAACGATATTAACGCCAGTGAGCATGTGCTTTTGAGAAAACATTCCGCAGTGTACGCGCGAGGACCGTTTTCGAAAAAGTCACTGCGAACGTGCCGGGATACCAAAGTGGTCAAATGGAGCTGACTGTAAATCAGCTGGCTTACGCCTTCGGGGGTTCAAGTCCCTCTCCCGGCACCAAAGCTTTTTTGGATAGCACCCTCCGCGGATTTGTTCGCTTGGCGAACTAGTGTAAATCCGCATCGAGCCCTTTTAGCTCAGATGGTAGAGCAACTCCATGGTAAGGAGTAGGTCCACGGTTCGATTCCGTGAAAGGGCTCCATAAAAATGTGTCATTGATTATGATCTGACGAACTTTCTAAAACAGCATTAGTTGTATTTTGATTAATAGATATGTATGCAACATCTATCAATTTATTAATAGAAGGTCTATATAGAAACAACTTTCTTGAAACTTTATAAATCAAAACTTTATCTCCATTTTCCGCTTTACTGAATAAAGGATTATCTTTTAATTTATTTTTGTCAGCAACAGTTGCAACTGTAGGTTCTTCATTTACAGGTAAAGCAAATAGCTGTCCAACTTTTGCGATTAGTGCACTGTCTTCTTTTTGTGTACTGTCTGAATTAACATGTAACAGGTTATTTACTTCGCGATATTTAAAATAAAAATAAATTGACGGAGAAAGAACAACAGCAACTAAAACAACTATTCCTAATATTTTGGATAAATTCTTTGAAACAAAAGGAAATCTCATCAATTTATAGTATAGGAGCCGTTATCTTTGGTCAAGGAAGCGCACTAGAGGTAGTTTGACTTGTTTCTGTGGATTCAGAGGTCGTGGTTTCATTAATTACTTCTGGCGGAAGCAAAGGTCCATGTATAACTGAATCGTTTTTTAAAACATCTCCAATACTAACTAAACTGTCTCTCATTCCTTTAGTACTGTCTGCAGCCATATTCAAAAAGTAGTTAATTACTAGTTTCACAGAGTTTGAATAAGAAGTCTTATCAACTTGGTGCATGATATCAATTAAAGAAAGCGTTAAAGAGTCTAAGTTTCCTTCGAGACTATCAAGAGAATTTGTAAATACCTTATCAGGTGTGATTTTTTCTATACTAAGCGGAGTATTATTGGCAGGTTGCAGCGGAGATTCTTTATTTGTAACTGTTATTTCTTCTTTGTGTGAGGTATCTTGGTCAATTACAATGTCATAATCCCCTTCTTTAAGATTCCACTTTGTTAAATCATCGCTATATTTGAATATTCCGTTATCACATTTGATACCAGCCGAGTAAGCTAAGTCTTTTTTGCCTTGTGGATATAATGAAACTTTAAGATCCGAGCCGTCGCAGGTACCTTCTAAACTTATAACATTATCTTGATTGCTTTTCATCACCCATGACAAAGCATAAACGGGAGTGATTCTAATTAAAGTTAATAAAACTATACCTACAAAAATCAATAATTTATTATTAATTCTCATCATATTCCAAACTCCACAACTATGCCGGATAACAATGGATCATCAGATACTATTGAATCCCCTACTTGTATAGCAAACATTTTAGTACCTTTTAAACTACTAATATCTATTGTGTCGCTTGAACGATCTTCACAACTAGTTCCTGTACTAAAATTTGTAGTAAGAATCTCAGTTGAATCACTTAGGTTAATTAGTTTTACACTTACAGTTCCGGTTTGAGAATTAGCTAAAGCACCAGTAAAGCGTAATTTCACAGTATGAAAGGTGTCTGTATCTACCATAAAAGCATTTCCTCTTTGACTAATAGTGGATAGGTCTGTCGCCTCTGAACAACCAGCTCCTACGACTTCGCAGGCTTTTCCGTCTGTACAAGGACCCCAAGGCATAAAAGCAAGAACATTTTTATTATTGGAATTTGAACTACTTGAACCGGAACAATCAATCCAGTCAGTATCTTGAAAACATCTAAATTTATGAGAGTTACTGTTGTAATACATTGCACCTTCATAACCAACTGGATCCCCTGCATTTGATTTAACATCCAGCATTAGTAAATCTGGTGCTGTAGTTCCTACACCTAACGTGGAACCTCCGATTTGTATTTTCCCATTTCCACCAGTCTTTAATGCCAAATCAGATCCACCTGAAGTAACATTATTAGTTTGTAATGCTCCGGCTAAAGTTAAGCCGCCTGTTGCAGTAAAATCTGTACCTGTCGCTCCAATATTCACAATTGTGAAGTTGGACATATCAATTCCATCAACAAATCCCCCACCGCCTGAGTTTGAGAACTTAATTCCGGCTGCAACAGGTGTAGAAGTAGACGAATTTATAGTTAATCCATTTGTAAATGCCCAATTACCAGTAATAGTTTCATTTTGATCCGCTCTTGTAACATGAGAATTTATAAAATCTATAGTAGTAGAGTCTTTTATAGCTTGCATATCTTTATCTATTGCTTCTAAATGAGATTGTTGTTCTTTGACAGAATTGACCGTCAAAGCTAGTACTGCTGTCGAATCGAAAGCGTAATAACCAGCTCCACTACCACTAGTCATTAGTGGTGTAGCTTGCGGTAAAACGGTTTGAACATTTTGTGCTGAGAATCCGACGTGAGTTAATGGATCCATATCAATTCCAGGTTTCCAAGTGAAAACAATAGGATTAATGGATGATAATTCACTAATTCCACCAGTATAGGTGCCTTGAACATTCTTAAGTCTGGTATCAGAAGCCGAACAAATAATATCACCTGAAGTGTTGGCGTTAAGATTTCCTGCAGTAATACAACCAGTTTGTCTTATGGATCCAACAACCGATAAGGTTTGTAAGGGGTTAGTGGTTGCAATACCAACATTAGTAGAGAATGTAGTTGAGTTTGCAATTGGAATTTGCCCACCTGGAAGTGTACCAAAAGCTGATCTACCTGAAGATTCAAATACTTGTTTAGTTGCTGTGGTTGCGCCAACTGTTAAAGAGGTTGAAATTTGACCGGTACCAGTAACAACAAAATTTAAGGTTGGGTTTGAGTTACCAATACCAACGTTTCCTGAGAAGTAAGCTGAGTTGGCAATAGGTATTGCTGTGGTTGGTAGAGTTCCAAAGGCAACTGATCCATTTACGTCTAAGGCGTTTTTAGCTAAAGTGGTTCCAC
>DATIHK010000021.1:0-2026 GCA_035480775.1 Saccharimonadales bacterium (SeqCode) | reverse complement strand
TTCTTGGCTCGGTTTAAGTTCATATAAATTTGCATAAGTCGAGAAATATTTAAGTGAATTCCATAAAATTAAGAAAAATTCTTTTCGAGCTTCGATTAGATAATCTTCTTTAAAGATGGCGTCACTGCCTTTAACTATTTGCGAGTTTAAAACAAAGTATCTTAGAATATCTGCACCATATTGATCTAAGACTTCGTCCATCGGCTTATAATTGCGCTTGCTTTTACTCATCTTTTTGCCATTTTCATCGAGCATCGTTCCGATTGTGACTACATTTTTATACGGAATTTGGTTAAAGAGTGCAACTCCAACAACATGCATAACATAAAACCACAATCTAACTTGATCTGGACCTTCAGAAATATAATCTGCGGGCATAACCTGTTTAAATTTGTCTTCGTTTTCGAACGGATAGTGAACGTGCGCGAAAGGCATGCATCCTGAATCAAACCACACATCGATAACATCTTTGATGCGTCTAAAAGTACCTCCTTTTACATCGTCTTTCCAAGTTATTTCGTCGACAAACGGTCTGTGCGGATCGGTAACTTTTGCGCCAGATTTTTCTTCGAGCTCGGCAAATGATCCAATAAAAATTTGTTCGCCAGTTTCATCATTAACCCAGATTGGCAAAGGAGTTCCCCAGTATCGCGTGCGGCTCAAAGCCCAATCACGAGCATTTTGAATCCAAATTCCGGCATTACCATTTTTTAAGTGCTCAGGGTACCAATTGGTTAGCTGATTTTGCTCTATCATTTTGTCTTTAATTTTAGATGTTGCGATATACCAACTTTTAACCGGTTTATAAATTAGCGGGGTTCCAGTTCTTGAGCCGATTGGCATTCTGTGGAGAATTTTTCCGGTGGCAAAAAGTGATCCCATGGTTTGTAAATCATCTATTATCTTGGAATTAGCATCTTTGTAAAACAACCCTTCATATTGTGGAATCATCGAAGTGAAGTGTCCAACATCGTTAAGATAATCAAACATCGAAATTCCCAATTTCATAAAAAGCTCGTAATCTTCTTCACCATACGGTGCTAAATGTACAAGTCCTGTTCCTTCGTCTGCATTAGCATGAGAAGATAAAATTATTCTAAAACATCCTTCAGAGCGTTTGTTTTCGAAAAATTTAAATACAGCATCGTATTCCAATCCTTCAAGTTCTGCTCCCGATAATTCTTCAAGGATCTTTTTGTTTTTTCCTTCAAAAAGAGTATCTACTCTATCTTTGGCAACAATATATTTTTCACCTCCTACCAAGACTTTGGCGTATTTAAGGTCTTTATTTGCAGCAATCATTAAATTTCCGGGAACAGTCCAAGGGGTGGTAGTCCAAGCTAAAAAGTAAGTGTCTGGTTCTTTAACAAGTCTAAATCTCACAGTAACATACGAATCTTCGACTTCTTTATAACCTCCATCAGCGACTTCGTGGGTGGATAGCGTCATGCCAGCGCGAGTATCGTAAGCAACTGTTTTATGGCCTTCGTAGAGCAATCCTTTTTTGTAGAGCTCTTTTAAAGCCCACCACATACTTTCGACGTAAGCGGCGTCTGCAGTCGAATAAGTTGCAGCCGGATCAAACCAACGACCAAGGCGGCCTTCATAATCCATAATAACTTGTTGAAACTTCGCAACGAAGTCGCGACAATATTGAATAAACTTGGCTTCTCCGTATGTTTTTATATCTTCTTTAGATTTAAAACCCAGTTCTTTTTCGGCTTCATACTCAACTAAAATTCCTTTGGTATCCCATCCCATACTTCGATCAACGTAATAACCTTTCATCGCCCAATATCTTGGAATTACGTCTTTCATTGTCCACGTAATGGCGTGACCATAATGAGGAAGTCCATTAGCTGTAATTGGTCCATCGTAATAAACTTTGGCTTTGGAACCTTTGCGCAGATTTTTTAGTTTTTCGACCACGTTTAATTCTTGCCAATATTTAAGTGTTTGTTTTTCTTGTTCAGGAAAGTTGGGAACTGACTCGATTTCTTTAAACATGGTCGTATATTAACATTTT
>DATIHK010000020.1:0-8153 GCA_035480775.1 Saccharimonadales bacterium (SeqCode) | reverse complement strand
CTAATTTCGTTGGAATTTTGAAATAAAATCAAATATTTTTTAGGCGAATTAATTCCTAAAATATCCGGCAAATCGGTAACTGTAGCTAGCAGCGCATCGAGACTTTCTGCAGTCATGTTTAGGGCGTTTTCGTAAGCACCTGCTTTTTGGCGAACCATCTCAGGAAGTACGTCTTTGTTTACATATTTGAATTCAGCTAACGAAAGTTGAATATCATTTTTGGAGCTTTCAAGATCTAATTTTGACTTATCAAATTGATCTTGATTAAAAACTTGATTTGAATTTGGTCTTACAACTTCCCAAATTGAACTAAACGGTGATATGGCTTTTGAGACGTTGTAAATAGAGCGCGAAAAATAGACGCTAGAAGTAAGCAGTCGGCTAAACGAAGTGTATTGCTCTGACTTTCCTGTTAAAACAAAAACCCAGTTAACACGCTTAAAGTACATATCGGCCTTATAAAAATGTTGAAAAGCTGCGTTGGCGTTTTTTTGACTAGTTGAAGCATCAAATTGTCCCAAAGTCTTGGGCAGTGTTTCAAGTTCCGAAGCTCCGTCTTTTGCATTTACATAAGTTTGAAATAACGGAAATGCTACAAAAACCGCTACAAATGAAATCACTAAACTTACAACCAACATCAACATAAATAATGTTTTTTTAACAGAACCTTTTTTTGGCGGAGATATAGAAGCTACTTCTTCTGCCTTTTCTACTTTTTGGGGCTGTTCAGGAACACGAAGTAATGCCGGTGAAATACCTTGCGTATATTGTGCTGTTGATTCAGTCTTTTGCTCTTTAGGTTGCGATTCTTCTTTGTTTCTTGGTTTGCCAAAAAAGTTAAGGTTAAACGAAAATTTCTTTTTTGCAGGCTGTTGATCTTGGACTGGCTTTTCGGCAGGCATAACATCAGCTAAAGTATCGACTCCATTTTTAGCTATCATTTTTTCGGCAGATTTTTCTGCGATTAGTTTGCCAGGTTTAAACGAATGAACATTGGGTTCATAACCAAACCATTTTAGAGTTTTCATTAATCCATCTTTTAAATTTACTTTGGGCTCCCACTTTAAATCTCTAAGTGTATGCGTGTCTGGAATTTTTATCTCATACGAAGCACCATCTTTTTTAGATGGTCTAAAATTAATTTTTACTTCGCGATCGGCAAGACTTTTTAATAAGTAGGCGACTTCGAGTGTGGAATAAGGTTCTTGTCCGACTAGAGTATAAATTTTGCCTTCAGAACCTTTAGAAAACTGAGCTTTTATTATTCCTGCAACAACATCAGTAATGTAGAGGTAATATTCTTTTTCTATACCGTCGCCGTATACAGTTAAGTCTTTTTTCTCCATGATGTCTTTTAAAAAGAGCCCTAAATTACCACTAGCATCCATATTCATTTTAGGACCAAAAACTTCAGGAATACGGGCAACACGCACATCGGTATTGTATTTTTTAAAGTATTCCCAAACTAAAGCTTCTGCAAAGCGCTTTGCTTCGGCAAGAGAATATTTGTTTTCTTCATCTATAGTTTGCCCAAAATATTGGGAGAGGTTGGCGTTAGAAAGGTGTCCTCGATAAACGTCGGTAGAAGAAACTAGCAAAAACTTGGCTTGAGAACGGTTGGCTAAGTCTAATAAATTTTTAGTTCCAATGGCATTTGTTAAAAGTAAATCAAGATTAATATTTTCTTTGTTTTGTAGGTAAATTTCGACATCTACGAGGTGAAAAATGTAATCTACACTTTCAATTTCTGCAGGTAATCCTGCATTAATATCCACGTTATAGATAGCGAATTTAGGATTTGTTAAAAATTCGTTGACGTAGGAGTCTTTACCGGTTTGAAAATTATCCAAAACTATTACCCGAGCATCTTTGAGCAAAAGGGCTTCAACAAGGTGAGATCCTATAAATCCGGCACCTCCTGCAATAATTACAGTTGGAGCCAAAGGTGATTTTTTAATTACATTTGTGTTTGGCATTGGGCAGCTTTTTTTGACGCATTGCGCCTTATCATAAGTATATTTTATATAGACATTTTTTCAAGACTCAAAAGGTAAAAGTTGCAATTTCACAAGATTACAAAAGGCGATATAATACGCAGGTGGAACTTAAAATGTTAGTTAGATTAATTAAAAAAAGTGCTGTAAGCGTAATTGTGGTTACATTTGTATTTGGAGTTGCCGGAATTGCCCTTTATTACTTTGTTCCACAAAAATTTTCGGCGGCTGGAACCTTTTATGTTGAACGCTCGGTAGAAAACGGCGCAGGAAGATTTTTTACATATGAAGGTTACTACAATCAGCAAACAGCTATAGCGTATTCCAACACTGTGCTAGGACTACTCGAAAGCGACGATGTCAGAACTTTGGCATTAAAAAAACTGGGCATAGATATTACTGAACAAAGTTTGCGACGTTTTAACCGACAAATTAAAACTACCAAAACTGCTAATCAATTAATTACTTTAAGCGTAACGGCTACTAATCCAAAAAAAGCAGAAAGCGCTTTCAAAGCGTTAGCACAATCTACTGTAGACACTTCGGACAAACTCAGCCAAACAAGCGATCCATTTTTACACGTAGCCTTAGTTAACAACCAGCCGGTTGTGCAAGAAACTTTTAGAAATGTTTGGGTGAATTTATCTATTGGAATGTTATTAGGCTTTTTGCTATCAGTTTTGTTTTTGAGTTTTAAATCCTACCTTAAGGAGCAGGCATGATATTGAATACTGACGGAGGGGCTCGCGGAAATCCTGGGCCTGGAGCCGCCGCGGCAGTTTTAACTGATTCAGGAATAGTTGTAAGCGAAACCGCCAAATATTTAGGAACTTGCACTAATAACGAAGCCGAGTATCAAGCCATAATTTTGGGATTGCACATGGTCTCAAAAATGAATGTAAACGAAATTACTTGCCATCTTGATAGCGAATTAGTAGTTAAACAATTACGTGGTGAGTACAAAGTAAAGAACGCGCGCTTGAGCGAATTCTTTAAAGAAGTAAAAAAACTTGAAAAGAACTTTAAATCAATTAAGTATGTACATGTTCCACGTGCTCAAAACGAAGAAGCAGATGCTCTTGTAAACAAAACATTGGATTCTGTATCCCTCTGAGCTCAGCGGAGAGTATCTTATATATATGCCGGAAGAAATTATAAATCATCAACCGCGCGAACGGGCTAAAGAACGAGCTTGTGATGCTGCTGTAAAAAATACTCTAAAATATAGAGCGATTTTTAAATATCCAATGAGTTTCTTTCAGCTACAGACTTTTTTGATTTGCAAAAAAGGTTTTGACTACGAATTTTTTAAAAAGACAGTTCGCAAACTTCACAAAAAAAACTCGATAAAAGCCAAAGAAGAAAAGTTTATGCTTCCGACACTGAAACCTTTAAGTTGGGATTTACGAGCAAAATACTCCAAAGAACATTTACAAAGATGCGAAAAAGTATTTAAAAAGCTCGAAGCAATTAAATGGATTAAATTTTTAGGCGTTACCGGTTCAGTAGCGGCTTTTAACGCCGATAAAGATGACGATGTGGATATTTTTATTATTACTGAGAAAAATCGCTTGTGGTTAACTAGGCTTTTTGTTGTTTTGACGTTAAAATCATTGGGAGTTTATCGTACTGAAGAAAATCCTAATAAAAAAATTTGCCCTAATATCTTAATCGACGAATCACAGTTAGAATGGGATAAAGAAAAACAAAATATTTACGTCGCTCACGAAATTGCGATGATGCATCCAGTAATAAATCGAGATAATATATATTTTAGATTTTTAAAAAGAAATCGGTGGATTAATACCTATCTCGGAAATTTTAACGTGAATTACCCAGAAAAATTTGCAAACAAGAGCAAAGACCAAAGTGAGTTTGTTACAAAATTAGAAAGTATTGTGCGGTCGGCTCAAATGAAATATATGAAGAAAAAACAAACTTCTGAAGTAACTACAAACAATTTTATACACTTCAATAAACATGATTGGACTCCCAAAATTCTTACCCAGTTCGAACAAAAATCCGAATGAATCTTTAATAAATAAATTTCAGAATGGACATATCAAATTAAGAAGGAGGTAAAATATGCCTATAGAAAATTATAATCAACAGTCACGATCTTCATCCTTGTGGACTTCTTTCATAGACGACTCCAATTGGCCAAGTGAAGCGTCTCTTATGAACTGGTCAGACACGGTAAATTCTACCGGAATCGATATGTACGAAACTGATAAAGAAGTCGTCGTTGAAGCCCAAATTCCGGGGATACCCGAAGACAAACTTTCGATAGAGATTGAAGAAAATGTTTTAAGCATTTTCGGCAATCTCGTAGAATCTGACAAAGAAAAAGATAAAAAGAAAATAATCTATAAAAATACTCGACAGACGATGTTTTGCTATATAACGATTTTGCCACATCTGGTGGATGAGTCAAAAGCTAAAGCTACAGTCGAATTTGGAGTAGTAAAAGTAGAGATTCCCAAATCAGAAACTGAAAAAATTAATAAGATAGCTTAATAGTTGACCAAAAAAAGGACCCCCGGGAGCAGCAAGGCCGGGGGCCACTTTGAATTCATCTTGCGTTCAATACCGCTTGATAGTGAACTCGTTTTCGCGATAATCAGGATTACTCGGGCGACTGTTTAGATGATAACTAGTCCACCTGACTTGCATCATGTAAATACTTCCGTTTACGCCAATAATGCGGGCCCCCTGAATTTCGACAATCAACTTGTAGGTCTGTACAAAAAGCGTACGTCCTAAGATTTGGAACGGTTTTGTGATCTTCACTGTTGCAAGCCAAGGCTCGGGTGTGTCGACAATATCGAAAGAAGTAGCACCTTTAAGCAAAGATCCTCGCACTTGTATCAGCAACTCACCTATCAACTTTCTGCGTGTGAGCCAGCGATAACGACCTTCGTAATCCCGACCGATAGTTTCCCACCACGGTTTGATGCTCATTTGTTGTGTTTGAACATAATAGATCCGTGACGATCCCTGTTGTGGAAAAGTTTTAGATCGTAAGACACGTCCAGATATTCTTGCCCATCGCCTTTATCGGGAGTAGGGTGCACTGAACCTAGTTCCAGAATATATCGCTCACGAATGGGTCGCAGTGGAAAAACCCCCCACAACTTTTGCGGAGTTTTCATCTCGATTATTCCGCCGGTTTCGCGCCCGGTAAGTTTTTTAACCGGAGTTATATTTACGCCACTTTCGGCATATTCATCTTGCAGAGCTTTCAAAACCATTTCGTACAGTTTGGAACCGGTCATAGCTCCAACCAGAGTGATCATGATTTGCCTCCAAAGTCCGAGTGTATTACCCAATGTTAATTGGATTTTACCACAAAAAAAAGAACCCCCGGGGCTTGAGAGCGACGAGGGTCTAGTGTAGCAGCAAAAACTTACTTTTTGCTAATAATCAGTGCTCCAGAATAACGTTTAACCGGAACAGTTGTGAGATGGTAACGAACTCCAGATTGCATCGAAGAAATGTATACCGGATTGTCGACAGACAGCAAACACCTTTCAATGCTGGGTTTCAGAAAGCGCAGAATGCGGTGTGGAGTGTATATGTCAACAATTCCTTTAAGCGCATTCCCATCGGGGTTAGCACGATAGATTATCTCTACCCCAAGTGCTTGTCCATAGCGTTTGCGTAAATCTTCTAATGCAGATGTAAAGAGCTTTTCATGCGAGAGTGCACCCGTGAAAGTGTAAGTAGAGACAACTTCTAAATCGGGAGCCATTTTGTGACCTTAGCTCTTGACCGGATGATACTTATAGCAGATGTCGATAAACTTTTGAGTCACTCGAAAGCGATTGTTGGGTAAGACCTCAATCAAGACACGGCGCTTGAGTTCATCAAAGCCTTCGTCAAACGAACCCAAAGAGCCTTTATAAACGTTTTGCATTGCCTCCATTTTGGTAAAAGCCCCTTTCCAAGAGCGCTTTTTTTCTTGCAGGAACTTGAGAACGCCATAGGCGGCGATTTCGGTTTCTCGATGCCCAAAAGTATCCAGCAAGGGCCAATTTCCGCTTATATCGATTTGGCGAGGTGTTGTAGGTGCCTGCTTTTTCACGGTTGCCTCCCTGGCTTCTAGTTGTGCACATTGTCCAATGTTGGTTGGATTTTACCATAGAAAAGCCCCACGGGTAAAAGTGGGGCTTACGCTTGCTCACAAATATTTAACAAGCTATTTATCAATAATCGTGAATAAAATCAAACGTTCCAGAACGATCATTGGTCTGTACGTGGGTTTCGGTCAAAATCCATTTACTGAAACCGTGTCTTTCGTTATCCGTATGTTCAAAAGCTGGAAAAACTGTAGCATTGTCGATTTGCAATACAAACCGCTGGATAATAGGGCGCCTCGGAAAAAAACTCCAAACATACAGTGGCGTGTGAATCTCCAAAAAGACTATTATCTTGTGGATTCCTTCGCGGCGATATTCTCCATTCCAGACTACCTTTTTTCCTTCGGAGTCGTATTGCATCGAAATCGTTTGGATAACGCCTTCGACCAGCTTTTTATCGGTGATTACTCCGGTGATGGTGGGCAATCCTGATTTGTTCATTGCAGGGTCTCCTCCGCGGAACTGCTAACATTAGTTGTAATATAGCACAAAAAAGCTACATCATTCCATCCATACCGCCCATGCCACCCATACCTCCAGGCATTCCGCCCATTGGTGCAGATTCTTTCTTTGGTGCATCTGCGACTAGACATTCTGTAGTTAAAATCATAATTGCAACACTAACAGCGTTTTGAATCGCACTGCGTGTTACTTTTGCAGGATCCATAACTCCGTCTTTGACGAGGTCAACATATTTCATAGTTAAAACGTTAAAACCTAAGTTTGGATTTTTTTGTTCAGCGCTAAGTCGATCGACTTCGCCTAAAACTTTTCCAGCGTCTTCGCCTGCATTGGTGATAATTAATCGAGCTGGTTTTTCTAAAGCATTGTATAAAATTTTAGCTCCAGTTGCTTCTTCACCTTCGAGCTTTAATCCACTGATTACTGAGCGGGCTCTCAAAAAGGCTATTCCTCCGCCAGTTACAATTCCTTCTTCGACTGCAGCTTTGGTAGCGTGAACTGCGTCTTCAACACGCAATTTTTTCTCTTTGAGTTCGGCTTCGGTAGCGGCTCCAACTTGAATTACAGCAACTCCGCCAGAAAGTTTAGCTAAGCGTTCTTGCATTTTTTCTTTGTCGTAATCTGAAGTTGAATCTTCAATTTGGCGTCCTAATTGTTCGACGCGTTGCTTAATTAATTCTGGGTTACCTTTTCCTCCAACTATTGTGGAATTGTCTTTGTCAGAAATAACTCTGTCAGCGCGACCTAAATCTTCGACGCGAGCTGAATCTAATTTGCGGCCGATTTCTTCACTTATTAAAGTTGCGCCTGTTAAAACTGCGATATCTTCGAGCATGGCTTTGCGACGATCTCCAAATCCAGGAGCTTTTAAGGCTAAAACGTTAAAGGTTCCTTTTAATTTGTTGAGAACTAAAGTTGCTAAAGCTTCTCCGTCGACATCATCAGAAATGATAACGAGATTTTTAGAAACTTTCACAAAACTTTCGAGCATTGGTAATAATTCTTGCAAACTAGAAACTTTGGAATCGGTAACTAAAATATATGGATCGTCGATGACGGCTTCCATTTTGTCGGTGTTGGTTACGAAATAAGCTGAGGCAAATCCTTTATCAAATTGCATTCCTTCTTTGTATTCTAGTTCGACCTCAAATCCTTTGGATTCTTCGACGGTAATGACTCCACTGTTTCCAACTTTTTCCATTGCTTCGGCGATTAATTTTCCGATTTCTTCGTTTTGAGCTGTGGTTGTAGCAATTTGAATTTTTTCTTCTTTGGTGGAAATTGGTTTGGCTAAGTTTTTGATTTCAGCGACGACTGCTTCAGCGGCTTTTTCGAGTCCTTTTCTAACTATCATTGGATTGGCTCCGGCTGAAACGTTTCGTAAACCTTCTTCGACTAATGCTTGGGCTAGAACGGTTGCGGTTGTGGTTCCGTCTCCGGCAACGTCATTAGTTTTACTGGAAGCGTCTTTAACCAATTGAGCTCCCATGTTTTCAAATTTATCTTCGACTTCGATTTCTTTAGCAACGGTAACACCATCGTGAACGATTTGTGGAGC
>DATIHK010000019.1:0-13566 GCA_035480775.1 Saccharimonadales bacterium (SeqCode) | reverse complement strand
ACTTCTCCAATTTTGTGAGTTCTTCCGGTGTAATACAAAATGCGTTCGGTAGTAGTGGTTTTTCCGGCATCAATATGGGCAATAATTCCAATGTTGCGGATTTTTTCTAATGGGTATTGTTTGTCAAAGGAAACGTCGGCCATACGAGTTAAAACCTAAAGTGTGAAAATGCTCTATTTGCTTCGGCCATTTTGTGAACGTCTTCTCGTTTTTTAATGGCAGATCCGGTATTATCGAAAGCGTTTTTCAACTCTTCGTACAATTTATTAACCATTGGTTTTCCTTTTTTACCTGCAGCTGAATCGACAATCCAGCGAACAGCTAAGGCCTCTGCGCGTTCGTGTCTTACTGGTTGTGGAACTTGGTAAGTTGCTCCACCGACTCTGCGAGAGCGAACTTCTTGTAAAGGCATAACATTTTTTACTGCTTGTTCAAACATTGTAACTGCCTCTTTTTTATCTTGAGAAAGTTGATCGAGTGCGGAATAAACAATTTTTTCGGCTATAGATTTTTTACCAGCCTTCATAATTGTGTTAATCATACGGGCAACCACTCTGGATTTGAAAACTACGTCTGTTTGTGTTGGTCTTTTTTTAGGGTTACCTGATCTCATATTTTTTTCTTGCCTTTAGGCTTTTGGTCTTTTCTGACCGTAAATTGATCTAGAAGTCTTTCGGTTTTGAACTCCCAGTAAGTCAAATTTTCCTCGAACAATAGTATACTTGATTCCTGGCAAATCTTTAACTCTTCCGCCTCTAACCATAACAACTGAGTGCTCTTGTAGAGTATGACCTTCACCTGGAATATATGCAGTTACTTCGCGTCTATTTGATAAACGAACTCTAGCAACTTTTCGAAGGGCTGAGTTTGGTTTTTTTGGAGTAGCTGTTTTAACTTGCAAACAAACTCCCTTTTTAAAAGGACTTTGGTGCCATTTTGAAACTCTCTTTTTTGAGTTCCAAATTTCTGTTAAGGCTTTTGTTTTATTCTTATTTCTTTTACTTTTTCTTTTATTTCTTATTAACTGATTAATAGTCGGCATTTGTATCCTTTGTTAAATTTTTAGTGTGTTGTGAGAAAACATCCCGCAGATGTATACAGCGAGGACCGTTTTCGAGCAACATGCGAAAAATTTAGTCTAACTTAGCGCTATCTCCGGTTGGAATTAATCGTCCGATGATGACGTTTTCTTTCAAACCTAAAAGCTGATCGACTCTACCAGAAGCTGCTGCATCGGTCAACACTGTACTTGTTTGAATAAACGAAGCTGCTGACAAGAAACTATCAGTATTCAATGAAGACTTAGTTATTCCTAACAAAATTACATTGGCTGTAGCTGGAGTTCCTCCTGCGGCTATACCTCTTTCGTTTTCTTCTTCAAACTTGGCTCGAGTGACCAATTCTCCGACCAAAAAGTCGGTGTCGCCTATTTCTTCGATACGAACGTTGTTAAACATTTGCTTAACAATAACTTCGATATGCTTTTCATTTAATGAAACTCCTTGTGAAGCGTAAACTTTTTGAATTTCATCGATAATGTATTTTTTAGTTTCGTCGATTCCGACTGTTCTTAACAAATCGGTTAGGTCCAAATGTCCGGCTGTAAGTTTTTCACCTTTTCCAACTACTTGTCCATCATCCACAATTATTTCGGCAACTGGGTCGACTAAATAATCGGCTGTTTGAATGTCATCTTTAATGTCGGTTGCGATTACGGTAATTTTTCTTTCGTCACCATTTTTAGAAATGTGAACTGTTCCGGTTATTTCACTCATAGTTGATAAATATTTTGGTGCTCTGGCTTCAACTATTTCTTCAACTCTTGGTAAACCTTGTGTGATGTCTTTTCCTGCAATTCCTCCGGTGTGGAAAGTTCTCATTGTTAACTGAGTTCCTGGTTCTCCAATTGATTGTGCAGCTGCAACTCCTACTGCTGTTCCTATTTTAACAAGTTCTCTGGTTACTAAATCTGTTCCGTAACAAGTAGCGCAAACTCCGCGACGGGTTTCACAAGTTAATGGTGATCTTAAGTAGATTTTTTCTACTTTAGCATCCATTAATTCTTTAACTTGATCTCGAGTTAGTAAAATTCCGGCTTTAAATAATACTTTGTTGCCAACTTTAACATCAGATGATAAATATCTTCCTGCAGCTCTATCAACAAATGTTTGTAAAATTGTATTTTCGCCAACTTTCATTTCGCGACCTTTATTAGTTTCGCAGTCATCTTCTCGAACCAAAACATCTTGTGCAACATCGACTAATCTTCTAGTTAAATAACCAGCATCAGCAGTCTTTAAACCTTTGTCGACCAAACCCTTACGAGCTCCTCTTGCAGATACGAAGTATTCAAGTCCTGAAAGACCAATCTTGAAGTTTCCTAAAATAGGAAGTTGTACAGTTTTTCCTGTTGGATCAACAACCAAACCTTTGATTCCGGCGATTTGCTTAACTTGGTCTCGTGAAGCTCGTGTAGAACCAGATCTAACAAGTACTTTAACTGGGTTGTCGGCGCTTAAATTATTCCAAACTTCGTTATCGATATCGGCTGTGACTTTGTTCCAAACGTCTTCGGTTAATCTTTGAGCTTCGGTTTTGGTAATTAAACCTCGTCTAAAGTTTTTGTCTATTTCCATAACGGAATCGCGACCTTCTTGAATAATCTTTTCTCGGTTAGCTGGAATTTCGACATCTGCTAAAGAAACTGATTGTCCTGAAATTGTTCCGTAGTGAAGACCTAAATCTTTTAAGTCATCGATTAACTTAACGATGACGTCGCGAGTTTCGTGGTCAAAAGCTTTGGCTATTAATTCGTTTACTTTTTTCTTGGTCATTTCTTCATTTATAAATCCAAATGAAGAAGGAATAATTTCGTTAAACAAAACTCTTCCTGGGGTTGTATCTACAATTTGTCCGTCAATAGCAACTTTAACTTTTTGGCGTAAACCAACTTTGCGAGCTGCATCAGTCGCGTATAACAATTCTGTTTTATCTGCAAAAATTGAAGCAACTGCTGGAAGCTTTTCATCTATAGATGTCATAAAGAAAATTCCAAACAACATAATTTTTGTTGGAATTGATGTAGGACTTCCATCTGAAGGGTTTAACAAGTTATTTGTTGAAATGACAACTTTTCGAGCTTCTTCTTTAGCTGGCTCAGATAATGGAAGGTGAACAGCCATTTGGTCTCCGTCAAAGTCAGCGTTGAAACCTGTACAAACGCAGAGATGAAGTCTAATTGAATTTCCATCTATTAATTTTGGATAAAATGCTTGAATACCAAGTCTCCAAAGTGTAGGAGCTCGGTTCAAAAGTACTGGGTGATCTTTAACCAAGTCTTCTAAAATATCCCAAACTTGTGAATCTCTGTTTTCTAAAACAAATTTTGCACTCTTAACGTTAGGAGCTAAACCACGTGATAAAATTTCTCGTAAAACGAATGGCTTAAATAATTCTAGAGCCATTTCGCGTGGTAAACCGCATTCGTTTAATTTTAAAGTTGGTCCGTTGATAATAACTCCACGACCTGAATAATCGACGCGTTTTCCAAGTAAGTTAAGTCGGAAAATACCTTGCTTACCTTTTAACATATCTGCTAGTGAGCGGAGCTCTTTTTTACCTTTAGCTGCTCTTAATTTTTGGCGTTGTTTTGAAGAGTCAAATAAAGCATCGACCGATTCTTGCAACATTCTTTTTTCGTTTCGAATAATAATTTCAGGGGCACCTAGATCTAAGAGTCTTTTTAATCGATTGTTTCTATTAATAACTCTTCGGTACAAGTCGTTTAAGTCTGAAGTAGCGAATCTTCCACCTTCTAATTGAACCATTGGGCGCAAGTCAGGAGGAGTTACTGGAATAATTTGCAAAACCATTCGATCTGGTCCAATTCCTGCGCGTCTAAATTGTTCGACAACTCTTAATCTTTTAGCAATTTTTGAAGCTTTTTGGCCTTTTGCTGTGTCTAACTCATCGCGTAATTGAGTTGAAAGTTGATTTAAATCCATTTCTGCCAAGATATTTCTGACGGCTTCTGCACCGATTTGCATTTCTGCAAAAACGTCGACGTATTGAGCAAGAGCTAAGTATTCGTTGTCTGATAAAACACTAAAGATTTCGATGCTTTCGATTTTTCTTTGAATAATTTTGTATTCTTTTTGAGTTTCTTCGATGCGTTTTTCGAAACCATTTCTAATTGTTTGAATCTTTTGTTTAACTTTTAAGGCTTCTTCTTGAGATTTAAAGTCTTCTGGTTTCTTATCAAATTGTGCGAGTTCTTTTTCAAATGGAGCAATTTCTTTATCTAATTCTGACTCGATAATTTTTTTGGCTTTTTCAAAATCTTTTTCGACGTTTGAAATAGCTTGAGCTTTTTTATTTCCATCCATAGAGGTAACGATAAAAGATGAAAAGTAAATTACTGATTCAACATTTCTAGGAGAAATGTCTAATAAAAGTGCTAATTTAGATGGAATACCTCGGAAGAACCACACATGAGCTACTGGTGAAGCCAATTTAATATGTCCCATTCTTTCGCGTCGAACTCTAGAATGTGTAACTTCGACACCACACTTATCGCAGATAACACCTTTGTATCTTATTCCTTTGTATTTTCCGCAATAACATTCGTAGTTTTTAACAGGTCCAAAAATGCGCTCATCAAATAAACCTTCGCGTTCTGACTTAAAGGTTCTGTAGTTTATTGTTTCTGGTTTGGTAACTTCACCAAATGACCATGACAAGATTTCGTCACCAGATGCCAAATAAATTTTAATAGCGTCAAAGTTTTTTAATTCGTCTAAATATTTCATATTTTTATTCAGCGTCTTTCTTGGAAGTATCTTCCACTTCGCTTAAACCTTCAGTTGATTCAACTACATTTTTTTCTTTTAATTCTTCAGGAATTTCTGCAACTACTGCATCTTGCTCAGGTTCAGCTGGAGCTTCAGAGGCGAGAGCCTCCATACCTAAACCTAATCCATTAAGTTCTCGTACCAAAAGCTTAAATGTTTCTGGAACGTTTGATTCGGGAATTGTCTTACCTTGAATAATGGCACTATAAGCTTGTGTTCTTCCAACTAAATCGTCTGACTTGATGGTCAACATTTCTTTCAAAATGTGAGCGGCTCCATAGGCTTCGAGTGCCCAAACTTCCATTTCTCCAAATCTCTGACCTCCAAATTGAGCTTTTCCTCCTAATGGTTGTTGAGTAATCAATGAATATGGTCCGGTTGATCTAGCGTGCATTTTTTCTTCTGACATATGAACTAATTTAAGAATATAGGTTTTTCCTACAACGACTTTTTCAGCAAAATATTCGCCGGTTCTTCCGTCAATTAAATCCATTTTTCCTGATAATGGAACATTGGCGTCGTTTAATTCAGCATCAATTTCTTCTTGGGGTACTTTCTCTAATGTTGGAACTAAATATTTTTTACCGAGTTTTGCAGCTGCCATTCCTAATGGAGCTTCTTGAATTTGTCCAACGTTCATACGCTTTAAAACGGCTTCGGAAGAAAATACAATATCGATTGGAGTACCGTCTACTAAATGAGGCATATCAACTGAAGGAACAATTGCTGAAATAACACCTTTGTTACCGTGACGTCCAGCTAATTTGTCGCCGACTTCAATCTTTTTTTGTTGGGCAACATAAACTGTGATTTCTTCTAATACTCCGGCTGGAAGTTGATCGTTTTCTTTTTTTGTAACTCTTTTTACGCCGATAACTACTCCGTGTTCGCCGTGTGGCATTACTAATGAATTGTCTCGAACATCTTTAGCTTTTTCACCAAAAATAGCGCGTAATAATCTTTCTTCGGCTGACAAGTCTGCCTCACCTTTAGGTGCGACTTTACCAACCAAAATATCCCCAGACTTGACTTTTGATCCGATAGCAACAATTCCATCTTCGGCTAAGTTTCTTAGTGAATCTTCAGAGGCATTTGGAATGTCTGAAGTAATTTCTTCGTTTCCAAGTTTAGTTTCGAGTACTGAAATTTCATAATCAGAGATATGAATCGAAGTTAAAATGTCTTCTTTTACTAATCTATCTGAAAGTACAATTCCGTCTTCAAATTCGTATCCTTCCCAAATCATGTAAGCAACAGTTACGTTGGTACCAATGGAAATTTCGCCGTTATCAACTGCCGGTCCTTCGATTAAGATATCGCCTTTTTTGACTTTTTGTCCTGTTGAAACTCTAACGTATTGGTTGTAGCAAGTGTCAGAATTTGATTTTAAAAATTTTGCTGGATGATATTCGACTGGTTTTTTGCCGTCGTACGATACTTTAACAACTGAAGCATCGGCAAAAGTAACTTCGCCTGCGGCTTCGGCTACACAAACTGCGTTAGCGTTTCGTGCAATTGCTTCTTCAATTCCTGTTCCAACTAATGGAGCTTCTGGTTTTACTAAAGGTACTGCTTGAGACATTTGTTGTGTACCCATTAAAGCTCGAGCAACGTCGTCGTTAGACAAAAATGGAATAAGTCCTGCTGAAATTCCTACAACTTGACGTGGGACAACTTCCATATATTCGGCTAATGAAATGTCACCCAAAGAAAAATGACCACCACTTCTTAATGGAACTTGTTTTTGAATAATATAGCCTTTGTCGTCAATATCCACAGACGCATCTGTGATGTGGGAAAGTTCTTCGTCGTAAGCTGCAAGATAAACAATTTCATCAGTCATTCTAGTGCGTCCATCTTTATCTTTTTCTAATTTATAGTATGGAGTTTCTAAAAATCCATATTTATTTACTTTGGCGTACATTGCTAAATAGTTGATAAGACCGATACTTGGACCTTCTGGAGTTCTAACCGGACAAATTCGGCCGAATGAAGAATAATGTACGTCTCGAACAGCCATACTGGCGCGTTCTTTTGTTAGTCCACCTGGACCTAAAACAGAAAGTCTTCGCAAGTGATCGAGTGAAATTAAAGGATTTTGTTGATCTTGCATTTGTGAAAGTTGTCCAGATGCAAAGAACGAGTGGATTTTTGCAGCAACTATTCGTGGTGATACCAGTAATGATGGCTCTGGCAAAGTTTCGCGTGGTTGTAAACTCATTTTTTCTTTGATATTTTTTTCGAGTTGCAAGAATCCTACGCGCATTTGGTTTTGTAAAAGTTCGCCAATACTCTTAATACGTCGATTTGCCAAATGATCTATATCACTGATCTCGCCAATTCCATTATTTAAGTTAACTATATTTGAAATAATTTTTAGTAAATCTTCTAGTTGTAAAAGTCTGTGTTTAGGATCATTTGGAAAGTTCAAACCTAAAACCTGATTCATTTTGAATCTTCCAACTTCTCCCAAACTATATCGGCGTTTATTAAAGAACATTGAGTCTACTAATGCTTTAGCATTGTCTAATACTAGTGGGTCACCTGGTCGCATTTTTCTGTAGATTTCAATGCAGGCTTCATTGTAAGAAGAGGCTGGATCTTTAGCGAGAGTTGCATCTATGTAATTCATTTCTGGATTGGTTTCGACTGATGTAAAAGCATCGCGAATGTCTTCGTCGGTTTCTAATCCAAATACTCTTAATAATGTAGTAATGGTGATTTTTCTCTTGCGGTCGATTTTTACACTAATTACACCACTTCGAGCTGTTTCGATTTCTAACCAAACACCATTTTTTGGAAGTACTTTTGCACCAGCTAAAAATTGACCAGTAATAGGAGAATTAACTCCGGTGAACAAAACACCTTCAGATCTAATAAGTTGATTGACAATTACTCTTTCAACCCCATTAACAATAAATGTACCTTTTTCGGTCATTAATGGAAGATCACCCATATAAACGACTTGTTTTTTATCTTTTTTAGCAACTCGGTCTTCGAGTGTAGCTGTTAAATACCAGGGGGCATCGTAAGTACGACCTGTGTGTAAAGCTTGTTCTACAGAAAGGTTTTCTTTTTCGATTGTTGGTTTGGAGAGAGTTAAAATCCAGCCTCTACCAGAATAGTCTTCGACCATTCCGAGCTCGTCTAAAATCTCGTTAATTCCTTGGTCTTTAAACCATTGAAACGAGTCTAGCTGGACACTTGATAAGTTGGGCAATGGAAGCGTAATTTTTCTTTTAGAAAAGTCGTGTCGCATTAATTAAAGACTAATTTTTCTTTCAATTTTATACAAAAAAACGCTGTCACCAAAGCACGCAAATATAACAAAGGCGTTTTCAAACCACGATTCAATTGCTTTTTTTGGAGACAACGCGTAAATTAACACATCAAATCTAGTGTGTCAATACTATATTATTCCGTTCCAAAGGCAAAAGACGACATTTGACGAAAAATCATCAAGCGTCAAATAAATCCGGCTTTACTAACTGGCCAAAACCTAAATACTACTTTACCTAAAATTCTGTTAGAGTCAATAAGGCCGATTATTCTCGAATCGGCGGACTTTTCTCTATTGTCTCCCAAAACCATATATTTCCCTTCATCTATGCGCAAAGAGCGTCCTTCTCTTATATAGGTACCTCCCATTGTACACGTGTTTTTACTTAAATACGTTTCTTCTAGCATATAGTGCTGACCATCACGCGTTATATACACGTTGCAATCGATAATCTTTACAATGTCTCCTGGCAGAGCAATAACTCGTTTTATATATTCTAAACTGTCGTCTTCAGGAGGATGTAAAACAACTACATCTCCACGCTGAAAGCCTCGAAAATAGTGTGAGATGCGTTCAACCAAAACTCTTTCACCGGTATGAAAATTAGGTTCCATACTAGCTCCCCATACTAAAGTAGGAAATGCAATAAATTTGTAAATTGTAAAAATGATTATTAGTGAAACCACAAAAGTTTCAAGCATCTCATATAAAAAATCTTTTTGATCTTTAGACATATGTTTATGAAAACCAAACTCGAAAGAGAGCGGCTCTTCGTATACAATAATACCACTCATGAATATTTCGAAAGCGCAAAAAAAGATTATTAAAGATAATTACAAAGAATTAAGCCTGACAGAACTGGCAAAGAAAGCAGATCTGACAGAACAAACAGTAAGTAAGTATCTTAAAAAATTTAATAAAGAACCTCTTAGAAACTCCGTTAGCATAACATCTATTAGTGAAAGAGTTTCAGAAATCACCACTAACGCAAAAAGTATAAATTTAAAAATAATCGTGTTGCAAAATTTAGATATTTTTATAGGTTTAGCTCTTTTGTGCATAGCTATTTATATTGAAACTTTTTTTGCTACTTTTGTATCAGCAGATGATTTAAATGGATTTATTAATAATCCCATTACCCATAATTTAGCTGGCGCGTATAAAAGTTTAGAGCTGCATTCTATTTATTATGCAACTGTTTTTAGTTTATTTGGAAACAATGCTTTAGTAATGCATATAGTTTCTCTAACATTACACATCGTGGTATCTTGTTTGGTTTTTATTTTGTTTTATCTACTTTTTAATAGAAAGGTTGCAGCAGCATCAGCTTTTTTGTTTGCAGCTCACCCTGTAAATGTAGAATCAGTTGCTTGGATTTCTGGCGTCGGGTATTTGATAAACGGCATTTTCGCTTTTCCATTTTTAATTGCCTACGTAATGTATAAAAAAAGTAAAAACTCTGCATACTTATGGATCTCAGTAGCCATATATATTGTGGCACTAGTATTAGTAAGGCTTCCTTGGACACTTACAGCTTTTGCGGCACTTTTAGTTATTGATCAATTTTTGTTTGAAAAGAAACTTAATTACAAAGGATTGTTAAAATTCTGGCCGTTTGCCGTAGCCTCAGCGTTATATGGTCTATCTTATTTACAAACAGGTATCGCAGATAGAATAAATAATCTTTCTAATAATTTTGGCTTAAAACCAGAAGCAGCTGAACCTTTACTTAATCGAGCTCCTTATACAATTTATATGATGCTGCGTTTATATATCTTTCCGTGGAGTTTGAGTATTTTTCACGAAGGAATTGGTATCAGCCTAGAACTTTATATCTTTATGATTATTTCAACGATCGCATTTATTATTTGGATTATTTACGCGTGGAAAAAACAAAGAGTTTTGGCTGCTTTAAGCTTATGCGCCTTTGCATCGATACTTCCAACATTGAGCCCTGTGCAAGTAGCTTTTTTTATCGCCGAAAGATATATGTATTTTGGAACTGCTTTTTTTAGTGTTATCTTGGTGATTCTATTTATTAGGCTTGAAGAAAAAACCAAAACCGAAAGTCTGGCTGTGCTACTTACTATTATAGTATTGTTCGCTTACTCAATAAGATCATTTATAAGAGTTAATGACTGGAAAAATTCCAAAAACTTGTGGTACGCTACATCACTAACCGAACCCGGCAGTGCTCGCGTCTTTAACAATTTAGGCGACGCTTACTCAAACGAAAATAATTATCAAAATTCGATAAATGCTTTTCAACGCGCTATTCAGATTCAGCCAAACTATTCCGATGCTTTACACAATTTGGGTAATACTTATTTGCAAGCTGGTCAGCTAGACTTAGCCGAAAAATATTTGCTTGAGTCTTATAAAATAAACCCTTCTTTATATCAAGCCACATATAAATTAGGAGTTGTTGAATACGAGCGCGGAAACATCGCCAAAGCGTTAGAATACTTTAATTTGACGCTAAAATTAAGCCCCAACAATCCTGACGCTTTAAAAGCTATTCAAATTATTTCTGCTCAAAAAGCGCCACAAAAAAACCCGTAAAATATTTATCCGGTAAAATTCTTAGTGCTTCAGATACTCCCAATAACCCAGAAGTCGTATTCTGTAATGGTAATTTAATTTCGCTGAGATGCATTTCAGGAAATTTCTTTAAAGCCCAGGCAACTACTTCTTCATTTTCTTCTGTGCTAAAAGTACACGTGGAATAAACTAATTTGCCACCTTTTTTAAGACAGCGCAAACCTGTAGCCAATAATGCTTTTTGCAATTTAGACAATTTTTTAGCTGTTTTAGAATTCCAATAAGCTAACGCATTATTATCAGATAAATTAATGATTCCTTCATTGGAACACGGAGCGTCTACCAAGACTTTATCAAAATAATTTGCGAATTGTGGGTTATCTCGGTCAAATCCAACTCCATTAGATAAAATAACCTGAACATTAGTTATTTTTTGCATTTCTAAATTGGACTTAAGAGCGTGAAATCTGTTGGAATTATTTTCGACTGCAACAATGTGGGCTGAATTATTGGTTAGATTGGCAATTTGAGATGTTTTACTCCCCGGAGCAGCGCACAAGTCTAAAATTGCATCTTGCGATTGTGGATTTAAAATTATTGCCGGCAACATACTGGCGAGACTTTGAATATAAATATCGCCATTCTTGAATTCGGATGTTTCGGATAATCTTTTTGTTTGAGATTCAATTACATAGCTATTTGATAGTGGACCATTAATTATTACAAATCCTTGAATAGCTAAACTTTGTAAAATCTTAGCTGTATTGACTAAATAATTAATTCTGAAGGTAATAGGCTTGAAATTTAAATTATCTAAAATTGATTTAGTCTTGTCGCCAAAAATACTTGTTAAATGTGTTTTGAAAACTTCAACTTTCTCCATGGCAGAGATATTAACATAAATCAAATTTGGTTATTTTTTTGCCAGACAGTAAGAGCTTCATGCGCTACAGGTGAAATGTTTGGTGGAAGATTTATAACTTCAAACCAAGTAGCATTGGCAATTTCTGCTGCTGCAATCTTTGTGTATTCTGAATTGACCTGTGTAGCAAAAATGTAAACATGATCGTGTTTGTAATCTATAGTGGTTTCACGCTCTGTAATAATTTGTGGATTAATAATTTCTATATCTACTTCTTCTTTAACTTCACGAATAGCAGCTTGTTCTGGGGTTTCGTTTTTATT
The DNA here is from genome assembly GCA_035480775.1 of Saccharimonadales bacterium (SeqCode). Taxonomy (GTDB): domain Bacteria; phylum Patescibacteriota; class WWE3; order UBA101185; family UBA10185; genus DATIHK01. Next base: position 1,710 of record DATIHK010000019.1, on the reverse strand, counting down.
TATGCCACCTCCCGGAAAATGCCACCACGATCTGCCATAGGTATTTTGAATGAACAAGATTTTATTTTCGTGTTGGATTAAGCATTCAACTCCAAAAGTATTCGGGCGAAAAACAAACCAGTAAATTTTTAGGATAAATAGTGCAAAACGATAAAAATATTTCGTCATCAAGTTTAACCGGCGCCACCCCCGCCACCACCTCCACCGCCACCTCCGCCGCCTCCTCCCCCTCCACCGCCTCCTCCACCACCAGAACTGGCAAAGCTACTAGAAAATGAGGATGAAAAGCTGGCGCTAAACCCAGAAGGAGAAAATGATCCGCCGCCTCCACTAACAAATGAAGAACCTCCAGCGACATAGCCACCACCATACCAACTTGGAGGTGGCACATCTAGCTGATCAAAAGCTTTTGCCCACTTTTTTTCAACACCAAAGATCATAGCGTAAGGCAGATATCTCTGAAACATATCAGGAGTGAGATTTTGTAATCTATCTTTTTCGGCGACTTCTAAATACATTTTAAATCCTAGCCATTTGTCTTTAATTAGTCTTCCTTGTTCATTTAGTCGAGAATTGTATTTTATGTCGGCGTACAAAATACAAAAGCAAACAATAATGGCAATAATTAATATCTCTAATTGACTAAATGAAATATTCGCACGTGATTGAAAATAAAATAGCAAAAGTCCAATAATAAGTAATGGAGACAATATTTTTCGAGCATTTTTTTGAGTTAATAGATCTACTTCAAATCCTTTAGTATCAGTTTGAGCTTCTTGATATACCAAATCTTTGACCATTAAAATTCCTTGATATAGCTCGCGACCTGCAGTTGAGCTACTACGTATTTCTTTGGTAGAAAAAAAGCCTTTTTCGCCAAATAGTAAACTTAAATAGCTTTTTTCATACTGAAGTAAAGTTGTATCATCAGCGGAAGATTTCAATAAAGTTAAAGTGTAATCGTGCGATATAAAAAGTTTAGTAGCTTTAGCACCTATAACTACAAAAAAAAGTGATATAAAAATAAGCACACTGAGATTATGCAAACTAAATAAAGGTGCTGATCCAGAAACAGCAATTATTGAATATGTAATTAAAAACAATATAAACACCATTCCGACAATAAGTCCTCCCAGATTACTGCTTTTATCTTCGTCAATTTTTATATATCCTCGAACGGCTAAATCTATAATAGTGGCAGAAAATCCTTTGTCTGTTAATTTACCTTTGGTAATAACCTCAGCAACAGCTGGACGTAGATCTTCAGGAGGCGTGAATTCTGGAACTACTGTGTCGTCCATTTCTGGTAGTTTTTCACGGAATAACCAAAGCAGAAAAACTGATAACAAAGTTACGAGAATTAAAAGCACAGAAAAAATATATCCAAATTTAAGCAAAAAGAAATCGATCCAATAAGATTTTTGACTTACATAGCCTTTAGGCCACCTGACCGTAATAGTGTAATACTCGCCTGGTTGAAAGTTATTTGCAGAATATAAAATTAAATTTGAATCTGGTAACAATTGATAAGTAGTATCGTTTTGCGCAACTCTGTAAGAATAGACAGGAGTTTCACGAATATCTATTCCAGATGGAAGCCCAACATATACTTGAACTTTATCTATCGGAACATCATATCCATTAAAAATATTCCAATATAAACGGTCGTATTCTTTATTAAATTCAATTCCACCGTGTATTTTATATTTT
>DATIHK010000018.1:0-21649 GCA_035480775.1 Saccharimonadales bacterium (SeqCode) | reverse complement strand
TCTTTAACGTGTACAAAATCTTGATGAAGACGGTCGCGATATATCGAAAACAATAATTGCTCAGAAGTGTCTAATATATTGTCAATATTAGGCTCTCGGTGTACTAGCTCTCCTATTTCTGCTGCAGCACTTAAGACTCCCCTTTTTAAAGAGTCGTCGCGTATCATTTGGGCATAGTATTCAATATTAGCCGATGTAGGAATGGCCGTGGCCAATTCGGATAAATAAGTTACTCCTCCTACTTCTTCTAACCTATTTTGACGTTTTAACTCAGCTGGAACTGTAATCAAATCTGCAGGCTCTCGCTTTTCGTATAAATTTAAAATGGCATCATAAATAAAGGTGTGAGCAGTTTTATAAAAATGTTTTGGCCTTAGATATTCAACTACCTTTACAATTGCGTCTTTATCAAGCAACAAAGCTCCAATCACTGATTTCTCAGCTTCTAGATCATGAGGAGGCACGCCGGGCGTGCTTTGTTTTGGCTGTCTATTATATTGATCCATACTTAATGTTGGGGCGTGAGAACTAAAACCTGAGTATCTTCAGGTGATTCGCTTTTACTATTTAGTTTAAATCGGTCTTCTGGCTTAACACTTCCTTCAACGCCCATTTCTTTTAAGAAAATATCTAGCTTTTCTAGTTCGAGGTTTTCTTTACCATCGTTATAGTGCATAGGAATTACGTATGAAGGTTCAATTGAGGAAATTATTTTACCGGCTGTTTTGGCATCTATTGTATAAACTCCTCCAACTGGAAGTATAAGTACATCTACATCGGATATTTTTTCTAAAGTCTCGGCAGAAAGTTCGTGGCCCAAGTCTCCAGCGTGCAGCACTGTCATTCCATCAATATCTATCAAAAACATAATATTTTTGCCGCGTTCTTTGCCTTCTTTATCATCATGAAAAGTTTCGAGTCCGTAAATAAATGTTCCACCTACTTCATACTCGCCCGGTGTATCAACTAAAAGTTTGTATCCTGTAACTCCATCTACATGATTATGGTCTGGATGTGCATGGCTTAGTAATAAAATATCAGCATCTAGTCTAGGCAATTTGTATTTTGTATTTTCTGGATTATAAGGATCAATAACAATGGTTGTGTCTTTTCCTTTTATTTTAAAGCAAGATCGTCCGATGTACGTTATTTCCATGAGTGTATAATACCATAGACATGAAGGGGCTTTAAGCACTGAGATAGGAGAAAATATGCCAGACCTCTCGATCGTCATGGTTAAGTTGGAAATTGGACAGCGGAAAGCAGCAGCTAAGAAACGCAAGTTGGCTCGCAAGAAGAAAAGGTCGTAACTCGATGACTGCGACAGCAAATATTCAAGCGTTTGTAGTTAAGTTTGGAACTGAAGTCGACAGAAATAGTGTCGAGCACCCAATAAATATCGTCCAAGTTCACACGCGAGAAGGACTTTTGAATCAAGCAGATGTTTTCGCCTTGAGCGGGTGGGTAGGTTATCACACAGGAAATCCCCCCACAAAAGAAAACAAAGTATTGAAGTACGCACTCGAGCAGCAGTTTGTACAGTGAGCATTTAAGCTTGCAGTTTTTGTTGCCAGTGAATTCCCAGGGGGATTTCTGTCCAGTCCCCCGTTCTTTTCCAAATAAAACCCAAATCCCATATGATAAAATGACTTTATGCTTCCAGAAGCTTTAACATTTTTGGATATTGAAACAACCGGCAGTAGTTTACGCAAAAGTAAAATTGTAGAAATTGCGGCTATTCGTGTTGAAAATGGCAAAGTTGTTAAAGAACTTAATACTTTAATCAATCCCCTCTGCTCTATTCCACCAGAAATTGAAACTTTTAATGGAATTACAAACGAACTAGTCGAAGGTAAACCAACTTTTGAACAAATTAGTAGCGAAATTTTAGATATATTGCGGGATTCTTGCTTAGTTGCACATAATGTCAGCTTTGATTACGCGTTTTTAAAAACTGAGTTTAAAAGCATTGGAACCAGCTTTAAATGTAAACATTTTTGTACTGTGCAACTTTCGCGAGCTTTATATAAACGAGAACGTCACCATAATCTAGACGCAGTTATTGAGAGGTGTGGATTAGTTTGTGAAGATCGCCATCGCGCTTATGGCGATACTTTGGCCATATTTGAATTTTTTAAGCATGTAGTAAGCGAATTTGGAGCAGAAGTTATTGAAGAAACTATTAATAAAATATCCAAATCGGCTTCTAGACCTTCAAACTTGCCGAGTATTCAAATAGAAAATTTACCAGAAACCCCTGGAGTTTATATTTTTTACGGACAAAATGAACTACCTATTTATGTAGGTAAAAGCAAAAATATCAAAAATCGTATTCTAAGTCACTTTTATGACGCGAATGAATCCAACAAAGATCAAAACTTTTTCAACAAGTAAAAAGAATCGAAACAATCGAAAAAGCCGGTGAATTAGGAGCTCTATTTTTAGAATCCAAACTGGTTAAAGAAATGCTGCCTTTATATAATTCTCAACTACGTCTTAAACAAAAAATGGTCTACTTATATAGAGAAACAGATGAAAATGGCTACTATCGAGCCAGAATAGAAGAAACAGATTCTATTCAGCCAGAGAAAATCCAAAGCATTTATGGAGTTTTTAAGTCAAGAAAGCAATGTATAACTTATCTCGAAGGCGTGTGTGATCAATTCCAGCTTTGTAAAAAATTATTGAATATCGAAAAAGCAAAAACATCGTGCTTTAGATATAAATTAGATTTATGCAAAGGTGTCTGTATCTCGAAAGAACCGGCTCTATTTTATAATATGCGATTTGACCAAGCTTTTGCTGCACTAAAAATAAATCGTTGGCCATTCCCCTGCCCTATTGCTATTACTGAAAGCGATTATCAATCAGGAGTTTCGGAAACATTTGTAATAGATCAGTGGTGTCATCTGGCCAGCATCTTGGTAAAAGATGAAGTAGAACAAGAAAGAAATGTTTTTGAGAAATACTTTTTTGATTACGATGTATACAAAATTCTAAATAACTACTTAAAACAAGCGAATCTTAAGACTTTAAAACTTCTTCCCAATTTTTCTTACAAAGATATAACTGTAATGTAATTTTATAATTACGCAGTTAAGCTAAATTTCACCTAGTACTTATTTGAGGAGATCTATGAATTCTAAAGAAGAAACAAATAATAAAGCCGATAATTTAAAAGTTGTGGCAGCCGGAGTGGCGGGTGTTGTGGCAGGCGCAGCAGCCGCCACTGCCGCAGTAGCGCTTTCGGATGAAAAAAGGCGCAAAGCTTTGCTTAAAAAAGCTGGAGAAATAAAAAAACAGGTCAAAGAGAAGATGGAAAAGATGGAAGAAAAAAAAGACCAAGCCAAGGCCAAAGCAAAATTAGTCAAAGACGATTTAACAGCCGATATTTGACAACCGATTAAGTTTTAGTACAATATCCTAACAGTGTTGAAAAGACTAGTATAAAGCTTTTCTGATTGAAGCGAGGCGGGGTTGGTAGCCACAAGGGCTACAGGTGTAAAGCCGCTATCAGATACCTTTAGAACACGCTTTTCTTATTCACTTTCGAAGCAGAAAGCTCTTAGTCGCATTTGAGCACAATTTCGAACGGAATTTGAACCGTAAATCAAAACCTGGTGTTGAATTCAAAGCCGGGATCAAGCGCTTTTAAGCTCAAAACTTAAGAGAAGCAGAAATGGGACCACGCGAGCAAACAGCTCTCGTTTTCTGCATACGTATGTAAATACGTGTGTTGAGAATGGGAGCTTTTTTGTTTCTTATGCGAAAAGTTTCCATGGCTGAAGTTTGATACTCTGCGTCGAACTGAGGCTACCCTAGTAGAAAAAAGGAGGTGAAGACAATGACCTTCGATATTCATCGCGACATTCACTAAGAAGTAGTCCGGTGAAGTAAGTCAGCAGAGCTTGGAGGGGAAGATTAAGATTGTAGTCATACGATCTTCCCCTCCTTAGCATTCTAACAAATTTGAGTTATGCTTAAGGAGTATATGAACCAACTAAGTGCGCAGCCATATAAAGGCGCCCGGGATTTTTACCCGGAAGACATGAGAATAAGAAACTATATATTTGACACTTGGAAAAGGGTCGCTAAAAAATACGGGTACGAAGAATACGACTTCCCTATTGTAGAACCATTTGAAATTTTTGCTTCCAAATCGGGCGAAGAGCTTGTCAACGAACAACTTTTTTCTTTTGAAGACAAAGGCGGACGTAAATTAGCTTTAAGACCAGAAATAACTCCAGGAACAGTCCGCATGATAGCTCAGAAGTTTAAAGAACTTCCACGACCAATTAGATGGTTTATGATTGGCAATAATTGGCGTTTTGAAAAACCACAAACAGGTCGTGGCCGAGAGTTTTACCAACTCGAAGTAAATATCTTTGGAATTTCTGACATTTTGGCAGATTTTGAATTGTTTTCTTTAATTATCGATTTAATGAAAGCTTTTGGAGCCGATAATTCTATGTTTGAGATCAAAGTAAGTGACCGTCGTTTAATAAGTGCACTACCTTCCGACTTACTCAAGCTTTCGACTGAGTTACAAATTAAAGTTCGACGTTTAATGGACAAACGCTTAAAAATGGAGCAAGCAGAATTTTTATCTGGATTAGCTGATCTAGGTCTTTCTGAGGAGCAAGCACAAACAGTTGAAAAATTTATGTCATCAAGCTTAGAAAATTTGCCGAACATAATTCCACAGAGCATTTTACAGAGTAATCTGGGCTACACAGGAATTCGAGCACTATTTGAGCTCTTACAATCCGCCGGGCTTGCTAAATACTGTGTTTTTGCACCTTCAATAATTAGAGGTTTTGATTACAGCGATGGCTTGGTCTACGAAGTTTTCGATAAAAATCCCCAAAATCGCAGATCGATGTTCGGAGGCGAACGCTTTGATAAGTTAATCCAAATTTTTGGTAATTACGAACTTCCAGCAACCGGATTCGCTATGGGCGACATGCCGCTTTTAGAATTTTTAACTAATTGGAAATTACTTCCAACACAAACCTCTTCAACCGAATATTTAGTCACATTATGGAATAACGAGCCTAAATACCTAAATTATTCTCTAAAAATTGCCGAAAAGTTACGAGCAGAAGGTAAAAATGTGGAAGTTTGGCTCGAAAATTCTAAGATAGATAAGCAAATAAAATATGCAGACAAAAAAGGCATTGCTAACGTAGTAATTGCCGGCGAAGAAGAATTGAAAAACAAAACGGTTACAGTAAAAAACCTTAAGACTGGAAAACAAGAAACACAATAGCATTTACATACCTAGCCTTCTAACCGTAAAATAAGATTGTGAAACTGCCTAAGTACCTTTTGTATTCTTACATTGCCCTTTTTGTAGCTAATCTAATCTGGTCAGCAGCAACGCCAGTTATTAAACTTACTTTAGAGTATGTTCCTCTTTTTACTTTTTTGTTTATTCGCTTTACAATTGTCTGCCTTGTTTTGCTCCCCTACGCCATTGTGGAACTTAAAAAGCATCCGGTAGACAAAAGAGATATTCCAAATTTAATTTTATTAGGTCTCTTTGGTCAAGCTAGTATTGGTTTAATATTTGCTGGATTAAAATACGCCACTTCATTAGATGCCAACATAATCGGTATTATCTCTCCCATTTTAGCTATCGCAGCCGGACATTATTTCTACAAAGAAAAAGTTAATATCTATGTTAAATTAGGAGTTGTATTTGCTTCTGTAGGAACTTTATTTATAGTTTTGGAACCTGTTCTTACTCAAACTCCAATGTCTACAAATATTTGGTTAAGAGTCTGGGGAAACATTTTGGTAGTTTTGTATAGCCTTGCATTCTTGGTATATATCATTTGGGCAAAAATTAGTTTGGGGCAAAGCAATGGAATTATTAAGAAAACATTACATTTTATACACTTAAAACCTATGCACAGACAGTACCCGGCAACACTCATTACAGCCACCACTTTTTATGTAGCTTTAGCTGTGTTTATTCCACTTGCTTTGTTAGAAAATTTAGGAGTTTTTGGTCCGGTTAACTTTATGGTTCAAAACCTCACTCTAGTTCCTATTTTGGGGATTTTATATATGGCTCTTCTCTCTTCTATTGTGGCTTATATGTTGTTCGAATGGGCATTAAAAGTATCTACTATAGGAGACTCAGCAATTTTTACTTATTTGAGCCCAATCATGACAATTCCTTTTGCTTATTTACTTTTGGGTGAAAAGCTTACAGCAATATCATTAGCAGGATCACTAATTATTGCCCTTGGCGTTGTGATTGCCGAAAGAAGAAAGACTTGATATAATTCTCCCCGTCATGCAAAAAGATATTCAACCAAAATTAAATACCAACACTATTGTAACCTGCGCTTGCGGCAATACATTTGTAACCATGTCAACTAAAGATGCTATTTCAGTTGAAATTTGCAGCGCTTGCCATCCATTCTTTACCGGTCAACAAAAATTTGTTGATACAGAAGGAAGAATTGATAAATTCGCCAAAAAACGCAAGATTGCTGAAGAAAAGCAAAAAATCATTTCTGAACGCAAATCTAGCAAAAAAACTGCAAAAGACACTCTTACTCAATCTGGTAGCTTAAAAGACTTATTAGAAGAAGCAAAAACTGAAGCAACTTCCAAAGAATAGACTAAAATGACGCATAAGTTTCACGGAGCACCCGAAAGATTCGAGGTGTTAGCCGAATTTATTTTCAATACATACGGAAGAAACATTACTTATATTGCCGATGTTGCGGGAGGCCAAGGAATGTTAACCAGAATTCTTCGTAAACGCTACAACTATGAAGCCGAAGTAATTGATCCGCGCGGATGGGTTTTGCGGGGAGTTCCCAATAAACAAATAGAGTTTAGTCCAGAACTGGCTACAGTTTATGACTTAATAATAGGACTACATCCTGATGCTGCTACACGAGCAGTTGCAGAATCGGCCAAACTAAAACCTGTAGTTTTAATCCCCTGCTGCAACTATTGGGATAAAACTCAAAAATTAGGACGCGAAGCTTTATTAACAGAAATTTCTAAATTTTACGATGAAAATAAAATAAATTATAAAAGAGTGGAATTTGCATTCAAGAGTTCAAAAAATATTGGTCTAGTATCGGAACCAAACTTATGAGCCAACATACTGTGCGAAAAAAACCAAGAAAGCCACATCAATTCCGTTTTCAACTTTTGACGGAATGGCTAACTGCGACTTATCAACCCTGTAAAATAGCTGATATCGGCGGCGGAAAAGGTCTACTAGCTTACCTACTCTCTCAAAATGGATTTAACACAGTAGTGATTGACCCTGTTAGCCAAAATCTTCCACATAAATTTAAAGACTTAAAAGAAAATAAGCGAGTTAAACTTGCAGATCTTGAGGCTGTAAAAAGAATTTCTGAACCATTCCAAACAGAAATGGCGCAAGATTTTGATTTGCTTATTGGTCTGCACACCCACGGCTCAAATATGAAAATTATAGATGCCGCTAAAAAATACGATAAAGATTTTGTACTTCTCCCCTGCTGTGTGATCGATGAACCTATTGTAAAACGACATAATGTAGACTGGCTAGAATCACTCGTAGAATACGCACAATTACAAGGTTTGTATATAAAGAAAGTGCAATTAAATTTTATGGGCCAGAATATCGCTCTTTACACTGACAAATATCAGGCAAAAAGGTAATATAGCTTTATGAATGAAGTCAAAGAAAATCTACAAAACGAAATAAAACGACTCGAAGCAGAAATTTCTGAACACAAAATCATGGCACAAAATGAAACAAATGAAGAAATGAAATCTTTAATTGCCGAAGAAATAATTCATCTAACAAAACAGATTCAAGACTTAAATAACTCTATAGCCACTCTAGGCGAAAATTACGAAAACTCTGACCAAAATGATTCAACAGGACCAGGAGTTAATCCCAATATAGCTATAATAGAAGTCAGAGCCGGTACAGGCGGAGACGAAGCGGGTCTTTTTGCTTTTGATCTATATCGAATGTACCATCGTTTCGCCGAAAAAAAGGGCTTCAAGGTCGAAGAATTTTCTTATTCAGCTAACGAAGCCGGTGGAATTAAAACTGCAACTTTTTCAATCAAGGGACTAGGTATTTATGACTTACTAAAAAACGAATCCGGCGTGCATAGAGTCCAAAGAATTCCGGTAACTGAAGCTGGAGGACGCATACATACTTCCACAGCTACGGTTGCGGTTTTGCCAGAACTAAACAAAGTAAAAATTGATATTCGCCCAGAAGACATTAAAATGGACTTTTTTAGATCAGGAGGTGCTGGAGGTCAAAACGTAAATAAAGTTTCAACAGCAGTGCGTTTGACGCATTTGCCAACCGGAGTTGTGGTCGAGTGCCAAGAAGAACGCTCACAATTAAAAAACCGTGAAAAAGCTATGAAAGTTTTAGAATCGCGCTTATATACAATGATGCAAGAACAACAAGTAAAAAATCTCGGGGATTTGCGTTCTGAGCAAGTCGGAACCGGAGATCGCAGTGAAAAAATTAGAACTTACAACTACCCTCAAGATAGAATAACCGATCACAGAATTCAAACCAGCTGGCACAATCTACCCGCAATTATGAACGGCGATATTGATAAAATGATAACTCAAACTCCTTAATTCTCAGGAGCTTCTTCGAGCGTTACGTATACTGTTTGCTCTTTTCCAGATCTGTCTAAAACAATTGCTACTGCATCCCCTACTTTGTGCTTATTTATTACCGTACTTAGTGAGTTTGCACTAGAGACTTGAACTCCATCAATAGTTTTAACAATATCCCCGCGTTCGATTCCACCTTTATCGGCTGGTGATCCAGTAACAACTTGAGAGACAAAAGCCCCTTGTGGAAGACGCCTGATATCGGCTATCTCTTTGGTAATAATAGTGTATTGAACACCCAAGTAAGGTCTGACTATTCGGCCAACTTTCAAGAACGAATCAATTATAGGCTTTAAAGTATTTACCGGAATTGCAAAACTCAAATTTTGAGCTGCTGGACTTGTTGCTACATTGATACCAATAACTTGTCCTGCAGAATTTAGCAACGGACCACCAGAATTACCCGGATTTAATGCGGCATCTGTTTGAATAGCATTTTCGTAAGTCTTTGAATTTCCACCTAATTCATCATAAGCAGTTACTTCACGAGAAATACCTGAAACAACTCCTACTGTAACGGTGTTTTGATACATGCCTAAAGCATTGCCGATGGCAATGGCGCGTTGACCCACTTTAAGCACATCTGAATCGCCTAAATTTACTGTTGGCAAATTTTTAGCATCTATTTCAAGTAGCGCTATGTCTGAAAAAGTATCCAAATGAACTTTTTTTACTTCATAAGTCGTTCCATCTTTTAGAACAATCGAGTATTGACCATTAGGATCTGATACAACATGGCTATTTGTAACTATTAAGCCATCAGAATTAATAATAAAACCTGTTCCAATCCCCTGCTCTGTTGCGGCAGGACCGGTAAACATATCAAAATTCACAGTTTTTACTATTACAGAAACAACTGCTGGCGAAACTTTGCTAACGACATCTACTACTGAAGATTCTTCAGAAACAACTTGTTGATTAAGATAGTTTGAAGAGTTTTGATAAGGAGTTTTATGAATGATACTCGAAACACGCGCTTTTATTTGAGAATAGAGTCTGTCTAGCCCGTGATTATTTTTATTGCCAATTTCAGGAACAGCAAATACAGCTACGAAAATAGCCAAAATAAGTAAACCTAACAACAATTTGGGTTTGTTATTTGTCATAATTTATTTCTCCTTTAGTATTTTCAAAATTGTTTGGCGAGTTCTAGTGCTTTGTCTAATTGTGGATCTTTTTCTGCAGCAACATCTTTATCTGTACGCTCTACAACATAATCAGGAATTAGTCCAACTTTATGGATCCATTCTTTGTTAGGTGTTAACCACTTAGCTATGGTAATGTGAACGCCAGAACCGTCTTTAAAGTCTTTGGTATCCTGAACAGTTCCTTTACCAAATGATTTTACTCCTACTAACTTGGCGTTGATGTTTTCTTTTAGAGACGCCGAAAGTATTTCGGAAGCCGAAGCACTTCCACCGTCAATTAAAACTATTATCCCAGGTACTGAATCAAAGTTGCCTACCCTCTTGGCCATAAATGGTGTTTGTTGTCCTGTTGGAGATTCTTCCCATAACACCGGTTTATCTCTAAAGAATTCACTTGCTAAATAGACAGCTGATTGTAAATAACCTCCTGGATTACCTCGCACATCTACTACTACGGCGTCTAGCTGCTTCATTTGAATAGCAATTTCTGAAACTGCTTTGTCCCAGTCTCCATTAGTGTCTTCACCGAAGCGACTTACTCTTATGTAAGCTGTGCCATCGCCTTTGTCTTTCCAAGATACGCTAGGAACTGTAAGTTGTTTACGAGTAATTGTAAGATTAAAAGGAGCTGTATTTCCTCTTTGAATAAATAAAGTAACTGTTGTGTTTTCTTCTCCGCGTATTTTGGCAACAGCATCATTTAGATCCATACCACCTGTTGGTTGGCCGTTAATGGCTAAAATTTTATCTCCTGCTTGAATACCAGCGGCTTTAGCCGGTGAACCGTCGATCGGAGAGATAACCACTAATTGATTATCTTTAAATCCTAATTCTGCACCAATACCTGCGTAAATACCATTAATCGCGTTGTTTACAACAGTGTTTGTTTTTGGTGGAAGGAATGAGGTATATGGATCTCCCAATGATGCCACCATACCTTGAATAGCTCCATATAACATCTTCTGATGATCTACAGGGCGTTCTAAATAAGTAGCATCTATCATATTCCATACATCCCAAAAAAGTGCGAAATCAACTTTTTGATCTTTAGGGTATTGATTGATTACGGTTAAACTGGGAGGATTTTTACGAACTTCAAAAATATATCCACTTTTACCAAAATAATAGCCTCCAAAAAAGAAGCCTACAGCGACCAAAAATACAACAAATAATCTTTTAAATTGATCTAATTTCGACATTTTATTCAATTGCTAAAACATTGGGCTCACTAACTTCAACAACTTGATTATTTTCTTCAAGTCTTACAAATATACTGGATCCATATACTCTGTCAACCTCACCAACGTAGCCAAATACCGGGTCTTGTAAAACAACAACTTTTATTCCTTTTTTTGCCAACTTAATAACTGATTTAGGAGAATTTTGTTTTAACATGGAATCATCAAATGGAATAGGCATTGGAATTCTGAGCAAATTAGAATCTCCACTAATAAAAACATATCTGTTTGAAACTTCTTTTAAGATATCAAATACAGCTTTTGGAGTGGGAATATTGCCAAATCCAGAAAACACTCCCATAAACATTTTATTTTGCTTAGCGAGTGAAAAAGTCGTCCTGTCAGCACTTCCAGCAATAACGCCTACAACTCCTAAATCAAGCGCTTTTTTTATAACATCGGGGCTAGCATAATTTCCGACATAAATAATTTTGCCGAAAGCGTATTTTTCGAACTTTTCTAGATATTGCATTTCTAATATTTCAGATGGATTAGGAAAAACAATTAACTCTCCAGAAATTGAATTTGGAGTACTTGCTGCAAAATATATGTCTGTAGCTTGCGTTTTAATTAATACTGATTTATCTTCTGTTACGTTTACTATTTCGCCCCAAACTCCGGCTAATAGCCAGTAAACCTTGTCTTCTTCTTTCAAGATATAACCTGTTTCTGTTTTTTCTAGATAACCATCGAAAGGTGCAACTAAATTTTTGTGCTGCAATTTACCTAGTTTTTCACCCGTATAAAAAAAACTCTTCCAAGATTTTCCTTTGGTAAGCTCAAATTCTACAGGAAGTTCCATTTGTTTATACGAGATTTTAGACATACCTACTCTACTAAATGGTTCGGCTCTTTCCCCTTTGGCGATGTTAACTTTTCCACCTGTAGGCAAAGATCTTTCTACATTTACATTATTGGAATTAATTATTTTCTTTATTACTGGTATATACATATAAGCCATCCATTGCTTCTTTGATATTAGACAACCATAAAGTCGAATTTTTTTCAAAATAATCTTGCGAAGTAAACTGAGGATCGTTTTTTTCTCTGGTATCAAGAATTAAACCTAATCGACCACCCTTTATATTTTTCTCAAGATTGCCCAATACGGCATTCTTCACAACAATTTTTGCTGTAGCGCCTTCTTCTAAAGGCAAGAAAAAGAGCTTTTCTTTTTCAAGCGTTATCAATTGCGAGGTACCTGTATCTCCTTCAACATAGCACTCTGTATAACCAGGCGTATTTAAAAGCGTGCCTAATGAAACAAGTTTACGATCATCTAAGACATTGGTATTTCCTGCTTTATACATATTTATAGCTGCCAAATTAGTAAGAATGTTGGCTTCATCAAGCTTTATCTCAAAACAACCCACCTCTTTTATAAGATCTATACAAAGTATATAACTCAAATACTGATTTTTGCCTGAAAAGTTTTGCAAAGAATAACCAGTAAATAAAACTGGTTTTGCAGAATCTAAAGTAGCTCTGTTCTGACTTCGCTGCATTTTGGCCATGTTGTATATTGCGAACTTTTTTTTGTCGTCAAAAAAAGTTATTTGAGGATAAATGCTTAAATTACCAAATAAATTTGTGGCGTCATTTTCTGAACTATTTGTTTGCTCAGAGATGGGAAAAGTATAAGTAAAACCACTATTTTCTAATACTTTAAAGTATCCAGCATATATGCAGTTATAGTCTGTGATTGAGCTCAAAACTTGATCTAAAGTGGTTGACAGCTTTATCTCAGTATCTATGACTGGAAAATTAGGAAAAGCCGTTGCAACCAAGTCACAATCTTTTAGAGAAACTTTGAATGACTTACAAGCTAATTTTATAACCTCAAGGTTAAAGTCTGCTTCTGATACAGAGTTTTTAAAGATACTATGTGAGTAGGAGTAAGGAAAAGAGAAAACTTTAAAGCTTCCAGTTGGATCAAAATATAAAACAGAAACGCTGGAGGTTCCAAAATTTGCTGAAACGATAGGAGTTTGATTACTAACGGGCATGAAATTATAATATCATACCTTAGAGAGCGTGTTTATCAGAATAAGGCAAAAAAGCCATAAATCTTGCTCGCTTTATCGCTGTAGCTAACAATCTTTGGTTTTTGGAGCTAACTCCCGATTTAGAATGGTGAATTATTTTTCCGCGATCAGTTATAAATCGTTTTAAAACAAGCACATCCTTATAATCGGGTTTAGTTTTAGTCTCAGTAAAATAGCAAGCTGCTACTTTTTGTGGAAGTCTTCTGGTATTGGTTCGTTTTCTCTTATCTTTGTCTTTGGTTTCTGGCATTATTCGGTAGTTCCTTTTGTATCAAGATCTTGACCTAATACTTCATCAAGATTTAAATCATCTAAATTTTCTTCTACTGTTTCGCCTGAAGATGGGTTTTCGGTTGTTTCTTCGGTTGGAGCACCTGTATTTTTCTTGCTCACTAATATGATCATCTCATCAATAACAACTTCTGTTTTATATCTTTTCTTACCTTCTGTATCGGTCCAATCTCTAGTTTGCAGTCTGCCTTCAACATAAGCTTTTGAACCTTTGGCTAATAATTGGCCACAAAGCTCACCAAGTTTATTCCAGGCGACTACATTATGAAAATCTACTGCTTCTTTTTTATTGCCATCTACATTCCATTCACGATTTGTTGCAATTACAAAACTAGCAACAGCATTTCCCTGTGGAGTGTATCTCAATTCAGGATCTCTGGTTAAGTTTCCAATTAAAATAACTTTATTTACACTTCTCGACATAATTTCCTCCCCCGCTTCAATCGGCGGTAATTAAATATCTAACTAAGCCATTTACACGGCTCAACTTTTCTGTAAACTTTTCTAATCCATCGGAATTCATTTCAAAATGAACTAAATTGTAAAAACCATCTTTATCGTGCTTGATTTCATAGGCAAATTTTCTTTTACCCATAAAAACTTCGTCTATTAATTTGCCTTGTGCTCCCTCAATTAATTCTTTAACTGAGTTATTAAGAGTTTTAGCTCCTTCTTCGCCTTGGCTTTGTTTTACTATTGTCATTAATTCGTATTTAAACATATATTTAAAGAAATTATACAAACTACTTACAAATTGTCTATATAAAATACTCTACTTTGACTAGACAATCTAAAAGCTTGGGAATAGTAACCTAAAATCAGCATAAAATCAAGATCCCTATGCATTTTTAGACACTAAACCTGAACTCGACTACATCTCCGTCACGCATTGTATAGTTTTTACCTTCTATTCTAACTAGACCTTTATCCTTGGCTACTTTCCAACCACCTGCTTTAATTAGATCTTCAAATGATATTATTTCGGCAGATATAAATCCCCGCTCAAAATCGGTATGAATAGCGCCTGCAGCTTGAGGTGCTTTAGCGTCTTTTTTTATAGTCCAAGCTCGAACTTCTTTTGGACCGGCAGTCAAAAACGTTTGTAAACCAAGTACATCAAAGCCTTTTTTTATAACTTTGTCTAAACCACTCTCGGTTATTCCAAGTTCAGATAAGTACGCTTGTTTTTCTTCTTCGGAAAATGAACTAAGTTCTGACTCAATCTGGGCAGAAAGTCTTATGATGTCATCTCCCCCGGTATGAAGCTTTAAGTCAGATTCTGAAATATTGTAAACATATATTATAGGTTTGAGAGTTAACAAATTTAAATCGGCAATTAAAGCTTTGTCGTCTTCAGTTTCGATTACCGGAAAAGAACCTTTATCTAAAGCTTCTTTAATATGCTTGTATAACTCAAGCTTTCGAATATCTTCTGGACTTTTGCTTCGCTTTAAATCTTGCTCAATTTTTGAATATCGTTTATCTAGAACTTGTAAATCTGCCAAAATAAGCTCGGTATTAATAATATCAATATCTTCTTTTGGAGATACTGATCCAGCCCTAATAACATTTTCGTCAGTAAAGTCTCGAATGACATGCACAATTGCGTCGACTTCTCGAATATGACTTAAAAACTGATTTCCTAAACCTTCGCCTTGCGAAGCACCTTTTACTAATCCAGCTATATCATAAAATTTAACTGTAGCCGGAATTATTTTTTCTGGCACTTCCCTATCTCCAGCTTGTCTACCATATTCAGATTTAACAATTTCAGCTAGCTTTAGTAACCTGAAATCAGGTACATCTACTACTCCAACATTGGGTTCAATTGTTGCAAATGGATAATTAGCGGCGAGCGCCGCTTGACGTTTTAATAAAGCGTTAAATAGTGTAGATTTTCCGACGTTGGGTAGCCCAACAATTCCAATAGCCAAACTCATAGCGCTATTTTAACACTAGAATGCCGATTCTTTGTGAATTCCTGGGCGCAAAACTCCAAAAGATAAAAAGAAACAAACCATAACTAACGCCGCTCCCACTAAAAATGTAAATGGAATTGAAACTGTAGCAGCGACTCCGCCTAAAATAGGACCAATAATCATACCAATACTTTGATACGATGCATTGAGACCCATTACAGAGCCTTGTGAGCTAGGATCTGCTTCTTGCGACAATATAGTTGGAATTAGTGTTTGTACTAAACTGTTCACTACTCCCATAATAATTGCAGCGATAACAAACATTTCAATATTTCTTGAGAAAAACATAAAAACAAAAGCCATTGAAGTAACAAGTATGGCACTCGAAAAAGACTTGCGCATTCCTAATTTTTTGGAAACATAAGGCACAACTACGTTCTGTGAAATCAACCCAACAACTCCGAAAACTGTAAATAAAAGTGCATTTTGTTGAGAAGTGATCTTAAGAATATTTAGAGTAAATGGCTGAAATCCGTAAATAATGGCGCACGAAAAAGCCAAAAAGAATACCAATGAGATCAAGAATGTAGCGCCTAAATTAGGTTCAAATAATGTATGCCACAACTTTGGAAAATCGAATAATTTGCCTTTTTGAACTTCTCCCATGTGGGTATTTGTTTCAGGTAAATACAACCAGGTTAGAATAACGGCGACCACTGTTACTAATCCAGCAATAATAAAAGGAATTCCTTGGCCAAATCCAACAGTTAGCGCTGAAATTGCCGGGCCAAAAATAAATCCAAAACTCAAAGCCGAGCCTACTAATCCAAATGCTTTAGCGCGATCTTTTGGTTCAGTTGAATCTGAGATTACTGCAAATGCAACCGGAATGTTCCCTGCTGTCAATCCATCTAGTGCTCTTGCTAAAAATAAAAACCAAAAATTAGGCGCAAAGGCCATTACAAAAAATGAAACAGCAGTTCCGATAATAGAAATCAAAAGCAAAGGCTTACGCCCATATTTATCGGACATTCGACCAATAATAGGTGTGGAAATGAACTGACACACAGAAAAAATAGCAAATAATAATCCATTTTGAAAATCTGATAATCCAAATTTTTTAGAATAAGCATATAAAATAGGAATAATAATGCCGTATCCAAGCATATTGACGAGAGCTATAAGCGCGATGATAAGTAAATTTTTGTTTTTAAGCATGACGATTATTATAGCATTTTATTCTTAATAAATTGGTCGACAGTCACTTTAAAAAAACCGACAAATCGACTATTATATAGATGATGCTCAAAATAAGATTAATTACTTTTCTAGCACTACTACTCATTACATTTGTAGCTTATACACACAATGCGCATGCTCTAGACACCACACCACCAACTACTACATACGTGCAGACACCTTCGAGTCCCAATGGTAATAATGGCTGGTATATTACTCCTGTAAAATTTGACCTCAGTGCAACTGATTTAGAAAGTGGAGTACAAGATATTTGGTATCGTATAGATTCAGGAGCTTGGCAAAATACTCATTATTCGGATACTTTAAATTTAGTACAAAATCCATCATTTGAAATTGGATCTTCTTCTGAAACAGGCGTAGATAAATGGGACGCAACCAAATCAGATTCAGCCGGAGTCTATACCCAAGATACTTCTAACTATGCTCCAGGCTATAGTGTCGCTTCTGTTTCAATTGTGGCTCCGGGAGGAAATTGGCACGGACTAAATGATATGAATTATTTTGCAGTCACAACTCCTTATCAAAACATGTCGGCTTCAGTGTGGCTTAAAACACTAAATCTAAGTAGCACAGCATATTTTAGTATATATGCTGTTTCTTTAGCTGGAAATGGACACTACAACTACACCTTGGTATCCCAAAGCTCGACACTCACCGGAACAAATGATTGGACAAGATTATCTACCTCATTTACTGTCAACGTAGCTGATGCAATCGGAGTTTATATTGATATAGGATATGGAGGCTCAGGAAGTTTATGGATTGATGCCGCAACAATCAACTCAAGTTCAACATCTGCTACGACTTCTGTTACCATTGCATCTGATAATGCAGCTCATACTTTCGAGTTTTACAGCGTCGACAATGTCGGAAACGCCGAAACTCATAGTTGCACAGGCACAATAAAAAACTGTATTAGCTTTAAACTAGATCAAACGCCACCAGGAAATTGGGCAAATTCAGGAGCTTACAGAGGACAAGGAGGATCTGATCACGAGCTATATGTTTACACAAATGTTGATGATGCAACATCTGGTCTGGCAGCTGCTACAAATAAATATCAATACCATACAGATACTCAACCTGGGTTTGGAAGATACACTGATTTAATAAAATGTAATACCACCTGGCTACCAGATACCTGGACTTCATTATCGTCTCCTTCAATTCCACCTGGCTCAAATACGGCGTATTTGCTGACACAAAAAACAGACTTCTGTAACGACAATTGGAAAGTTTGTAAGACTGTGCGATTTTATGCAGAAGATATGGCCGGCAATTTCGCTTCAAAAGATTTGTGTATAAATGGTCCGTGGATTCAGCTATCTAATAATGGGGTTGTGAGATCAAACTTTGATATAAGTATGATTTCTGATCCTGGTTTGGACAATACGGATGGCTTAATAGAAGCTCAAGGGGGAAATGTGAGCTTTTTCTCTTCGAGCGACAATTGGGTAGTCAAAAATGCTGAAACACTTCCAACAACCTGGGATTACAACAAATTTTCTACTTCTTTAAAAAGTAAAACTACCGTAGCCAGTCTGCCAGCAACTACTGGAACTTATTTAATTAACAATGGCTACACAATTAGCAGCTTACCCAGCGGGTATACTACTTCAACGTTTAATCAAATTGTGTTTGTAAATGGTGATTTGACAATTAGCACCAATATTTCTATAGCTGCAAATTCTACAGCTTTATTTATAGTAAAAGGTAAAGTTAGTATTGCAAAAGCCGTAACAACAGTAAAAGCTGCAATAATGACTGATGGAGATTTCTATACAGCCTATGATATTAATCAAGATGAAGCTACTCCGACGCTTAATTTATATGGAGTTTATTCTGCGAATGTTTTTCATCTACAACGCACTCTTCAAGGAACTAATAACAGTACTACTCCTTCTGAAAGCTTTTATTACGAACCAAAATATGCAATAAATCTAAGAAATTCTTTTGGAAGTTATGCAGTAACGTGGAAATCTAGTAATTAAAGTTAGTGGCTTCTTTTTAGTTTGTAAGTTATTCCAACATCTTCTACTATAAAACCTAATTCTTCGATTTCGCGTCTAATTAAATCAGCTTTGTCCCAGATACCGTTGCGGCGATATTGTAAACGGGTTTTTGCTAAATCATGTACTTTTTGTGGAACTTCATAACCAACATTGTTTTCAAGTTTAAGTCCTAAAACTTCGTCAAATTTAAGAATTGTCTTAACTTTATTGTTTTCTGGAATATCACTTTTTAGCATATCCCAAACCACAGCAAGAGCTTTTGGCATATTCACATCGTCATTGATAGCATCTGCAAAGCGTTCATACCATCTGGCATCGAGCTCGCCGTTTTCAGATTCTTCGTAACTTCCAATCAAATCTTGGAGTTTTTTTAGGGATGCTTGAGCCCCTTGAAGACCTTCCCAAGTAAAATTGAGCTTAGCGCGATAATGAGCTGTTAAATAAAAATATCTCAAAGCAATAGGTGAAAAAGATTTAGCTTCGACATCTGCTACTGTGTAGGCATTCCCTAAACTCTTGCCCATACGCCCACCGTCAACTTGCAAAAAAGCTCCATGCATCCAATATTTGACATACTCTTTTCCTGTAGAACATTCGCTTTGAGCAATTTCATTTTGATGGTGAATCATTTTTAAATCTTCGCCACCTAAATGTAGATCAAGTGTCTCGCCTAGCTCTTTCATCGCCATAGCAGAACACTCTATATGCCAACCAGGAAATCCCCTTCCCCATGGAGAATCCCATTCTTGCCAACGTGTTTTATCAGTTGGAGAATATTTCCAAAGTGCAAAATCAGTTGGATGCTTTTTTTCTGGATTAGGTTCAACGCGAGCACCTTCCATCACACTTTCTGGAGTGTAACCAGACAACTCACCATACTTTTTAAATTTGGAGGTATCAAAATAAATGCCATCAGACGTTCTATAGGTAAAACCTTTGCGTTCAAGAGACTTTACTAAGTCTATTTGTTCACGAATATAATCTGTAGCTCTGGTATATTTGGTTGGTCTGAGTAAATTAAGCTTTTCAGAGGCCTTTTCAAAATCTGCAATATAATAATTGGCTATATCTCGAGCACTTTTGCCTTCTCGTTCGGCGGCGAGTTCACTTCGATCGGTTCCGGTATCAGCATCACCCAAATTATCACCAGTTAAATGCCCTACATCTGTAAAATTCATGATGTAGCGAACTTTATAGCCATCAAAAACCAATGTTCTGTATACTAAATCGCCTAAAGTGTAGGTTCTGAAATTTCCAATAGTTACAAAATCGTAAACAGTTGGTCCACAAAGATACATACTAATTGTCGCAGGATTTTGAGGTACAAAATCTTCGGTTTTTTTAGTAAGTGAGTTGTAAACTCTTAAAGCCATGCCGATATTCTACTACACATTGTATAAATATTATACTTTCAGGCGTCCTTCAAGTGCGCGATTCAATGTATTATCATCCGCGTACTCAATTTCGCCTCCGACAGGTAAACCGCGGGCAATTCGGGTAATAGTAACTTGATCTTCTCCATATCCTTGATCTCGAATAAGTTTGACAATATACATAGCTGTAGATTCACCTTCCATACTTGTATTTGTAGCTAGTATTATTTCGACTGAGCTTTTATCTTTTAAACGATTAATTAGTTCGTTTATAAAAATTTCGTCAGGGCCTATGTTATTTAACGGATCAATTACTCCGTGCAAAACGTGATAAACACCTTTGTAACCTGTTTTTTCTAGAGCAAAAACGTCTAGCGGACTAGCTACAACGGCAATTAAATTTTGATTACGGTCTAAGTCACTGCAAATACTGCAAACTTCTTCTTCTCCAACATTTTTACAAATTCTACAAATCTTTGTACTTGTTTTTAAAGTTTGCAAAGCTTCGGCAAAGCGATCGAGCTCTTCTTGCGGAAAATGCAGCATATAAAAAGTTAGCCTTTGTGCAGTCTTCGGACCGATGCCCGGGAGCCTTTCAAATGAATCTATTAATTTAGCTATTGATTTTGGAATTTTCATATTCAATTATTTTAGGGGCAAGCCACCATCAAAAATATCCAAGGCGTTTTCACTGTGAGCAGGAAGAGTTACATTATAATCTGTTAACTCCCCTACTTCACGTGGGTCAGATTTAGTTGGGCGATTTTCGCTAACAATACATTTTATGCTCAAATCTTGCCCAAAAACTTCGTTCAAAACAGTTTCTATCATATTTCTATTTTTGGGATTTTCAAGACGCTCTTTATGAAAAGCGTAAAAGACTTCTAAAATAATGACATCTCCTTCTACTCCAACTGCTTTACCCGATTTTAGCAAAGCAACGATTGAATTGTTAAGGCTGTGCACTTTGGTTAAAACTTGATTCCAACTTTGTTCTATTTTAGTAAAATCAATATTTGCAGCTTTTTTTGGCGGAGATGGTTCATCGATATGTATATGTACTTTAGGTTGAGAATCATTTTTTTGCACAGTAGCTTTGGGTCTGGGTATTTCTGGTAAGTCTCCAGTAGCTTCAGAATTATTATCATCTCCACAAATTTCGATTACTGCCATTTCTAGCGGAAGTTGAGGAATAAAAGAACTTTTAATTAAATTTTGAGCTTTTATAAAAACTTCTAGCAAGCGCACAATATAGTTTGAATCAAGTGCTTGAGCTTGAGCTTGCAGGTTATTCATAAGCTCTTCAGTAGTATCTACAAGGTCATTATGGGCATTGGCTTTGACTAACAACAAGTCACGCAAATACTTAAGTAATTCAGACGACCAAACGTTAAGATCTAATCCTTCAGATAGCACATCATTTATTTGTTTTATGGCTGCAGCGGCGTTACAACTTGTTAAAAATTCAATAAAGTTAGAGATATCTTTTCGAGATCCCAGCATAGAAATAGAATCAGTAGATATATTACCTTCTATTACCTGCTGCAAAAGTGTTTCGGAATCTCTAAATCCTCCTAAAGAAGCTTCTGCAATTCTTTTTAATTCTTCTTTAGAAATTTTAGCCTTTTCTTTTTTAGAAATAGCCTCTAACCTTTCGACTAACTGAGCAATTGTAGCCCGCCTAAATTTAAAT
>DATIHK010000017.1:0-6759 GCA_035480775.1 Saccharimonadales bacterium (SeqCode) | reverse complement strand
AGTGCAGTTACTACATCATAAGCTCCGTAATCATCTTGAAAATAATCAATAGATCCAACATAAGCTAAAATTTCTCGAGTGCGAGTATCTAGAACAACTGCCGCACCATTTGAAATGTTTAATCTGGCGTCTTTCGCTACTTCATCTTTAACTATTTGTTGAACTTTTTCTTGCAAATCTAAATCAAGTGTAGTGCGAACAGTAAGTCCTCCAAAATCAGTCATACGTTCGCCGTAAGTTTGTTCAAGTTGTTTTCTAACATACTCTACAAAATGCGGAGCCTTTATATAATGAACTTGTGGCGCATAGTGTAATTCTTCGTCATACGCGACATCGGCTTGCTGCTGAGTTATATATTTTTGATCAACCATGCGCAGCAAAACTTGTTTTTGTCGGAGCTTAGACAAATTTATGTCTCCATCAACTGGAGAATAAACTGACGGTGCCGAAGGCAATCCAGCTAACATCGCTGACTCCGCAAGGTCTAATTGATCTATATCTTTACCAAAAATCTTTTTTGCCCCAGCTTCTACTCCCCAAGCAGTTCCACCATAAGGAGTGTTATTTAAATAAAACTCTAAGATTTGGTTTTTGGTGTAAATTCGTTCAACCCATAAAGCCAAGACAATTTCTTTTAATTTTCTAGATAAAGTTCTTTCGGGTGTCAACAAAACATTTTTAATTAATTGTTGAGTAATTGTAGAAGCTCCTTGTAAATTGTCTTCAAACAAAGATGCTCTGGCGGCTCGTACTATGCTATTAAATCGAATTCCATGGTGCTGATAAAATTCGCTGTCTTCGATAGCTAAAGTTGCATCAATCACATCAGCCGGAACTTTATTTAATGCGACGGGTTCATAATTTCGATCGACATAAATTTCGTATAATAATTTGCCATTGCGGTCTAAAATCTTTGTCGAAGAGTTAGTAGCTTGTTGTGCTAATAAATTTGGATTCGGGAGTTGTCTGATCCAAGCATAAACTTGTAATGGAACTAAAATAAATATAAAAGCACAGACAAGTCCTAACGAAAAGAAAATTATCTTGTTGCCAGGTCTTAATTTTGGAAATGAAAATGCTGGTAATTTTAGTGTGGGAAGCTTTGGAATACTTGGTAATTTTGGCACTCTGAAAGAAACATTTTTTAATTTAAATTCTAATAATTTTGTGAAAATTGATTTATATTTGGAAAAAGAAAATGTCTTTTTTATTTTAGGTAATTGATTTTTTTGTCTTTTATAAAATCCAGAAATATAGGCAGAACTACGCTTTAAAGCTTTGTTTAATGCTCGAAATACTGACCCTATAATATTAACTAGAAGGGTTTCAACTAAATTTATCAGGCAATACCCGATAAATGTAATCACTTTTATTATTGATTCTATTATTAAATTTATAACGTTCTTTTCCTTCTATTATCACTTTCCTGTCCAAAATAACTACACATCTAAAATGTGGAAAGGATATCTGAAAAAAATATATTACTTTTGTTTAATTTTGTATAGAGGTTTGTTACGATTTCGTTAGGCTTATAGCAAAGTCGTGGGAGTTAGTCTAGATATTTTTTGACGTCTCGAATCTTATCCCGCAAACTTGCAGCTTTTTCAAAGTTTAAATTCTCGGCTTCGTACTTCATCATTTCTGTTAGCTTTTTAACTTCGCGTTTTATTTCTGCTGGTGGAAGTTGTTTGTAATCGACATCAGAAATATATTTGCGAGTCTTATCGTTTTCAATCATTTCTTCTAGCAATTCGTCGATGAGTTTTTCGCGAACCGGCTTGGTGATTTGAGTAGGAGTTATATTGTGATCTTCATTATATTTAATCTGAATTTCGCGGCGGCGTTCTACTTCACCAATTGCGCGTTGCATACTTCCGGTCATATTATCGGCATACATTATTACTTCACCTAATAAATGTCGTGCAGCTCGACCCATGGTTTGAATCAAAGCTCCTTCGGACCGCAAAAACCCTTCTTTATCGGCATCGAGAATTGCAACCAAAGAAACTTCTGGCAAATCTAAACCTTCACGAAGTAAATTAATTCCAACTAAAACATCGTAATTGCCACGGCGTAAATCGTCTAAAATATTCGTTCGTTCAAGTGTATCGATGTCAGAATGCAAATAAGTTACTTTGACATTTTTTTCAACCAAGTATGAAGAAAGTTCTTCGGCCATGCGTTTGGTTAAGGTAGTAACTAAGACTCTTTGATGATTTGCTGCTCGTTCTTGAATGCGTTTTAATAAATCGGCAATTTGTCCTTCGCTCGGCAATACTGTAACTTTTGGATCTGGAATTCCGGTTGGTCTAATAACTTGTTCAACGACATTTTTCTTTCCAGCCATACTGAGCTCCCATTCGGTTGGAGTTGCACTAGTATACAAAATTTGGTTGGTCTTTCTCATAAACTCATCAAAGTTTAAAGGTCGGTTATCTAACGCCGATGGTAAGCGGAATCCGTAATCGATTAAAGTAGTTTTGCGAGCTTTGTCACCGTTATACATTCCTCGAACTTGTGGAATTGTGATGTGAGATTCGTCGACCATCAATAAATAATCTTTTGGAAAAAAGTCCATTAATGTAAAAGGAGTTCCACCGACTTCGCGACCGTCAAAATAGCGTGAATAATTTTCTATTCCTTTGCAATAACCAATTTCTTGAATCATTTCTAAATCGTAATTAGTTCTTTGCTCTAGTCTGTAGGCTTCAATATTTTTTCCTTGAGCTTTTAGATTGACAAGCTGAAGTTGCAGATCTTCTTGTATTTGCTGCAAAGCTTTGATGCGGCGTTCTTCAGGGGCAATATAGTGCTTTGCAGGAAAGATTTCTACATAAGGACCAACTTGAGTTATGTGTTCTAAATAATCTTGTGGATCTTGAGTTAAGGCTCGTGTATGACTTCCTTGACGTTGCACTGGCAAATGACTGCGATCGATTTCGTCGCCGGTAAGCGGATCAAAATAACTAATATCAATTAAAATATCGTTTAAAATTTCTAATCGTACAGCATAATCTTGATAGGCTAAATAAACGTCTACAACATCTCCGCGAACGCGATAAGTACTTCGTTTAAAGTCCATTTCAGAACGTTCGTAATAAATTTGATTAAGACGTTTTAATAAATCCGAAATTCGTAACTTCATGCCTTTTTTTAAACTGATCGCCATTTTGGAATATTCTGCAGGTGAACCAATGTTATAAATACACGAAACTGACGAAACAACGATAACGTCTTTTCTAGTCATTAACGAAGTTGTCGCCGCCAAGCGCAATTTATCAATTTGCTCGTTAATATCGGCATCTTTTTCTATATAAGTATCAGTTTGTGGAATATAACTTTCAGGTTGGTAGTAATCGTAATAACTTACAAAATATTCGACCGCATTATTTGGAAAAAAATCTCGAAATTCTTGATATAGCTGAGCAGCCAAAGTTTTATTATGAGAAATAACTAAAGTAGGCTTTTGAGTATTTTGAATTACATTTGCAGCGGTAAAAGTTTTACCTGAACCTGTAACTCCTAAAAGAACTTGATTTTTTTCTCCAGCTAAAACAGCTTTGGTTAGTTTATCTATAGCGGTGGGTTGATCTCCTGTTGGTTTATATGTTGATTTGAGGTCGAACATAAAATTATCATATCATAAAAGTCCGAAGAAAAGCCATAAATTGCCTATTGACATCTTCGGGATGTTTTCGGTACTATTGTTTCATGAGCCCAGTAACAATTTACAAAAGACAAAAGCAAATTTTAGATTACATATCTCAATATATACAACAAAATGGTACTTCTCCTACTTTGCAAGAAATCGCAAATGCTATGGATTTGTCTTCACTTGCCACTGTTCACGAACATTTGATGGCTTTAGTCAAAAAAGGAATTATTCGCAAATACGAAGGAGCAGTTCGCGGAATTGAAATCTTAGACAGTACAGTAAACGCAGTTCTTCAAGGCATAGAACTTCCATTAGTAGGATTTATCGCAGCAGGACAGCCAATCGAAGCTCACGAAAACCCTCTCGCAACAGTCGTCGTTTCCCCAGATTTAGTTTCAAAAGTTAAAAGATGTTACGTTTTACAAGTTAAAGGCGATTCTATGATCGACGAAGGAATCTTTGATCGAGATTACGTCGTAATTCAAAGCCAAAACACAGCTCAACAAGGAGATATTGTAGTAGCTCTATTAGACAACGGCTTTGCTACTCTGAAATCTTTTTATAAAGAAAAAGATGGACGTATTAGACTTCAACCAGCTAACAAGAATATGGATCCTATTTATGTAAATGCTAAAAACCTCCAAATTCAAGGTAAAGTTACAGGCGTAATAAGAAGATATAGTTAAAAAAAGAAACTGGCTTACCCTCAACATACAAGAGCAAACCAGTAATTAATAATTGCAAAAACCTAGCGCCTATAGGGAATTATCTTCCGCATTATTCTCCACAGCCACATCCTACGACCACCCACATTACAAGTAGCTGGAATATGTCCTTTTTTCGACATGTCTTAGTTTTCTCCTACTAGTCCGCCAAATTGAGCGGAAACGGATACACGAATTTAGTGTTTGAACTTTTTCCAAAGCACTTCTTTGTTTTCTTTGTATAAATGAAGAAGCGGAGGAACGATTGAAACAATTATAATCACTGCAATTATAGGAAGTAAATACTTATCTACTTTATCCGCTGGAATTATGTTACCTAGAAAGTATCCTGAGAGTCCTAATGCCAAAACCCAAGCAGTTCCGCCAATAAAGTTAAAAAATGTAAAGCGCTTGTGGTCCATGTCACCGATTCCAGCAACGATTGGGGCAAATGTACGAACGACAGGCATAAAACGCGCCAAAATAATAGCTTTACCACCATATTTTTCATAAAATTTTTCTGCCGTTACTAAGTGTTCTTTCTTGAAGAGAAAGGATTCTTTTTGCTGAAAAAGTCTGCGACCAACACGCTTTCCAAATTCATAACCAACATTGTCTCCTACAATTGCTGCAATCCAACAACCGATTAATAAAACGCCAATGTGAAAAAATCCAAAAGTAGGAGAAGAAAGTAAACCAGCGGTAAAAATCAAACTATCTCCAGGAAGAAAAAATCCCACTAACAATCCTGACTCTGCAAAAATAACTCCAAAAACACCAGGATAACCTATTAACTGAATAAAGGTTCGCAAATCGTTATGTAATAAGGCTTGTATAACCGTAGACATCTAAAAAAGCATAACACATCGCCGTGACTGCGTCATTCATTAGTGTTATTCTTTATTTGTGATAGATCCTGCTCTACAAGCCAAATATCCTCAAGAAGATATAGACAAAGCTATAGAACTTTTAACTTACAAGAATGTAGACCCTTTACCAAAAACTGAAGCTGCAAATCCTCCAATTTTATATGTTTTTCGCCACGGACAAACAGAAGATAATGCCAATTTTATTTTTAGTGGCTGGCGTGATTCTCCTTTAACAGAACATGGCCGAGAACAAGCTTTAGAATTAGCACCAAAACTAAAAGACAAAAAAATAAACTTGTTAATTGCCTCTCCACAAATTCGCGCAGTCGAAACTATGAAATTGGCCATGTCGCTAAACGAAATGTGCAAGAATATGGAAATTCACAAAGATCCGCGCATAAAAGAACGCAGCTATGGAGTTTTACAAGGCAAGAGCAAGCTCGAAATGCAACTTGAAAATCCTGAATTATTAAAGGAAACTCGAAGATCTTACACTTATAAAGTAGACAAAGGTGAGAGCTTAGAAATGGTGGTAACCCGAGTTTTCAGTTTTTGTGATGAAATTGTCCCGCTTATGAAAGCTCATAAAATTAATGTGGCAGTTTCTTGCCACGGAAACAGTATAAGAGGTTTTAGAAAATACTTTGAACATTTATCAGATGATTTTACCGCTGAAATTGAGACTCCTTTAGCACAAGATTACGCGAGCTACAGCATTAAATAAAAAAATAAAAAAACAGCGTCGGCTTTTTGAGCAAACGCTGGCAAAAGATTACATACTGCGAATTCGTTTCGATTTCTGTTTAAGCAGCTCTTACCCGGACACGAAGCTTTGCCCAGCCGGGCTGGTGAGGAACAATAGTAGTATTGGACCTTGTCAGCTTAATAGTCTTCAACTGTGGAATCTGGGATTTGTTCGCAATCGAAATTCCATCATCGCGCAGATGCAACATAGAAGGCGATTCTTGATCTTGCACATAAAAACAATTCAGAATCACTTCTCCATCAAATTCTGCAAAAGTAACTGTGTGAACAAGAACTGAAGGTTTTGCGGCAATTGTCATTTGAAACCTCCCCAAGTACAGCCAAGTTAAACTTATTTATACTACAAAATTAAAGAAACTCAAAAGTTATTTTTTTGATAGTAAATATCTAAAAGTCTATTATACTTAGCAACTCTTTCTCCACGCGCCGGCGCCCCAGCTTTAATAAAGTCTGCACCAACTGCTAATGCCAAATCGGCAATAAATGTGTCTTCGGTATCACCACTACGATGCGAAACAATAATCGACATTTTAGCTTTTTGAGCCATTTTTATAAATTCAAACGTTTCGGTAAGCGAACCGACTTGATTTGGCTTCACAATAACTGCATTGGCAAGTTTATCTTCGATAGCAATTTTTAAAAATAGTGGATTTGTCACGACTAGATCATCTGCAGAAACAAGCAATTTATTTCCAAATTTAGAATTAAAGTTTTTCCAACCTTCTAGATCCTTTTCATAATATGGATCTTCGATATACATTATTGG
>DATIHK010000016.1:0-12697 GCA_035480775.1 Saccharimonadales bacterium (SeqCode) | reverse complement strand
TGCTGGTCCAAATGGCGGAGGTAAATCTACTTTACTGAAAGCGTTGCTCGGTGTTGTTCCAACATACACGCGGGGAACTCTTACTGGCAAAATCCTCTATCAAGATAAACCTGTTTCATCTTTCAACATAACTTCTTTAGCTGGGCAAATAGGTATCGTACTACAAGATCCTGAAACGCAGATTAGTAACTTGAGTGTTTGGGAAGAAACGACTTTTGGAGCTGGTAATTTACTGTTCACAAAAGACGATATTATCGCGAACGCAACCGATGCATTGCAACATGTAGGTATTATAGGTTTGCGAGACAACATGGTTTTTTCGTTATCCGGTGGACAACTACAACGTTTGTCTATTGCCTCTTTGCTAGCTATGAAACCCAAGGTTTTAATTTTGGATGAGCCACTTACCAATCTCGATCCGATAGGAGTTGCTTCAGTTACTAAAGCTCTACAAAAGATTAGAAATTTTGTTGACATAATGGTCATTGCTACACATTGGCTCGATCCATTTCTGAGCTTTGCTACAAGGCTTGTGGTTTTAAGCAAAGGCGAGTTAGCACTGGATATTCCAGTAAACAAGATTGGAATGTATCTTCCTGAACTAACTCATGCAGCTGTTGAGATTCCACAGTTAGTCCGAATCGAACAAACGCTTAAACGCCAGCACATCGCTTCGCAGGACGATATAAAGTCTTTGCGTCCTGTTATTGATGATTTAGGTTCTACTTCAGTAACTTCGCAGCTTGTTAGTGCCAAGTATCTTGGTTATCGATACCCCAAGGGGTCTATGCCCTTAGACTCGGTAACTTTTGATATTGGCTTTTCACAACGCATAGCCATAGTTGGTCATAACGGCGAAGGTAAAACAACACTGGCAAATCTTTTGTTAGGCCTTCGTAAGCCTACCAAAGGTAAATTGCAAGTTCACACGCAAAAGTTTGCTTACTTGCTGCAAAAGCCTACTTTGGGATTTTTAACTACCAATGTTGTCGATGAGATAGCATATGGTGGACAGGTCTCTAGCGAGCGTGTAACAGCTCTTCTGAGAATATTCAATCTTGGAATGTATATAAAGCATTCTCCTTTTGAACTTTCTGGAGGAGAGCAACGAAGACTAGCATTAGCTGTTGCTTTTTCATCGTCGAGCGATCTTATGGTGCTTGATGAACCTACAGCTGGGCTAGATTCTGAGCAATTTGGTGCATTTGTTGGCGCAATGACAACTTATACAGGAACCTCAGTTTATATAACACACGATCCGAGGTTAGTGGGCAATTATGTCCGACAAGTATTGGTTTTAGGAAAAGGTATGCTGTTGTTGCACGGATCTACCGCACAATTGACTCGAGAAATGTTGGAATATTTGGGATACCCCCACATTAATCCAACGGTCTCTCTGGCCTGTAGGTTTCTTTCAAAAGGAATACCTATGATACCTGAAGAACTCGAGGTACAAGATGCTACTCGCCTATCAACCAGGTAGAACGGTTTTTCATCGGCTTGATCCGCTCACCAAGTTTGTGTGGCTTTTACTGCTTTCAGTTTGGCTGTTTAGTTTACGTGATGTAGCCAATGTGCTCTTGATTAGTGGAGCGGTTCTACTTTTAGCAGTTTTTGCCGCTGGAATAGACTTGCGCAGATATATCAAGTTTTCGCTTTTGCTCTTTAGCGGAGGCGGATTTTTGGTAGTTTACCAAGCAATATTTCAGCCCGGAGCTGGAATTGATGTAGGAGCTGTACACTTTTCAATTAATGGGGCTTTACTCGGAGTTGCAATCTCTCTCAGAAATTTTGGATTGGTTGCAGGCTCTTTGGCATTTTCAACTACAACCAGTCCGAAAGACTTTGAACTGATGTTGATCAAAGTTGGACTTCCATATAGGTTTGCCAAAGTACTGTATATGTCTTTACGCCTTCTTCCGGTTTTTGAGAAAGATTTTCAGAACCTGCAAGATGCGCAGAAACTTCGTGGTGTCAAAGGTATCAGAGCATTGAGAACGAGTTTAATTGCATTAGCAGCAACTGAATTGCGTCAGGTCGATAACATTGCTTTGGCCTTGGAAACTCGTGGGTTTGGATTACACGAAACACGGACGGAATTAACTGAAGTAAAAATTTCAACACTTGGAATGATTATGGTAATCGCAACTTTAGTTGCCATGATTGCTCACTTGCTGTACGTGTACGTTTATTAAAAAAGGCTAGGTGGGGTTTTTTTGCAATTGCAAACCCACCTAGCCTTATCTATTTCTTGTATTCCAGAATCACATGGTCCTTAGAGCGCTTAACTTCTTTAAGGTAGCCAAGTCGGGATCCTACAAGATCTTTAACTACATCCACTTGGGAATCTTCGATTACTAGAAGCATTCTCCCACCTTTTTTCACTAACTTTCCGGCGTTGATAAGTATCTCAGTTAGCTTTCGCCGTTCGATATGCAAAGGTGGGTTCGATACCACTAGATCGAAAATTCCTCGAACGTTTTGAGTCCCGTCAGATAAAATCACCGAAGTTCTGCTTTCCAAATTTCCATCAGCAGCATTTCTCTTTGCGACATCTACAGCGCGAGCGTTCGAGTCGCTAAGAACTACAAACGCTTCCGGAAACTTTGTAGCCAGCGATAAACCTATTGCCCCATATCCGCACGCCAAGTCATAAATCTTGTTCACTTGGTTTTGACGTGTTGTATCTAGCACGTAGCGGATAAGCATTTCTGAACCCTTATCAACACTTCCAGCAGAGAAAAGTGATAAACCAGACAGAAAGTTTATCTGGCTTAGTGCATCAAAGAAACGCGTTAGTGCGTTGGGTTGATCGGCATTACTAGATTGAGTTCTTGTCACCTTAATGACACGACCTCCGCCGTTTCCCCTGCCGATAATGTCGAGTCGAAGATGCAAAGTATCTTGAAATGTCTGCACTAGTTTTTCTACTCCCTTATTCTTGTGCGTGATGATGTAAACTATTCCAGCTTTACTACGCTTTATGAGCTGATTCACTTCATGTGCTACAGTGTCGTGACTCTGATAATTCTCATGTACCAGAATTGCAACATCACTGGATTGATTACTATCGACTCCTTCGACCACTACCTTGATACGATTACCCAGCGCATTGACACCGATATTGGTATTGAGTGTTTCAAGTGAGTCGACACTCCAAACCGATACAGTGAAAGCTTTGCGTGGTAATGCTAACGCAAGCAGAACGGGAATGAATCCAAACCCATTTTCTCGCACGAGCACTGATCCTGACATCCGAAAATCCGCATTTTTCAAAAGCTCGTATACTGCTAGATATGCTTCGGGAGCTTCTTTTCGAAACTTTCGTATCAGTGTCTGCCGAGTATATCCGGTGTATAAAGATGCTTGACCTTTGATGGGAAGTTGCTCGGTGATGTCGCTCGAACTAGGCCAATTAATTGGCATTGCATGACTCCTTGTCGTTGAATTACCTCAGAGGGTAGGCAGCGAAGATCAGATTGTTGCCTTCGGCGTTGATAATGAGATGGATCTTGTTGTTTGGAATGTCGAGTGTGTATTTCACTTTCGGAGTTCCAAACGTCTCTAACGGTAGCCATTCTCCACTTGCAGGCATGAAGACCTTAAATCCGGCTTTCAATGCCTCTTGGCGAACAGTCACATTGTCTACGATAGTAGCTGGGTCTTTCACCGTTTCAAACGAATAGCCATCATAATCCACACGGGAGCCGTTTTGGGTCATTTCCTTTGTCCTCTCACGCGATTTGCCGCATTATAGGCTATTTATATTAATAGGTAAAGTTAAAAATTGTTGCTTTTTCATCTGAAGCAAATTATTCACAACATTTGAATATTTTCCGTTTTCTATTCCGAATTTTTGATCCAGCGCTAACTTCTCTTCCTCAGTTACATCAATCCATTTTTCATATTTCTCAAGTCTACTTGCCCTTGTTTCCATAATAGCCAAGATATATTTTCTAACTTTTGTTGATGCAGGGGGTTGACCATAAAGTATTTTTTGAAATTCAATCAAATTTGGTATGTCAAAAAGCATAAGCTCACGGGTTTTTCCATCTTTTTCGACTAAGGCAATATTACCCACATGTAAATCATCGCATATCCCCATTTCTACTAAAGCTTTTTTTGAACCCCACATTAGCTCGAGCATCTGTTCTCTTAAATCTCTATTTTCGTTAAAAAATTTGGTAAATCGTTTCTGGTCTCGTAAAGCTTCCAAAGTTTCACCTTTAAATCTTTTTTGAATAGTAATATACTTTTCCTTTCCGTTTTGATCATCCCGCAAAACCCAATATGTAGGGAGTATTTTACTTCCATAAATGGAATCTTGACTTAAGATTCTTTGTGTTTCTTGTAGGTCTTGAATATGACTCGGGTTTTGGCTTTTTTCAAAGGCTTCTTTGTCCTTAGGAGTTCCGTCAGGTTTTAAAGGATTAAATTCTTTTATGACCCAGTCCGGTCCTAACTCTTTTACTATAGAAGTATATCCACGACCGATTTCTTTACCTGGGGATTCTGAAAAAGGATAAGATTCAATATTAGATGTCATGTATTTTTTATGGTGGGCGAGAAGGGAGTCGAACCCTTACGACATTGCTGCCAAAGGATTTTAAGTCCTTCGTGTATACCATTCCACCACTCGCCCAAGCTCTTTAAAATTGCATTCTTAAACTAGCGCATAAATTATAGCAAATTAGTTGAAATAGTTGACAAAAAACCTGAATCAGTCAGAATTAGTTAATGCCAAATACTATGCAAAGCGAATCGGCATCAGAAACTGAAAAAGATCATTATGAGCAAACTATTATGAAAGCTCATGATTTTATTAGTTCTGAAGGTTTTACTCCAATTAAAATAAAAGATGTGATTGCTAGAGCTTATGAAGAAATGAATAAGCCAGAAAAACATACTCAAAGAGTAGATGTTATGGTCACTACTGCAGAAATTATTGGCCAAAGTTTAAGTAAAGCTGATAACCCTGATACGTTACAAGAATATGGAATTGTGACACATGTGTTAAGAAGTCTCAGTCCCGAAAACAAAGCAATTGCAAGAATGTGTGTTCGAGTTGCTGATGACCAAGCTGAAAGATATGGGGTTTATCAGACTCCAGCAGCTACTGCACAATTAATGGCTCTTCTATCTTAATTTTTTAGCTACTTTTTCTAATTCTTCGTTACTTATAACGTGTGCTTCGTGTGTGTGCGTTATTTTGTCCTTATATATCGGAAAAAGCTTCACATGTAAATGTGGAACCTCGAGTCCTTCGAATACAGCCATGGAGCGAACAACTCCATCTAGTTTTGTATCTAAAATTTTAGCGACTTTTCTGGCGGCTTCCATTAATTCTGATACAGACTCCGCATCGATGTTAAAAATATAACTGTCTTTATGCTTTTTTGGAATTACAACTGTCGAACCTTCACTCACCGGAGCATTGGCTAAAAATGCCAGATATTTTTCGTCTTCCCAGATTTTAAAAACCGGTATTTCGTTATTCGCTATTTTGCAAAAAACACAATCCTTTAAATATTTCATAATGTTAAGCAGTTAAAATTATAATTGTTTTTAACTGTACATCTACTCTTTTTAAACATTACCGCATCAAACTGTATAACTATAGAATAAAGTATAAATATTATTACTACAATTTTTGCAATTTTGCCAAGTTTTTGGTAAATCAAAAAAGTAAGAATTATTGCGATAGGAAGTAAATCTGTTAGCATACGATATCCAAATCCGTTGGCACCGTGCCACGCGAACCATTTTGAGAGTAAAAGTATTAATCCAATAAAGCCAACACTTAAAAATCTTAATAATTCGTTGTATTTACCTCCAAAGCTTTTATTTTTGAATAGTAAATAAATTCCTACAAAACTTAATATAAGTGGAGGAGATATAAACAGAAAACTTCTAGCCGGACTAAATAAAAATCCCAAAAGTCCTGTTAACAATGGTGTTGACCAACTTATATTACTTCGTGCTTCATAGCCTTCGATAAATGGTGAACCAAAAACATAAAAGTTATATATAAATAAAAATACCATCGAAGGAAGCGTGGCAACTAAAAACATCCAGATATTTTTTCTAAATCTCAAAACTAAATATACAAAAACCATTACAGCGATTATTAAATTTGTTAATCGTGTTAAAACTAAAAATCCGGTAAAAAGTCCGACAAAAAAAGGATTGTATTTATTATTTTCATACTTTAAAAGTAGATATATTACTGCAGCTAGTAGTGGAACTGATAAAGTATGTTGCCATAATCCTCTACTCGAAATACTCCACATTGTAGTGCCTAATGCAAAAAATATTGTAAATAAAATTACTTCTTTTTGATTGTCAGAAAGTTTTTTTAAAATTTTATAGATAAGCAGACAAGCTAATGCGGAATAGAATGCTGCGGCAACTCTACCAATTGCCAACATTTTTAAAAGATTTTCATGATACTTAAAATCAGGAATTTTATTAAGTAAAATCGGTATTAAGTAGAATGGGACTGCAGCTATGGCCGTAAAAACTGGATACACAGAATATTTATGTCCATTTCTAGTAAATAAAAAATATGGTGTAGGAGAGTTTGAATCAAAATATCTTAAATAATATGAAATTGAATCTAATGCGAATGTGTGATCTTTAATTAAAGTGTAGGGCAAAAATGTTGAAGGAATTACATCTGCAGCTGTCATTAAATTTCTGTAGTCATTGTTTTTAGTGTCTTTATTAAAATCGTAAGCAAAGTTAGAAAGATATAGTGCAAAAATTATTATAAATACTAAAAAACTTTTTTTAATCTTCACTTTTGTTACTTAAATAACTAATCTGTCAGGTCATATGGTGCGCCTAGCAGGAATCGAACCTGCAACCTCTTCCTTAGAAGGGAATTGCTCTATCCGTTGAGCTATAGGCGCACGAGCGAAGCGAGAACGCTATACTGACGCTTGTATTTTACCATGCTGCGGCTGTTTTCGCGGTAAAGTGTCAATTTGTACCAATAGCTTGAGAAATATTGGTAAAACGGTCTTTTTTTAATAATTCCACTAGTTCTTCGTTAATATTGCCTATTAAAGCAGGACCTTCAAAAATCATTCCAGTAATTAGTTGCACAAGAGATGCGCCACGTTTAATTTTTTCGTAAGCATCTGCTGCGCTAAAAATTCCCCCAACTCCGATTATTTTCAATTTATCTCCGCAGTAATTGTAAGTTTCGCTAATTAAGTTGTTACTGAGTTCAAAGGTTGGCTTTCCGCTTAAATTTCCTTTTAAACCTTCGGGAATTTTATCTTTAATTTCAGGACGTGCTCTATCTTTATTGAGATTGCCAATAATTACTCCAGACATCTGATATTTTAGTATAATGTCCAAAAGTTTTTTGAAGTCTTCAAAAGGTAAATTTATAGGCATTTTTATAAAAATGGGCTTAGATAATTTTAATGATGAAATTCTAGCTAGCAATGGTTCTAACAGTTCTGGTGTTGTAAAAGATTCCCCACCAAAAGCATTTGGACACGAAATGTTTATTTCATATATATCACCTATTTGATTTTGTTCTAGTTTGGAAAGTGTTTCGACATAGTCGGTTATTCCGTTTACTGTGTCTGTTGTTGTTGGACTATTTGTTTTAGCAACAGAAATCATTAGTGGATATTGTTTTATGGAATTTCTGATGCGCTTTATAATTTCATCGACTCCTACATTTTTGAGTCCAAAATTTACAACAATTGATTGAGTTTTTTTAAGTCTGTAAAGCCAAGGTTTTGGATTGCCCTCGTAAGGTTTGGCCGTAATCGAGCCCACTGATTGAAATCCAAATCCCACACTAGGAAGAATATTAATAAGTTCGGCGTCTTTATCGAATCCAGCAGAAAGGCCCACGGGATTGGCGAATTTAATGCCGTAAACAGTTTGTTCTAGCAGTGGATTTTGATAATTAAAGAAAAATTTTGTTAAAGCTCGGGCAATTGCAAAATGTCCAAGTAATTTTCCGTTATCAACCATTCGATAGTGTACAAATTCTGGATTAAATTTAAAAAATATTGGTTTTGCAAAGTTTTTATAAATTTTAATGAACAGCTGGGATTTCACGATTTTATTCTACTCCGTATGTATAATAATCATATGGATACTATTTCTATGAATCAGTCTGATAAGTCCGACGATGCTGAAGTTCCTCATGTCAGGTCAATCGAGCGACTTGGAAATGAAACAACTGTTCAATATTTAGAACGCCTTAAAGATCTAGGGTACTTATTTCATGGATCCCCAAAAGATACTATAACTGAACTTGAACCACGTACCTCACACGATCCGCATAGTAAAGAAAATACAGATACTGCAGTTTTCGCAACCAATAATCCCACTTGGACAGTTATTTTTGGATTATACGACCGTGGCAAAACCTGGAAAACAAGTGGAATTGAAAGGAATATTATTGCTTCAATTCCGGAAGAAGCTAAAGAACAATTAAAACATGCTGTAGGCACTGTTTATGTATTGTCTCCAGAAACTTTCTCAGAGTCAACTCACTTAGAACAATATAAAAGCTACAAACCTGTTAAGCCTATACAAAAGATTTCTGTTACTTTAGATGACTTTTATGAGCTAGGTGGAAAGGTTGAGTGGATTTAATATTTTTCTAATTTATTTACTCGCTTGTCAAGATTTTTGATTTCATCCCTATTTACTTGATACATATCACCATAAAATTTTAGTGTATTTTCGATATTAAGAAGAGACACAGTATGAGTAGTAAGTATTTCTGAGTGTTCGTTTAGAATAACTGCATATTTTTCAAGAATTTGAGTGTGTTTATTTAATATATCCTTAACTTCGTTTAACTCTTTTCTAAAAGCTCTAAACTCACCATACATTAAATGTAATAGTTTTGAATCTTCAATGTCTTGCATTTACTCATATTAATTTATTTTTGAATTTATTCAAGATGACAAAGTCTACTGAAAATAGATTTATTATTCGATAATGCCGCCAGAAATTTTGTGATAAAAGACTAAAACACCTTTGTGGTAGATCTCTTCTGTACCTGAGAATTCTTCTACATTACCTGCTTGTTTATATGTGTAGAGCCAATCCACTTCTTTTAGTTCTGATGGTCCGCGCATTGATTGAAAACTCTTATCTTTTTGCACAAATGCTTTTTTTAAAAAGTCGAAAGTTTCGTTGGCTAAATCATAATGGCCATCTGTCATTCCTCCACCATAATTAGAAGCCCAGATTGGTTTGTCTTTAAATCTGACTACTTCCATGCCTCGTGAACGAAAATGGCCGGTGTAACTGTCGCGATAAGATAAGTCTCCTTTTTTAGTTACTAATTCAAAAAACTCTGGTCTTTCTGGATTTGCTTCGTAAACAGGTTTATTTGCATAAGATCCTTCGCCTGGATCGCTAATAAAATTATATAATTCATCTTTAGAAATTGGAAAGTTATTAAGCATACATAAATTATAATACAACCGAATAAAAAGCGAAAGAGTTAAATAAATCTTAAAGTAAAATAAACAGCAGAAGCTATAGAAATGACTAAAATCACAGAATCAGAAACTTTAAATAATCTTTTTTCAGGATGTTTTAAGAAATCAGCGCCCCAAACTAAATTCCAGCAACCTGATAAGCCTATTAATAATTCATCAATAAATGTAGGAAAGTCAAAAGGTACACCAACACTGTTGTAATAAATTGTAGCTCGATAAAATTGTTGAACGTTTAGATTTATGGGCAAAGGAATGATTTTGGTGACAAGTATAAAACAGGCTGTTAACTGCAAGATCGCAAAGCCAATAAGTACATATCCAAACTTCTTAAGATTCATCTACTTAATGTTAGATAACATTTGCTCAATTTGCAATTATTTTGTGTAAATCTTTAAATCTCAAACGAATAAAGCAAAAGTTATAGTTAGATTTTAGGATACAAAAAACGACCCTTTCGAGTCGTTTCTTGTCCAAAGCAAACCATCTAGTGATTTTCTTTGGAAAGACACGGAACATCGGTTGATTTGCTCAACGCGATGTTTCTCACGCATTTCTGCGCTCGGTCCGTGTCACAATGTGTTGGTTTCAGCTAGTCGTATTCACCATCATGGTCGCCAGGTCGATTTTGGTTTCGTAAATAAACCAGCGCGATGAGGTCGCCGATGAACATTCCGAGGGCGTAGATCCAGAAGGTGAAATCCTGGCCAAATCCCGGCAAAAGCTGGTCAATCCACGCTGACACCGAGATTCCGATGACCATGGTAACCAAAACAGTACCTAAGCTCATCATCGCGCGGAAAAAGCTATCACCTTTGGAAAGCAAAATCCAGGCAATTACTGCAACAATAGCCAAAATGCCCGACGCTGAAACGACTGTGTGTATCATTTGAGTTCCTTTCGTGGATAATGTGCTTAATGTGTGTTTTTACTATAGCAAAATTGTACAAAGAAGTCAAGACTATAGGGTATAGTTTAAAAAGATATTTAATATTTAATATGGAGCGGTGGACCGGGCTCGAACCGGCGACCTTCTCCTTGGAAGGGAGACATTCTACCACTGAACTACCACCGCGCGCATACATCCGCGAAGAGTGCTATCCTTCAGCTCTACTCTCCGATTTTACACACTATTCCATGCGTTTCAAGTATTTATCACGCCTTTTTTCGTATTCCCGCTGGCCTATTACACCTTTGCTTAGAAGCTCTTTTAGCCTATTTAATGACTTTTCTACATCGTTAACTGTAATAGAAGTAATTGGTTGATCTGCTTTTTCTTTAGCGTGAGCAAAATAGATTTTTTGATCAATAAGCTTTTTGGCTTTAGAAGCCAAACTTTTCGAAACAAATTTTAAATCGATGTTTTCAACTCCATTATTGATAATTTCTAGTCGTGCAAAAAATATTCCTCTAATTAAATTTACTTGTACGATATGGCTGTACGCAATGGTAGTTTCGCGAATTCTTATTAGGCTGCGTTTGCGAAAAATTAAAGC
This sequence comes from Saccharimonadales bacterium (SeqCode), assembly GCA_035480775.1. Taxonomy (GTDB): domain Bacteria; phylum Patescibacteriota; class WWE3; order UBA101185; family UBA10185; genus DATIHK01. The sequence continues at coordinate 1,716 of DATIHK010000016.1, read as the reverse complement.
ATCGTCGTAAACAAATAATCTTGCCGGAAATATTGTGCGATTCATTGTTGGGTTGGCTACTAGTTTTAATAATAGATGCGACATAACTAGCTTATTATATGCTATTCAGAGGTTAAGTATCTTCAAAATCATCGTCGCGTTCAAGCTCGGCAATATAATCGTGTTTGTCAGCTACAGGCTTAGGGGTTTGCTTTGGTTTAGGGGGTTTAAGAACTTTTAAAACTTCTTCATCAATTGAATCATCTACAACATGCTCTGGTGCTAATTCTTCATCGTCATCGAGCAATACCACTTCTGGCAAATCCAGGTTATTTTTGGCTTTAGCTTTTTTTTGTATTTTTTGTGCAGGCTTTATATCTTTTTTACTCATGCAAAATATTATGCATATATACCAGAAAGATTCAAGATCATATATAATCTAACTCATGTCTGAAACTTTGTTTGATTTATACGATGTAGTAATAATTGGAAGTGGTCCTTCTGGCTTAACTGCAGCTATTTATACTTCTCGTGCTTCATTAAAAACGCTAGTAATAGCAGGTAATCCCCCTGGTGGACAACTAATGATTACTACTGAAGTTGAAAATTTTCCGGGGTTTCCTAATGGAGTTCAAGGGCCGGAATTGATTAAATATATGAGAGAGCAAGCTGCTAAATTTGGATCTCAAATAATTGATGAAAACGTTACAAAAATCACTGGAAGTGCCCAACAAACTTTTACACTCAACACCGATTCAGGTCATGTTTATTCTGCAAGGTCCATAATAATTGCTACTGGAGCTTCCGCAAAATGGTTAGGATTACCAAATGAATCGCGTCTTTGCGGACATGGTGTTTCGGCGTGTGCAACTTGTGATGGCTTTTTCTTTAAGAATCAAGAAATTGCTGTTGTAGGTGGAGGTGATACAGCTATGGAAGAAGCTTTATTTTTGACCAAATTTGCTTCTAAAGTTTATGTGATTGTTCGCGCAAGCGAAGATGCCATGAAGGCCAGCAAAATTATGAAACAACGAGCGCTTGAATGTCCAAAAATCGAATTTTTGTTTAATACCGAAGTTTTAGATGTTTTAGGTGAAAAAGAAGTAACTGGACTTAAATTAAAGAATAACCAAACTAATCTCGAAGCTGATCTAAAAGTGACCGGAATGTTTTTAGCCATTGGTCATAGACCAAACACTGAATTTATCAAAGATCTTATTGAATTAGGGAAAGGTGATTATGCAGTTGTTAAAGACGATGTAATTTCAAATGTCGAAGGAATTTTTATTTCAGGTGACGTCGCCGATCATCAATATCGTCAAGCCATTACTGCTGCAGGTTTTGGATGTATGGCAGCTTTAGATGCCGAAAAGTTTTTAGCCGAAAAGTATCCATTAAAATGATTTAGAAAAAAAACGAGACCGAACGCGACAGAGAAAAGCAAATGCCTTCTGTCTTGTTCGGTCTCTCGTCAAGTTGCTGCAGTTCAGGCTGGTTCGCAATATATGCAGCCTTGAACAGTGCATTTGTAAATCTTGGCTCCAAATAACCATCCAACCTTTTTGAGCGGCACCTTATGGACTTCACAGACGCGCTGGCTGGGAGGTGGCACTGTGGGTTTCAGTTCGGGAGCCTTTTTAACAGTTGCTGGTTGCGCGTCTTGTAGATAGGCCGGTCTAGCCGTCATGTGAGCTTGGAAGGTTCTCCGGTGCGCTTGACGGTCCAAAGGTCCATCTA
>DATIHK010000015.1:0-3254 GCA_035480775.1 Saccharimonadales bacterium (SeqCode) | reverse complement strand
CAGAATATGGCTGCCCAAACTTTGAAGGATTAGGAGCTAATTTTGTTGCCGAAGCCGATAAAAACAAAATTCCTTATTGGCTTATTCCTGCTGTTTCATTTCAAGAATCAGATTGCGGTAATATAACTCCTAAAAAAGACGTACTAGAAAGTTATAACGCATATGGATGGGGTATTTGGGGCGAAAATGTTAGAAATTTTGATAACTGGGATCACGGAATCGCTACAGTTTCAAAATATATGAGCGACAGATTTTATTCTCAAGGCATAACTGATTTGTGTGAAATCATGAAGACTTATACACCTCCATCAAAAGGATCTTGGTGTAAAGGCGTAGAAACTTTTAAAGATATTATCGAAAATTATCAAACCAATTAGTAAATTGAACGCTTTGCTAAAACACCCTATAATTGGTAGAATACCTCCACTTTAAGCACGCCCTTTAGTTTTTCCTTATTCCTGCGCTAAATTATGAACAAATACCTTAAATTTGCCTCTGTTGCTGCATTTTTGGCCATTTCTACGCTTTTTTCGCCTAGTGTCTTTGCGGCTGAAAATCCGGTTACTGGCAACACAATTGAATATCGAATTGTAGACAGAGAAGCCAATTTAAAAAGCTTTTTAGTCAAATACAAGTCACCACTAGCAGATTACGCATCTGTATTTATTCAAGCAGCAGATAAATACAATATTGATTATCGAATTTTACCTGCTATTTCATGTATTGAATCTACCTGTGGCAAGTTTTTACTTCCTGAAACTCATAATCCATTTGGTTGGGGTAAGGGAATAATTTCATTTGTTTCCTACTACGAATCAATTAACAAAGTTCAAGATGGAATGTATAAAATTTATTATTCTAAAGGATTAGATACTCCAGAAAAAATTGCCCCAGTTTATGATCCACCAAGTCCAGAAACTTGGTCACGAGCTGTAAGAAGTTTTATGAACCAGATTGATTCTGTGGAATAACTTGTAAACTTTTAGTCACTCCTGTTGAATCAAGGGCGATATCGCCGTTGGGATTTTTAGTAGAATCTCTAATAGTATTCTCGATTAATCTTCTTAAAGCTTCTTCAAAAGGAATTCCAAACATATCTAACAAAGTTCCAAAAGCAATGCCTTCTTCTTTTGGACCAAAAGCGGGGTTGGCGTTACAGTCGATAAAATAATATCGACCTGATGCATCTTGTCGTAAATCAAATTTAGCGTAATCATCCATCTTTAAAATATCAAAAGCGTTTTTAATATAATCGCGTAAAAGTTCTCCTCCATCATGTTTTAAATATAATGCCGGAGTTTTATCATTCCATTGATAATCAAATGTAGCTAATTTATATTTTTGCCCCGGTATATCAGGAAGATTTTTTTCTGCTGCATAAACTTTGCGATTTGTTCCTTCTAAAATGACACATGTGATTTCACTTCCGACAATAAACTCTTCTACCAAAATTGGTTGCTTATAAATTGCCAACAAATCTTTTATTTTTTGGCGGAGTTGTTTTTCGTCTTCGGAAACTGAAGATTGGTCAATTCCTACACTTCCATGAATTTCATTTAGCTTTGAGATTAGTGGGAATTTTAATTGTCCATCCATCGGATCATTTGGAGTATTAAATAGTTGATATCGAGGAACAGGTAAACCAACTTGTTCTAATAGTTTTTTTGTAAAATATTTATTGTGAGTTATTGAAAGACCAAGCATTCCCGTTCCGGTGTAGGGGATTTCCATAAGTTCGAGCATCGCAGCTATAGTTGGCTCTAATTCTTCATGACCACGAACTGACTGCACTAAATTAAAAACCATATCTGGTCGGTTTTGTTCTAAAAATTTTGATAATTCGTAATTTCCCGGAGCGACTAAAGTTTCTATTCCCATTTTGTTTAAATATCCTGCCACCGCTTTTGCCTCGTCGATAACTCCAACTTCTGACTTATATTGATCTTCAGTTGGAAAATATTCGCGCTTTACTTCGCTATACAATATTGCAACTTTCTTTGGAAGTATGTCTCTAATAGTATTTAATTCGCCGGCAGGCTTATCGCTTAATATGGTGTTCATTTTATTTTTTTATTTTTACGCGTATTTATTTATGGCACATCTGGAAAATATTTCAATACTATATTTTTAAAATTGCTAAATTAAAAAGATGATTAGTATATAATATGCATCATGGGTGGATGGCGGAACTGGTATACGCGTACGGCTTAGAACCGTATCTCGTAAGAGGTGAGGGTTCAAGTCCCTCTCCACCCACCAAATACATATGAAACTTTATTTAGTCCGACATGGAAAAACCGAAGACGATGCAAATAATACCAGACAATCAATGTCTTCAGAACTTGGCGAATTAGGTAAGAAACAAGCGCAAGCCATTGCCGAAAGACTTTCACACGAAAAATTTGATGTAATATTTTCGAGCAACTGGGCTCGAGCTCATTCCACCGCAAAAGCTATTTCTGAAAAAATAAATCTTCCAATAACAATAGACAAAAGACTGCGAGAGCAGGGGACAAATCCAATTATTGATACACTTTCACATGACCACGAACTAAGCAAAGCCTACAAAGCTGAAGCGCTAATTGAAGGCAGAAAAAGCATGCACTGGAAATTTAAAGGCGAAGGTGAATCGATGAAAGAAGTTTTGGATCGCGTTAATAACTTTAAAGAATTTTTAGAAAAAAACTATATAGGCAAAAACGTTCTCGTGGTATCTCACGGGGCCTTCATATCAGCACTAATTCCTTCTATATTTATGGAAGGATTTGCAACTTCGGAAATAATTTGGCGAGCATCGTTTTCATTTAGAAGACAAGAAAACACTGGTTTAACACTTTTGGTTAAAGTTCCAGATAGAGATGAATGGAGTTTAAGATATTTTAATGATGCTTCGCACTTAACAACTATTTAAATATGCTAAATATCATAAAACAAAAACTCACAGACAAAAACTCTTTCAAAATCGTCTACCTCGGCGACTCGATAACATCTTCATCGTGGCTGCACCCAAATTGGCGCGATATTATCGAATACGTTCTTGAAGACAAATTGATGGAGGAATTTAAAGATTGGAAAATCCCATCATGGGGAATTCGTCATATTAACAGTGGATTTGATGGATCAACCTCCCATGATTGGCTAGATAAAGTTCAAACACAAGTTATTAACTATAATCCAGATTTAGTAATTGTAATGGGAACTAGCAACGACTCTCTTTTAAAAATTACTCCACAACAGCACTCAGAAAATATTAG
>DATIHK010000014.1:0-3295 GCA_035480775.1 Saccharimonadales bacterium (SeqCode) | reverse complement strand
GTTCCTTCGGCGATAACAGTTACACCGTGTTCGCCAGCACCAGGACCAAAATCAAAAAGATAATCGCTCTCGAGCATCGTTTCGGCGTCGTGCTCGACTACAAAAACTGTGTTTCCTAAATCTCGAAGATGATGAAGAGTTTTAATTAGTTTTCCTTGATCGCGTTGGTGCAAACCAATTGAAGGTTCGTCCAATACATATAAAACACCTGATAAACCTGAGCCAATTTGGGAAGCCAATCTAATGCGTTGAGCTTCTCCTCCCGATAAATGTGACGAAGTTCGACTTAAGGTTAAATAGCTTAATCCGACATCGAGCAAAAAGTTAATGCGATAAGTAATTTCTTTTAAAATTGCGCGCGCAATAACATTTTCTTTTTCAGACATTTTTTTTGGCAAACCTTGAACCCATTCTTGCAAAACATTTATGGGAAGATCAGTGACTTGTGAGATATTTTTTTCGTCGACAACAATAGATAAAACTTCTTTTTTTAAACGAGATCCATGACAAGTAGGGCAAGATTCTAAAACCATAAACTTTTCTATTTCAGCTCGAACATAATCAGAATTAGTTTCTTTGTGTCGGCGAATTAAATTGGGAACAACTCCTTCGAATCCGGCATTAAAAGCATTTTCCCCTCCGTCTTGGCGGTGATATTGAACTTTAAATTTGTGTCCTTCTGGAGCTCCATATTTTAAAATATCTAAGGCTTCTTTGGGCAATTCTCCAATTGGAACATCAAGTGAAAAATCGTATTCTTTAGCAACGGCCATGATCACTTTTGAGGTCCAAGTATAGTGTTCAAAAAGGCGTGCCCAAGGCAAAACTCCACCTTCGGCAATAGTGAGTCTGGGATTAAAAATTATAGCTTCGTCGACTTCTAATTGAGTTCCTAAACCATCGCAAGTTGGACATGCTCCGTGTGGTGAGTTAAAGGAAAAACTTCGAGGCTCCATTTCTGGAATTGCAATATTATCGACCGGACAAGCAAAGTTTTCTGAAAACAAATGATCTTCAAAGTCAGTTGGAGTTTCTGGAAAATCAAAACTTTTATCTCGAATGATAGAAAGCATTACTGTTCCGCCACTCATGCGCAAAGCTGATTCTACTGAAGCAAACAAAGCACTTTTGGCATGTTTCATTTCTTCTGGATTTTTTAATTTGGATTGGCTAAATATTGTACGACTAACAATAGCGTCGACGCTGTGTTTATTGGTTTTAATTAGTTCGAACTTTTCCTTCAAATCTCTAATGCGGCCGTCGATACGAGCTCGCAACACACCTTGCTTTTTTAAGTTTTCAAAAAGTGTGGAATATTCTCCTTTTCGGTCTTTGATTACTGGTGAGAGAATTAAAGCGCGAACACCTTTTGGTGATTTATAATCTTTTTCTTCGGCGACAAGTGCGAATATTCTGTCGACTATTTGGTCAGAACTTTGGCGAGAAATTTCGCGACCGCAAATTGGACAATGAGCATGTCCGACTCGGGCATATAATAGTCGTAGAAAGTCGTAAATTTCTGTAACGGTTCCAACTGTTGATCGTGGATTTCGAGAAGTCGTTTTTTGATCAATGGCAATTGCAGGCGACAAACCATCAATTTTGTCGACATCGGGTTTATCCATCACACCTAAAAATTGACGTGCATACGCGGAAAGACTCTCGACATAGCGTCGCTGACCTTCAGCATAAATTGTATCCATTGCTAATGAAGATTTTCCTGAACCTGAAACACCGGTGAAAACTACAAATTTATTTTTAGGAATTTCGAGATCGATATTTTTTAAATTATGCTGACGAGCGCCACGGACTACTATAGAATTTAGAGCATTTTTCTCATTCATGACCGAAATAGTATACGGGATATTTTCGGGTTTGTGAAGGGTCTAGAAGTGTAAAAGAGATTGATAAAGTGGATATAAGAATAATGCTAAAGGAACCTCTATACCTAATAGACAAAGCGATATAACTCCACAAATAATATAATATCTCCAGACGTCTTTTTTATATTCCTTCAGTATAAAGTTGGTGGATGAAAAAAACGCGAAATTTATGGAAAAAAAGATTAAACCTAAAGTAGATATTAAAGAACCTAATCCACAGACACCTATAAATAGACCATCATGACACGACTGATGTCTAGTAAAATAATAGAAAATTAAACTCAAAATTATTATCGTTGTTAAGACCAAAAGATGGCGTGCTCTTGACATATATTAAGTATACATCAAGGATACTAGCTCTTGTGCTTTTTCTTATCCTTCTTATCTTCTTTGGGAATGCATAATGTGGAAGGAACATTGCTTCCTGTAATAAAAACTTCGGACCTGTTGCTACATTTAGTATCTACAAAAGTAAAAACTGCGTCAGGAGTTGTAAATTTCTCATCAGGCTTATCGGTTAAAAGCAAAGACATAACTCTATTCCAAATTGGTGCAGCGCCAGTCAGACCAGAAGCCAAATAAGGATTCATGGGCACATTATCATTATTTCCTACCCAAACTCCTACGGTATAACTTGGTGTATAGCCAAAAGTCCAATTATCTCGTTTTAAATCTGTAGTTCCAGTTTTTGCAGCAACTGTATGACCAGGAATCGATAAAAAGTTATTGCTTCCAAACTCCATCATACGAGAATAAATATCAGATAAAATATTGGTAATTAAATAAGCTACTTCAGGACGAACTGCTTGTGAAGCTTGTCTTTTATCTGGTTGATAAATTTCGTAACCATAAATATCTTTAATCGAGAGAAAAGGTGTCGTGTCTTCATAAGTACCGGCGTCTCCAAAGGTAGCATAGACATTTGTTAAATCAAGAAGCCGAACTTCTTTGCCACCTAGCGTTACTGAAAGTCCATATGAGCCATCAACTTTCCAACCAGAATTTGTTAAACCCATCTTCATTCCCAGATCTACCATATTATCTGGCCCCACAGCATTAACTAGTTTAACCGCAGGAATATTTAAAGAATTTGATAAAGCTTGTCTAATAGTGACTTTGCCGTGAAATTTTCCATCATAATTAACAGGAGTATAGGTTTGACCGTATGAGTTATATGTAATTGGAGAATCATCTAGTATCGATGCCGGAGTATATCCTTTGTCAAAAGCTAAAGCATAAGTTATTGGCTTAATTGACGAACCCGGTTGACGAAGTGCAGTTACTACATCATAAGCTCCGTAATCATCTTGAAAATAATCAATAGATCCAACATAAGCTAAAATTTCTCGTGTGCGAGTGTCTAAGACAACAGCAGCTCCGTTTGATATGTTTAAGTTGGCATCTTTAGCAAC
>DATIHK010000013.1:0-8916 GCA_035480775.1 Saccharimonadales bacterium (SeqCode) | reverse complement strand
GTGTCCAGCAAGTACCTATACAGAAAATTCCAATGGGGGGGAGTTGTCAGACAATTCTAATAACTGGAAATAACTGGAAAAAATAACAAATACTACCAATCCCATAATGTCAAGAAGAAGTTTTTACCAGTTGACAAACAGATATATATACTATCTCATTCGCTTGTCAATGGTAATTAATACTAATAAATTTCGCCTCAACTAAATGATAACGTTTATCAATTGGCAATATACACTACTACCCTACCCTATGCCCTACTATCTTTAATTAATATATCTTGAATTAAATATATTCTTTTAGTAATCCAAAGATATATTATATTGCTATATATTGCCATTGACATAACACTATATATACTATCTAAATACATTGGCATTAGTTACCATTGCATTATAGTAGTAGATAGTATCTAAGTTGGTTACCATTAAATAACATTGACATAGTGTACATAATAGTATCTCAATTTATATCCAATAAATAACATTGACAAAATAAAAAAAGAAAAAATAAAAAATGTAAGCGCTTGAATTTAGCCGTTCTCTTTAACGAAACAATTCTCAATTAGGCTATTTGAAAACGCTTTACATTATAATAAAATCGCTTTAGTTAAGTAAAGAAATGTATAATCCAATATACCATAGGCAGGTATAAAAAGCCTGATATATAGCCATTTATGAAAAAAGAGTATGCAAAAACGTGTATAAATATACAGTAATTCGTTATCAATAATCATAATTCGCAATAACGTAAATCGCGAAAAAAACGCTTACAATTTGTTTTGAATACTAGTATAGCCCATATATGCAAAGGGCGCTTAAAATGGCTAATAAGCGCCTCTAAGCGCGTGGACGTTTTTTACTATTTCTAATAATTCATTGACCTTTATTTCCTCTTTTTCTGCCATTTTATGGCAGGAACAACATAGTGTAATAAGATTATTTTCATCTAGTCTTTTTGCCCACGCTTTAGAAATAGCCCGAATATGATGGACCTCTAATTTGTCAAAAATGTATTTCCCTTTTTGTAAGCAATATTGACAAAGATATTTATCACGGCTTTTTATTTCGCCTCTTTTATTTCGCCAAAGCCTAGACGAACGAAAACGTGTAATATAGTTCGCCTCTTTTAGCCTGCTATTGTTTACGGTCCTTTTATTGCAGGACGTGCCGCGGCTATGGACGCCGCTACAAATAGAACATGATACCAACATAAAAAAACCCTTCTTATATATAGATATTTATTTTCTATCTTTTCCCCGTTTAGCCTCTATTAATACGGTCTTTTTTATGTCTCTTTTATGCCATGGACCGCCGCCGCGTTTTTTCTTTCTACTATATAACCCAAAATATAAACCAAAAAGGATCTTTAAATATTTTAAAATTCGTCTATCTTTCTATTGTAACGCGTGGGCGTTTATGTTATGCTTGACTCTCAAGGTTATCATTTAGCCTTGAGCGGTTAACCCCGTTATATCGGTTGAATGTTTAGAGGGCGAAAAACCCCAAACAAAAAGGAAAAAATACAAAAACAATTCGGAGGGAATAACAATGACTCAAATTTTAACTTTAGTATCAAATATTGACCTAATTAAAGAACGCTCGAATAGCGGCGAAAAAGCAACGCCGCGCGATAACGAAATAACTATAGCCGTACTTGAAAACGACTTAAAAAGCCGCGTTGAAAATCCTATATTTTACGCTTATAGATATGGAATGTTATATAACCCAAATGATGACTTTGCGCCCGATGTTAAGGGCGGTCAAAGAATCAAAGGGCAACATATTATTGATTATACTCAAATGCTAGATGAGGCGAAAAAGATATATAAAGAAAAGCTTGAAAAAGAACGCGGCAATAATAGCCCGAATAATTCAGGCGAAATTGCAGGCTTGAAACAATTACTAGAACAAAAAGAGACGCGAATACAAGAACAAACGGCGCGAATTACTGAATTATTAACAAACAAGCCCGATGAAAAGCCAAACGGACAAATAGAACAACTACAACAAATGATTGATACCATGGCTAAAATGCAAAGCCAAAGAATAGAAATAAAAATAAATAATTCAACTAAAGTTATTGACAAAGTTGTTCATGAAAAATTCGCCGATATTTTATCTTTATTAGCCGTGGATGAGGCGGTTTATTTATACGGACCTGCAGGCACGGGGAAAAGTGAACTAGCGAAACAATTTGCAAAGACTTTAGAAATAGAATTTTGTCCTATGTCCACGTTAACGCAGGAATTTAAATTGCATGGTTTCATAGATGGTAACGGCGTTTATCACGAAACAAATTTTTATAAGGCTTTTGTTAACGGCGGTTTATTCTTTTTAGATGAAATGGATTCATGTTCTAGTGACGTATTAGTAGGAATTAACGGCGCTTTAGCGAATGGATATTATGATTTTCCAAACGGCACGGAATACGCCCATAAAGACTTTAGAGTAATAGCGGCAGGCAATACAATAGGACGCGGCGGCAATGAATCATACACGGGTAGACAAGCTTTGGATATTAGTACACTAGATAGATTTTTAGCCGTTGAATTAAATTATTCGCCTGCAATAGATAACGCCGTGGCGAAAAATGATATAGAACTAATAGAATTCGCCCACGAAATAAGGAACGCCGCCGAAACAAGCGGAATTATCATTCTTTGTTCGTATCGGTCAATTAGTAAAATTGTAAAATTGCAGGATATGAATTTTGACCTAAAAGATATTATGAGAATGGCATTAATTAAGGGCATTGCCTCCGATGACATAAAAATGTTATCTCGAAATATGAACATTAATCCAACAAATAAATATTTCAAAGCCTTAAAACAAGCGGCGTAAAGGGGAATAAATAACATGGCTATTAATACTATCGTAAAAGAATCTTTTGAATCACTAGAGACCTTTATTGACACTATGGAAGAAAGACCGCTAAACGCGGTCTTTAGAGGCTATGAAAACCATCTTTCAAGCCAAAGAGACGAAACACAAAGAGAAACAAAGTTTAGCGGCGTTAATACTTATAACGACGCCATGGATATATTGAAAAAGGGCTATAAAGAACCTTTAGATAAAATGAAAAAAGCTATTTTAAAAATAGGGCAACAACAAAGCAATCAAAGACCGCGAATGAAAAATGATTTTGTTGGTTTTGTTCCAAACGTTCCTAATACATTAATGAATCTGCCGATGACTATGATAAACCGCGAAAAGATTGCACCAAAGACGAAAACAATACATTTGACTTATTCTTTTTGCGCGGCGGCTAAAACATCCACAAACGATATGATTAAGGGCGGCGTTAACTTTATTAGCCTCGTAAATTCGCTCGAAAAACAAGGCTATAGAGTAAAAATTGATTTATGTTTTACGGGCGTGGCAAATAAAACGGCGGCGGCGTTCACGGTTAACCTAAAGCAATACGGGCAACAAATAAACCTTTTAAAATTGGCTTTTCCTTTGGTCCATCCTGCTATGTTACGCCGTTTGGCGTTCAAATGGATTGAGACCACGCCCACGTTAAAAGAAAAAGATTTTTTGAGCGGTTATGGAACGCCTCTAAATTACTTTGTAGGTCAAAGCCTAGAAAGGGAACGCGAATTCATAAAAGAACATGGGATAATTAAAGGTGAAAATAGTTATTATTGTAACGTGTACACGGCGCTAAACGCCGCCAACATTGAACAACTAGCGGCGGCAATGCAAATAATTAAATAATAAAAAGCAGGCGTTCACGCGCCTGCTAAAAAGGGGAAAAACAATGATAAAACAACTTGAAAGAACTATCAATTTTATAACCGACGAACTAAACGAACTACCGACTATAACGGACCTATTCGAATATTTATTATACTTTTTCACATACGACGAATTAAGGCGCTATGAGGTTGAAATAGTATGCTATCATGACGAATTATTATTTTTATCGGAGGCGGAATAAGTGACTATCAAAGCAGGCGAAAACAAGCCGCGAGACCGTGATTATAAACACGAATATGAATTAAGGCGAAAAAGGACAAAGCGCCTACACGCCGATATGGAACGCGCCAAAGTTGAGGCGTTCCAAAGACGCCTAGAGGCGCGCGGAATAACTTTTATATCATGGCTTGAAATACAAATAGATATAGAACTAAGAAAGGACCTATAAAATAGGTCCTTTTCTTTTCGCCCTTGTATAGCCCTTTTAAGGGCTTTTTTTATTTTGGGCTATGCTAGTATTAAACGTTATTTATCACGCTATATAGGCGCGTTTATGGACGTTTGGCGCGTTATGGCTAATATAGCCGCGCGTTATTTGTTGCCATGGCTACGCCCTATAAATTCAAGCAAAAACAAGGGCGCGTTTAGAGGCGTTATTTTGACCGCCTACGCGTTTTTTAGGCGTTCGGCTATGTAAGTATTAAACAAGGCTATAACACGCCCTATAACCCTACTAGAGGCGCTAAAAAGGACCTATTCAAAATAAACCTTTACATATTAAATAACCTATGTTATTCTAATTGCAGGGAATAAGAACATTTGTTCCCATTTAAGGCGAAAACAATTTAAGGCGAAAAAAAATAAGGCGAAAAAAAATAAGGCGAAAAACATTCGCGCGGTTTTTTCGGACCGCTAAAAATTATTTTTCGGTTTTTTCGGACCGCCAAAGACCTTTTCGCGAAAAATTTTTATTGCTAAATTTTACTATTGCAATTTTTCAGATTGCAAAAAATCATTTTTCGGTTTTTTCCGATTGCTAAAAATTGTTATTGCAATTTTTCGTTTACCAAAATTTTCTTTTTCGGATTTTTTGGATTGCGGAAAAAAAGTCAAGCTTTTTTTGAGAAATATTTTTAAATTTATTTTTCAAAAACCATTGACAAAAAAAGTCAATAGATTTTCTAATTGTCAGAATAATGTTATTTTAGACACACTTTAGCGCGGTGAAGCGTCACGCTTTAACTCACTAAAGTGTCAGACAATTCAGACTATTCAGAAATCCTTTAGTATGGTAAAGCGGTGACGCGTTAAAGCGTTAAAGGAAGCCGTCAGATTGGAAAAAATGGGAGAAAAACCCATCTGCAAAATTTCCTGAAAAACCCATCTGCAAAATTGGAAATTTCAAAAAAACCCATCTGGAAAATTGGATTCGCGCGAAAAACCCATCTGGAAAAATCCATCTTAAATTTTCAGCCGCAAAAACCCATCTTAAAAATTGGGTTCGCGGCTTTTTGGCGTTTTCCCTGTGTCGCTAGAGGCTTCTCAGAGCGAATGAAACTTCGTTTCGCCTATACTCATGCGTTTCGATTCATTTAATCGTAATCAGTTTCTTTTATATATTGCAAATCCGAGCGTAATTCATATATCTTTTTTAGAACTACACGCGGTATGTCTGTACGTCTATCGCAATCCGCTTGTATTACCATTTGTATAGCGTGAAGCAAATTTTCGGTGGATGGTTTCATTTCAAATCACCTGTACTATTCTATTTTTTTCAATTCGCCTGTACTATCTTATTTTTTCATCATTTTTCGGTAGGCTATCGAAATAATCCAGACTAAAACACCCGACAAAATAATTACACCTAGCATGGCAAATATTTCTTTCATCGTCCTTTGCCTCTAATACTTGCGATAATTGCACCCGTTTGTAGTGTTCCGATCAAAGCGGCTATTATGGCGCAAACGGCTACTGTTCGGTTGGCTCTTTTTCTATATTGCTTCGCTGTGAGAAACATTTTTTAACCCCTTCTTCTTAATCAATTCCTAAACTTTGCTTTATTCGCTGTTCGCTCTCAGGTTTCGCCTTAATTGTGAGTTGGCTGCGCGGTTCGTAAAAGTTCTTATTACTCATTTCGTGATAAGCTTGCAAGTTGATTGAACTTTTCGCCTTAGTTGCTTGCTTTATGCTCGCAATATTCTCGCCTGAACTTTCTTCAATTAAATCCTGCCTCTCAAATTCCTCACGAATTGCCAGATAACCTCGCTCGATTAAAACTTGAACCGCGCTTTGCTTGGTGAATTTGAGATAAGGGCTCGTAGTTTGTAGGATTCCCACGCATTCATTGATTAATTTGTCCACAAATTGCGGTACTCTTGTATTCAAGCTCACTAACTGCGTGCTACTTTCAGGCAAAATGTCTTCAAGTTCCTCTCGGCTCTTTGTCATATCTCGCAACTCCCTCGCATAGAATTTTTCTTTTAACATATTCGCCGCAACTTGCTCGCAATCCTCCCGCAAAACAAAAAGAGCCGAATTCGGCTCAAAAACTCCTTAGAAAGGTATGGCAATGTCTTATTACATTGTATGCGAAACAACCTTTCTATGTTCCATTGAATCGTCAAATTGAAACCCAATGCAGGGGAGGCACATAAATTCGTTTTCAGTCACGTTCCCCATAATCACCAAATTCGCGTTTTCGTATATTGCTTCCAGAGGTAATTTCATCAACATTACTTGTTTTTCGTCTCTGTGACAAATCAAACATTTCATCTTTTTCAACTCGCTCCTGATATTCCGTCCTCAAACACATATATAAAACACCTACAAAAGATACGACAAAGGCGAATCCAAAAGCTATTAAGTTTGCATTAATATAATTCACCATAGAATCCATTACATTTTATAACGCGTTCCCCAAAGGAAATGATCTTGCGTCCATGTTCCAAAGGTTGAGAATATTTGAACATCTTTTTTCGCATTTAGATTTGAGATCCAAAAATTTTCGCCCATAAAAATACCAACGTGTGTAATAGTTTTATCGGCTCTCGTACTAAAAAACATTAAATCGCCTATTTGTAAATCCTGAAACTTTACAGGCTGTCCCGTTTTCGCCTGATCTCGGCTAACTCTCGGTAAATTTACGCCGAATTGTCTATAAACGCCTTGGACCCAACCGCTACAGTCAGTAGAATAGGGGAAGTTATTGCCGCCATATGAATATGCGGTAACTGATTGTAAGCTTCGAGCGTAATCTACTAAATCTTTTTGCGTTTCAACTTTCGAACGAATGACAATGTAATCGCCGACACGGATCTTGTTCGGATCTTTGATATGTTGATTTAAATTAATTAAATCTTTTAAACTCATATCGTTGGCTTTTGCGATTTTTCCCATTGTTTCGCCTTTAGTTACATAATGCTGCGCGTGACCAATAGAGGCGAAGCTGAGAAAAAGCAGTATCGTACAAACTAGCTTTTTCATTCTTTGAACTCCTTTTCACTTGAAATGCAATCTAAACAAATATTGCGATATGCAAGTTCAAACGCAAGAGCCTCGCCAAATTGCTCTATGTAATAGCCGCAAGGAATCTTTAATATTTGGGTGTAGGCAGTATTGCAAACTTCACACATCAACAACATTTTTTATTTTGCAATTCAAACAATCTTTTTATGATAATATCCATTTGTTCAAGTTGTTCGAACATTTCAGGCGGTTCGTTATGCTTAGAATAAAAATTTTTCATTCGTAACTGCGCCATTACTGCTTTTTTAATCATTTCAGGCAAACTATCATCATACGGGTCATCCAATTGGCTTGTTGCTTCTTCAAGCACAGATATTAATGCTTTTCCGATTAGCAACCTCTCTGTTAATGTAAAATCCATTCATTCCACCTCATTTTAAATTCATTAAGCTACTTAGACTAATAGCGAATTTATCTAAAACTTGTCTGCGGATTCGATAAAGCGTTTTTTCCTCTGAAACATTCATTTTCGCCTTAACTTCGTACATTTTAAGACCGATGAAATATCTATTTTCCACAAACGCTTTTTGCTTCTCGTCCAGATCAGACAAGGCATTGTCAATCAAAGCGATAATAAGCCTGTACTGCTCAATTTCCTCTAACAAATCTAATGCTCTCTTGCTTGAAATTCGATCAAGGGCTACTTGTTCGGTATTATTGGCGATAAAATAACTCGCCGTTAAACCGTCAGAATCATAACGGGCAGTAAGGGAAGGGAGCATATAATCTAATTGTTGATGACAATTTTTAACGCCGATTTTATAAGTATTGTAATTATTTAAAAAATTTTCGATTGTACGTTCCTTGATGTTTCGGCTGTTGTTTTTCATATCGTTCTCCTGTGTATTTCGGCAAGACGCTTTCAAAAGCATTAAGCTCTTGCTCGCTAAAATGCAGTCTATGTATAAAAAATTCGCGTAAGTGAGCGCTTACAAAATAACAAGTAAAATAAAAACGCGCCATTTTGTCATTATGTAAATCGGCTACAACAGATTCATTGGCAAACATTTCGAAATCTGTTAATTCTTGCCCTAAATTCGCCGTAAATTCGTTTAAAAAAAATGAAAGGCTTTCATCTTCATAATAAAAATTCTTTTTCAAAATTGAGCAAGTCACGCCGAGGATTTGTTTCATAACTGCAGGTTCAAAGATCGCCATAATTTCGCCTCATTTTCTTGTGTTGCCACGAATTTCATCCTTAATTTCTTCCAATTCGTTATACAATTCCTGTGATTGCTCTTTTAACATTTTTTGTGTATTTGTTTTAACCATTATCACCTGAAAAACAAATATTACCATTAGCATTAAAACATTAAAATGCTCGAATTGAGATATAAGCCATCCTGTCACTTAAAAATCAACTCCAAAGTAGCGTTCATAAGCCTTGTAAAACAGTATGAGAAATAGATTAAAGCCGCGTAAAAGCCTGCCAAATATAGATTATCCTTCATCGTTTCGCCTCAAAACAATTGGTAAATAGTCGAGCATAACACCTTGTCCCTTTGCTACGATTTCACAATTCGCCTCAAACCAATCCAAAGGTAAACTTTTTCGATTTGACGCAGCTATAAAATTTAAAAGTTGGTCAATCCATAACAGCCATGTTTTATTCCATTCTCGAAAGTGGATTAAAATAAAAGCTTTGCCGCCATGCTTCGCCACTTTTTCAAGATATTCGACTTGGTGCTTATG
>DATIHK010000012.1:0-15446 GCA_035480775.1 Saccharimonadales bacterium (SeqCode) | reverse complement strand
TAGAACTCGAGTTTCTACCGATGAGGTATGAGTTCGTAGTAAAATGTTGGGTTCTTCAACAAAGAGCGAATCTTGTAAATCAGTTGCCGGATGGTTTTCAGGCAAGTTTAAACGGCGAAAGTTATATTCGGCGGTTTCGATTTCCGGCCCTTCGGCAACCGAATAGCCATAATACCTAAAGAATTTGTTCATTTCACGAATTACTTGAGTAGTTGGATGCAACATTCCTGATTTTTTGGGTTGTTGTGGAAGTGTTAAATCTATTCTTGGATCATCAATTTGAGTTTGAGTATATTGAGACTTAGCTTTTTCGATAGCAGTTTTTAATTCATCTTGGAGTTGATTTAATTGTGGCCCAAGGTTTCTTTTTTCTTCGGCTGAAAGGTTTGGTAAAGTTTTCATCAGTTCTGTAACAATTCCACGAGTTTTAGAAAAATATTTTAAATAGACTCCGTCGAAATAACCTGTTTGCTTAGCTTCGGCCAAGTCGGTTTCGAATTGTGTTTTAATTTTGAATATTTCGCTTTCCATAGCTCACTTTTTATTTTAACACAGACCAACTTGAATTAATCTGAGAGATAGCTTAGAATCTCGTTTATCTTATCCGATAACATCTATCCCAAGGAGTTACAATGCCGAAGAAACTCAATCATGGCGAGTTGGTAGCCGGAGTTCGTCGAATTGTCGAGAAAGCCGGCAAGCCTGTGGAGGGTTTAGAACTGATCAAGTATTTGCGAGCAAACGGTTTTAAGTCCGCTGGCAGTGGCTGGAAGAAGCAGATTTATGACCCAGCCGGCCTCGAACGCGTTGGCAGCAATCAGTGGCAGATTAAGGAAGATCCTTCCAAGTTGGCTGAAAGGCTTCGGGCTCGGCGCCGCGTCAGTCCGCTCGCTGGTAGCACATTACCCGATTTCCTCATTGAGGAAAAGCTGAATTTAACCAAACCTGCAGTTGTTCATCATGATGCCGCCAGTGTTGTTGTTACAGATTCTCATGGTAACACAAGCACTCACACCGGCAAGTGGAAAGTTTACCTCGTTCCGGTTGTGGTAACGCTGCTGCTTTTAGCTTCGCCTGTTGTGCTGAATTTGGTCAATCGAGTCTAACAAAAAAATCCAAAATACTGGATTGTGCTACGCCTAAGGGCTACAAGAAATTGTAGTCCTTTTTTATTTAAAATTTTAACATTGGAATTGTTTTAATTACTGTGCTGCTTTTTTTATTTTCGAACGAAGTGAGAAAAAAAGAAATTTAGTTAGAAATTTTCTTTACAGTTTCAACAATTTGAGCAAAAGCGTTAGTGTCATTTACTGCCATTTCAGAAAGCATTTTGCGATCTAGGTTAATATTGGCTTTTTTTAATCCACTTATAAATCTGCTGTACTTTACTCCTGAATCGGTTAGTGCTGCGTTAATTCTAACAATCCATAAGGTTCTTAAATCTCGGCGTCTTTGTTTGCGTCCTTCAAATTGATGTTTACCAGCTCTGACAACTGCTTGATTGGCTCTTTTAAAGAGTCTATTGCGTGTTCCTCGGTAACCTTTTGCAAGGCCTAGAACTTTTACATGTCTTTGATGTGCTGCGAAGCCGTTTCTTGCTCTTGCCATATTATTTCCTTCAGGAAAGACGCGCTAGCGTCACTTTCCTAACCATCTTTTAAATAATCTTGTATGTGCTTTATCAGTAACTGAAACTCCACTGGTTCTGGATTTTCTTGACGAATCCATTTTAACCTTTAAATGTCCGGTTCGAGTTTGCTTATGCATAATCTTACCGTTTTTGGTAATTCGAACTCTTCTTGCTAATGTTTTTCTTGTTTTTAATTTTCCCATAAATTTCATTCGTCGTTTTCGAGCTAAGCGAGAAAAGACGATAAAAATCCTATCATTTGGCTACATACGTAATCGAAATTATATTTCCATTTCGCTTTGGAGCATCTTCTGGCTTTCCTACTTCAGCTATTCCTTCAGTAAACTTATCGAGCTTTTCGTGTGCTATCTGTGGATAGTCATTTTCGCGACCCTGCAATTTTACGCTAATTTTGACGCGATTACCATCTTTTAAGAAACCAACTGCGCGAGAAATGCGAGTTTCAAGATCTCCTTTGTCGATAGTAGGTCCAAATCTAAATTCTTTAAGTTCGCTTTTTTTGGATTTAGCCCGCGAGGCTGACTCTTTTTTGTGCTCTTCGTACAAATACTTGTTGAAGTCCAAAATTTTAGCTACCGGAGGATTTGCTGCCTCTGCAATGACTACTAGATCTTGTCCACGCTCTTCGGCTATTCGCAATGCTTCTTGTGTTGTTATTACTCCAAGATTTTCTCCGTCTCGGGTTATAACTCTTAGCTCCGGAAACTTTATTCTGTGATTTACTTTATAATTTTCTCTTATACTATATTCCTTTAGCGGTTTTATCCGCAAAACTAGTGTAAATTACCATAGATTAAGGCTTTTGGTCAAATAGATATCACTTATTTTGGCAATTGCCTCGTCAACTCCCAATGCATTATGACTTTCACCTGTGCGTAGTCTTATACTTACTTGGTTATTTTCGACTTCTCTGTCCCCCATAATAAACATATATGGAATCTTTTGTACTTGCGCATCGCGTATTTTGGCTTGCATAGTTTCGGCTCTATCGTCAATTTCAACGCGCAGATTAGCGTCTTTTAACTGTTGCGCTAGCTTTTGGGCGTATTCAATGTGCTTTTGACCGATTGGTACTAGTTTAACCTGTACCGGAGAAAGCCAAACCGGAAAAGCTCCAGCAAAGTGTTCCACAATAATTGCTATAAATCTTTCAAGCGAACCATAAATTACTCGATGTATAACTACTGGAATTTTTATTCGTCCATTTGCATCGGAGTATTCAAGTTTAAAACGTTTTGGCATTTGAAAGTCTAGTTGAATTGTGCCCATCTGCCAGTCACGACCAAGAGAATCTTTCATCAAAATATCAATTTTTGGACCATAAAATGCTCCATC
The DNA here is from genome assembly GCA_035480775.1 of Saccharimonadales bacterium (SeqCode). Lineage (GTDB taxonomy): Bacteria > Patescibacteriota > WWE3 > UBA101185 > UBA10185 > DATIHK01. Next base: position 12,460 of record DATIHK010000012.1, on the reverse strand, counting down.
ACCTTCTTCGATAAAATATTCTTTTCCGGATCCTTCGAGTACTTGCTTAAGTTCTGCTTCGGCCTTGTTCCAAGTTTCAACATCACCAATATATTTTTCTGGTCGTGTACCAAGTCTAAATCTGTATTTAAGTCCGAATATTGAGTAAAATCTTTCGGTAATTTCAAATACATTTTGAAACTCGTTTTTAATTTGTTCTTCAGTCACAAAAATGTGTGCATCGTCTTGTCTGAACTCGCGTGCACGTAGTAATCCATTTAGTGTTCCTGAGCGTTCGTAGCGATGTAAGCAGTCTGTATCGCCTAATCTAAGTGGAAGTTCCTTGTAAGAGCGTGTGCGACTTCCAAAGACTACCATTGCATTAGGACAGTTCATTGGTTTTAAGCAATAAACTTCATTGTCACCCATATCAGCAATAAACATGTCTTCTTTGTAGTGATCCCAATGACCTGATGTTTCATATAATTCTTTTTTGTTGATTAGTGGTGAAACTATTTCTTGATACCCACGTTTTTCATGTTCATCTTGCCAGAATTTTACGAGTTCTTGGTACATTTTGACACCTTTGGGAAGCCAATAAGCCATTCCCGGAGCAGTTTCGTGAAACATAAAGATTTCGAGCAAAGGCCCTAGTTTTTTGTGATCGCGCTTTTTGGCTTCTTCGAGCATATTTAGATATTCGTCTAGTTTTTCTTTGCTATCGAAAGCTGTTCCGTAAATTCGTTGTAGCATTTTATTTTTTTCACTACCTTTGTAATAAGCGCCAGCGACGCTGAGCAATTTAAACGCTTTAACTTTGCCTGTACTTTCTGCATGAGGGCCAGCGCAAAGATCTTTGTCGTAATGTTTGCCGCCCGACTCCCCTACTTCGTATAAAGTTATTGGTTCCCGGCGTGAAATAATTTCTTCGATAGTGGCTAATTTGTACGGATTATTCTTGAATAGTTCTTTCGATTCTTTTTCAGAACTTTCAAGACGTTTTACAGGTAAATCAGCATCGATTATTTCTTGCATCAGCTTTTCTATCTTGTCAAAATCTTCAACCGAAATTTTTTCATCCAAATCAAAATCAAAGTAAAAACCTTCTTCAATTGGCGGTCCCATTACTTTTTTTAATTGCGGATGTAATTCTTGCATTGCCATATGCAACACGTGTTCGGCTGTGTGTCTTATTGGCATTAACGGATCATTTTTTAATTTTTCTATAACTTTTCCCATTTTTTTCCTTATTTACTTTCGAGCGTTTTGCGCGAGAAAGGAAGATAAAATCTTCAATTTAATTATACGATTATTGCTATGAAATTTAAGCACAAATTAATACCCCTTCAGGGGTTGTAGTAGTTAAGGTTGTTAAAACAATAAAAAATCTTTGGATCACGTAATATTTATACATTTTTTTAATTAATGCGTCAATCAGGTTCGTCAAAACCTTAAATATTCTTTCGTAATTTGAACTTGCTCAACTTTGAAAAAGCCAACTTTTTTGAGAATTCCAAAAATTGGATTAACCGTTAAGCCAAATATAAATAATGTTATACCTCCCAAAAATTGAAAAATTCCAAATACCAAAAGCATCATCAATGGTAAAACAAACGGTTTATAGTTTTCTATGTATTCATTTATTTTATCTGAAACTATTTTTTGTGGATTTATTCCGGCTTGTTCAGCTACTCCAATACTATTGGCACCAAGATTTTGTTTTATAGCATCCATAACTTGTCCACTAATTAAACTGTTAATTTGCTGGCTTAATTTGGCTGGTAAATCTATTTTAGAAGTTCCAAAAGTTGTCGCCATAAACAGCAGTACTGCAGCTAAAATCGAAAAGAAAAACAAAAATCCTTGTGCTGAAATTTTTAAAACAGCAGAAGGTCTGGCTTTAACTAAAAGATCAATTAAAAGTGTGGATTCATAAATTTCATAAACAAAAAGCAAAAAAAGAACAAAAGTTATTATAGATCCGTAATATAAATCAAATGAAGATACAACTAAAAAGACTCCTATAGACATAGGAACCGCGACAATGGCGTATTGTACCCATTTATGCCAAGCTCCTAGTGTAAGCGCGTAAGTGTAACAAAGTGCCAACATTAAAAGTCCTACTTCTATAAAAGTTTCGATAGGTGGATTTAGATAATTTGCTGTATAGATAACGTTTATGGCTGTTTCTGAAAGTAGAAATGACAGAAGTAAGAGTAAACCTGCGAGTGTGGCAATTTTTATATAGTACGATGTCGATTTCACTAAATTAATTTTAGCATGTTTAGAAATGAAAAAAGGGAAAATCCGTGGCTATTTTGCCTCGAACTTTCCCTGTGATAGATTCTTGAACCCTTATTGCTGCTAGATTGTTATCGGATTTCGAGTCGCACCAGGTCGCGCCGTGGCACAATGAAGACGCCGACGTGTTTGGTCTTCCCGAGCGTGAACGACACCTGCACTTGATTGAGATTCCAAGCGCCGCCGGCGCGCGAAACTTCGAGGCCGCTCAGTTCGAGCATCCTGTCGCTGAGTTTGGTGACGTTGCCCTTGGCGACAAAAGTGTTCCCCTGACTGAAAATCACGCCTTGGTAGTCTGGGTCTTTTGCCACTTCTGCTGGCTGTGTGCCATTACCCTGGCCAATCACTGGCTTTACCCAACTTCCTGCTGTCATGATGATTTCTCTAGCCCTTTCTTTAATAAGCCCCCCTCCGATTGTGAAAACAAAATAGTCTAGCATAAAAACACACAGTCAACAATACACTATAAGTTAATATCACTTGATTACTCCAGATTGAAACCTGCCTCTATACAGTCCATAATTAACCTAATGCCTTTTTCTAATTACACAACTCTTAATGTAGAAAATTTAATCAAAGAATTTGGTCTAGACTTAAAGCAAGGCCTTAGTGCTGAGCAAATAGAAGCTTCTCGTCAAAAAAACGGTGAAAACTCTCTAGACGAAAAAGAGCACACTATTTTAAGTATATTTTTTCGCCAGTTTAAATCTTCGTTTATTTATCTTTTAATTTTTGCTGCAGGTTTATCTTTTGCTTTAGGCGAAAAACTAGATGCAACTTTTATAATTTTGTTTGTCTCAATTAATGTATTATTTGGATTTTATCAAGAATATCGTTCTGAGCAGTCACTAAAATTACTTCGAAAATATGTTATTTCGTATTCTAAAGTCTTAAGAAGCGGACTATTTGTAAAAATTCCTAATAAAGAAATTGTTGCTGGAGACATCATACAAGTTGAAACCGGCGATATTATTCCTGCAGATGTGCGGTTTTTGAATATTAACAATTTAAACATAGATGAGTCTATTTTAACCGGCGAATCTGTAGCAGTTAGTAAAAAAAGTGATGCTTCTAGTGTTGCTGAGACTCAAGTTTATGAAGCGCAAAATATTGGATTTAGTGGAACTAATGTAATAAGTGGAGTCGGCGAGGGAGTTGTTTTTGCAGTCGGTAAAAAAACACAAATGGGCAATATTGCTCACTTAGCAGAAACTGCCTCACACGAAAGTGTGTTTGAAAAAGAAACCTCTAAAATCAGCAAGTTTATTTTAAAATTAGTTTTACTGACTTTAGGCTTGGTCTTTGTAGCCAATCTAGGTGTAAAAGGATCAGCTTCGAACGTAACTGAATTATTATTATTTTCTATTGCACTTGCTGTAAGTGTAATACCTGAAGCATTGCCAGTAGTAACAACTTTTTCGCTTTCTAAAGGTGCTGTCGATCTAGCCAAGAAAAAGGTCATTGTTAAAAGACTTTCTGCTATCGAAGATTTAGGAAGTGTTCAAGTTTTGTGTACCGATAAAACAGGAACTATAACAGAAAATAAACTCGAAATAGCTGAAATTTATTCAAAAGATAAAAGTAAAACTATTTTTTACTCAGCTGTTTCTGCTGACACGAGTTCTTTTTTTACTCCTATTTTTGCCAAGCTGACAAAAGACCAAAAAAATATAATCCAAATGTTACACAAAGTTAAAGAATTTCCTTTTGACCCTGAACGCCGCCGTGGAAGTGTTTTGATTAAGATGGATAATGCTTTTGAAATAATTATTAGAGGAGCCGCCGAAGAAATGATTGGCTATGTTCACGACCTTAAACCAGACGAAAAACAAAAAGCCTTAGAGTGGGTAACAAAACAAGGACTCGAAGGCAAGCGCGTTATCGGCATTGCAGCTTCTTCAATTAAAAATATTACTGATTACAAAGAAGAAAGCGAAACTAAATTTGCAGCTCTAGTTGGAATGATTTCGTTTATCGATCCTATAAAAAAGACTGCCGAAGGAGCTATAAAAGACGCTCGTCATTTAGGTTTGCAAATTAAAATCTTAACCGGCGACAGCAAAGAAATTGCCGGAGCAGTTGGTTATAAAATAGGTTTAATTGAGTCGCCCGATAAAGTTATGTCCGGCAAAGATTTGGACAATCTGTCTCCTGAAGAATTTGTTAAAGCTTGTGCCGATTTTCACGTTTTCGCGAGGCTCGCTCCTGAACAAAAATATCGCATTATCGAAAGTCTTAAAAAAACCTCCGAAGTCGGATTTTTAGGAGAAGGTATTAATGATGCTCCGGCCCTTAAAGCAGCAAATATTGGGATTTGTGTAGCAGAAGCTTCAGATATTGCGAGAGCTTCTAGTGATGTAATTTTATTGCACAAAAATCTTGAAGTCATCGTCAATGGAATTCAAGAAGGTCGCAAAGTTTTTGCGAATACCACAAAATATATTCGCACAACATTGGCTTCGAATTTCGGAAATTTTTACGCTATTGCGACGGCTACATTATTTATTAAATTTTTGCCCATGCTGCCGATTCAGCTTTTGTTGGTTAATTTGCTGACTGACTTTCCTATGATTTCTATTGCTGGAGATAGTATTGATCCAGATGAATTACGCGAACCATCTAATTTAGATTTTAGAGAATTTACAATCTTATGTAGTATTTTGGGACTTGTTAGTACGCTAATAGATTTCTCATTCTTCTTTTTATTTGTCAGAAAAGGTGAACCTACTCTTCAGACGGCTTGGTTTATCGGAAGTGTTTTGACTGAGTTAGTTTTTGTATATTCGATTCGTACAAAGAAAGTATTCTTTAAATCTAAATTTCCAAATATAACTTTAATATTATTGACAGTTGTAGCTGGAATCTTCGCTATTGTTCTTCCATTTATTTCGTTAGGTCACGATGTATTTAGGTTCGAAAGTTTGAGTATTACCAATTTATCAATCGTGTTCGGATTGGTAGTGGTTTATTTTGTTTTGACTGAAGTAGCTAAAAATGCCTATTATCATTTTGCAAAAAAAAGGACTTCAAGTTGAAGTCCTGGGGGGATTTTGAAGCTGTTTCAGATGTTCTTCGTGGTGCTTAATATCTATCTGTAGCGAACTTCCAATTGTTTCCTTACGATTTGGCCAGATCGTGCGTTTTGTTTTTGTTTGTGATTTTCGATACATCATCACCATTAGGTCATTCATCTTAATGAAAGCTGTAACCAGATCTGTATCTAGTACGTTAGCCCATTTAGCTTTAGCTTGCGCGTTAAACTCATCTTCATTTTCCACATAATTTGGCGGAGGTGTTTGCTTTATAGCAGCTTCAATGCAGCGAATTGTGATATCATCCCACTCGGTCAAATGTGCGAGAATTGCACGGACTTCATCATGCCGTGTTGAGTTTTTTCTAGCAAAGATGTTTATTGCTTCGATTACGATTTCTCGTTTCAAGCTTACAAGCCTATCTACACGACCAGGCATTTTTACTCTCTCTCGATTAGGTGTTTGGATATGTTAATGCATATTGTACTATTTTATTCGGATTTTTTCAAAGTTGTGAAGGAGTTTGTCGCACGAATATTTTATACCCGAGCCAAATGCAAGGAAAGGCTGTTACTGCAAGAGCAATCGCATACCAGTGTGCCCCATATTTCCATCCTGCTATGATTCCGCCAATTCCAGCTATGGTTCCTAATATTCCCAAAATAGTAACTTGTACCAAAGGTTTGTTTGCAGATATTTTGGCGGTGACATATCCACCAAGAACTGTGTAAATGCAGCGATAGATAAGCGCAATTAATAAAAGATACCAAACGTAAGCGGTCTTATAGTTTTGATCTGGAAATAATTTAAGTACTTGCAGAATTAAATCTGTAACAGTCGATAGAACAAACACTGTTATAAAACCTGCAATTACTGCAAAAACATTTTTTAATACTACTTTCATATTTTTTGGTGGGCTCTACGGGACTCGAACCTGTGACCTCCACAATGTCAATGTGGCGCTCTAACCAGCTGAGCTAAGAGCCCTCGGAGCGGCTGTATAATAGTTGCCAAAGGCAACGCAGCCGCGGAGAGTGTTATCTGAAAACTTTGGTTAACTTTATTTCTTCGGTTTCATTACGCTATCAACAAGTCCGTATTTTACTATGTCATCTGAGCTCATCCAATAGTTTCTTTCGATGTCAGCAAGTACTTTTTTCTTTTCGTGTCCGGCATCGTTTGCAATAGCTGCCGCATACATATCTCGTAAAACTAACATATGTTTAGCTTCTATTTCGACATCAGTTGCTTGGCCTTCGGCTCCGCCTAAAACTTGATGAATCATCGTAAATGAACCTGGGAGCGCATATCTTTTGCCTTTAGTTCCGGCGCCTAAAATTAAAGCTCCGGCTGAAGCTGCTAAGCCTACATTAATAGTAACAATATCATTTTTAACGTGTTTCATAGTGTCGTACATAGCAAATCCTGAATAAGCTTCTCCGCCTGGCGAGTTAATATAGACACTAATATCTCTTTTTGGATCTTGACTCTCTAAAAACAACAGCTGTGCGATAAACGTATTGGCAACTGCCATATCAATTGGACCTGTTACAAAGACAATCCAGTCTTTTAAAAGTCTGGAGTAAATATCGTAAGATCGTTCAAACCCGTTTGGATCTTTTTCAACAACGATAGGTACTAACTGATTTTTATTCATGATGATGATCTCCTGTTCTGCCACCGGCTATCTCGGCAGCATCAATTAATTCTGATAGCAATTTGTTTTTTTCTAAAATACTCTTGATGTACCACTTTTCGACATTATCTTTAAAATTAGCTGGGTCTTGCCCTGAAGCCACAATGGCATCTTCAATTTCGGCATCATCGACAGTAATTTTTGATTCTTTAACTAATTCTGATAGTACAAACTCTGATTTAAGACTGTTTTCTGCTACTTTTGAGTAATCTGCCCGTAATTGCTCTGGTGTTTTGTTTTGTGCTTTTAAATATTGATCTAAAGAAAGTCCAATTGATTGTGCTTGATCAATTAATCTGGTCATCATGCGCTCGGTTTCGTCTTCGATTAACATTTCTGGAACTTCTACATCTGATACTTTCAAAATTTCGTCGATAGCTTCATTTGGACTCATATGAATATGCGGCTCTTCAATTGGTTCGCCATTTTTAAGCTTTTCGGCATTGCCTTCTTTGGCTTTGGTGAGTTTGTTTTCGTAAAGTTCTTTAAGTTTAGTTTTATACTCCCCTATTTTAACTTCGGGTCTTGTTGCTACGGTTGCCACAAACTCAAAATCCTTATTAATATCAAATTCTTTAATTTCTACTTTTGGATTGGATACTGGTGCTATCGCGTTTTCTTTTAATGCTTGTGGATAGTAGGTTTGTAAAAGATTGTTGACTACTTCGCCGTATAACTTAGAAACATCGGCCTTTTCTTTAACCATATCGCGGGGAGCCATTCCTTTACGAAATCCTGGAAGTTCGGTTTCTTTTACTACTTGATCCAAAACTTGTTCGTACGACTTTTTTACTTGATCTGCTTCAACAGTTATAGTTATTTTTAAGGTGGATTTTGGCTGTTTTTCAACGCTCACTTTCATAACTTTTGAATATTATCACATGAGCCTTTTAATTGCTAGAGTTTTTGATATAATTCTTTTAATCAGTCAACTATGTAAGGAAAGGAGATAGAAATGGCAATTCGCAAACAGAACACACCTCCGACGACTCCACAAAGCTCCGATGTTCACAGTATCGCACTTCCCAAGCCGCAACCGACTACTACGAATTCGACAACGACATCAACTAAGACGCAAACGCGAGGTGGGGCTGGCGGCGGCGGCTCGTGAGCGAAGGAGATTCTGGCGATCCGAATCTGTTGCCAAAAGTAATCCAAATTGTCCTTTCAGTAATTGTGATCATTATTCTGATTTGGGGAGGCTTTTTTCACTTTAGCTTTCCCCTCGTGCTGGTACGCTAGGAGGCCTATGATTACCTTTATCTCTCGGCAGCGTTGGCGCATGATCTCTTCAGAGTTTCCGCGTTTTTGGCGCAAATATCCGAGGCGGAATTCGACTAACAAGAACCAGCGGAAGCCCAAACCCGAGTCAAAGAAAGAAGGCAGCAATGCGACCTAAACTTCGTAGCCCTGGACCGCATTTGCCGCATCAAGGCTTTGTCGCCGACCGGCCGCCGTGGAGGCCACTGTTGACACGCGAACAAGCTGTGAGAATACTTTACGGTGCCGGTTTTGTGTTGCTTGTGACCGCGGCTATCCTTTGGGCTTTGTCAGGTTTTCCAGTTTGATGTAGCGCGTCGGGACAGTCCAACCGGACCCTAAACCATAACTGAACTCCTCGCACGTTTCCTCGTACGTCAGAGCATCTCTGTCCCGGCGTTCGACCAAATTGGCCATCTCATACTCGAATCTGAGCGTGTGGTGGCCAATATTTTTATCTTTTTAAAATGTATTCGGAGGGATTTCCGTACAAAAACAACATTTGTCCACATACTAAACAATATTGATTTTGCATTAACGGTTTAGCAAAAGATATGCCTTTAATTAGCGAAGATAATAACCCACCTTGATCACTTGAAACAACTTGAAAATCGTCTGCTTTCGCCCCAGTTACTGCCGCCAAAGATGTATAAGCATCATCTTTATTTCCGGTTGCATCAATTAGTTTGTTTGCCAAAGCTTGTTTGTTATCGTAGACCAGAGCTCCCAATTTGTCCGTAATTGTTGCAGCTGGAATTTTTCGAAACGCACTAACATGATCTACAAACAATTGATATTCATTATTAATTCCCGTTTGAAGAACATTGCGGGCGTTATCAGAAAGTTTTTGATAAGGATCTCCAAAGTCTTTGTCAGTTCCGGCGGTAATATTAAATTCTGTAATGCCGTTTTGAGTTGCTACATTGCTCGAAAAATCTCCTTCTGACAAAACTTTATCATAATATTTAAACGGGCCTAAAATTACGCCAATACTACCGGTTAAGCTTCCAGTGTCGGCAATTATTTTATCAGCTGAGGCTGCTACCCAATATGCCCCCGAAGCTCCGAGCTCTGAAATATGAGCATAAACAGGTTTATGAGTTTTTTGCTTGTAGTAAGCAATTCCGTCTGAGATTGCGTTTGCGCCGGTAATTGTTCCGCCTGGGGAATCAATTTCTAAAATTACACCTTTGATAGAATTGTCTGCTGCAGCTGCGACTAATTCGTTTTTAATTACATAGCCATAAGCATAATTCGGCAGAAAAAATGAAAGTGGATCTGTGTATTCGGCATCGGTTAAAATAATGCCTTTAATAGAAATAGATAAAAATTTGTTTTTACTGTCTTGATTTCCAGCTAAATATTTATAGTTATAAGAAGTCTTAGAGCCGTCAGGAGTGGTTTTGAAGATTAAAACTATTAACCCGGCCGTTAACACAAGTCCTACTAAAATAACTGATAAACATGAAAATAAACAAGTTCCAAATATTGGGTGTTTGCAAAGAAAATCACGCATAAAGAGATATTAAGGCTTTAAAGCGTCTTTGTACAGGTAAATTTTTGGGTTAATCCAAAGACTAAACGGAAACTTAATTTGTTTAGTTTGAACAATAGTAAAGAATGGATAATAATTATAGATTTCTGGCGCATCATACGAAAAATCATAAATATAGTCTCGTTGTAAATTTCGATAGCTTAGTTTCCAGGCGTTAGTTCCCTGAATCATTTTGCGGGGCAGGTTTTTTTCTGCAGCGAGCTGGACTGATCTATTCCACACATATTGATTTGTCAGAACAAAATCCAGCGAAAACTGATAAGCCAAAATTATCAAGAAAACTAAAAATAACGAAATTAACCATTTTTCTATTTTTTGTGGAGTTGGATTTAAAGTCGCGAGATAAATTATTAATGCAGGAAGAATTACCAAAAAATATCGGTCATATAATTGAATTGTAGTTCCCATGAGCGCAATATATCCAACAATAAATACAGCCCAAAAGTTAATGGGATTTTTTCTTCGCATAATAAGATAAGCAAATAAAAGTGCTACTGCAAATTTAGCTAACAAGTCTTCATACGAGTAAATTTTAAAATTGTAAGCCATTTGAAATTTAGTTCCATGAATTCCACCTGAATAAAATCCTGTTCGGGTAATAATATTTTTAAAATACGGATATTCTGCTATTTGAAGTTTATTCGGAACAAAAAAATAATTTAAAGAAATGTAAATACCTAGAGTAAGCAAGATTAATACAAGTGTTTTTCTACTGAAAAGTTTAAATTCAAAAAATTTAGAAAATATAAGAGGAAGTAAAAACGAACATAGTAAAATTAAAATTCCATAAAAAAGTGAAAATACAAATTTATAATTTACAAACGGAGTCATTTGAACGGCGTCAGTAATTGTATTATTTCGAGTAAGAATAACTGCAAAATAGTAGAGATAGAATAGACCAAAAACAAATCCACTGGTTATTGCATAAATTAAATTTGCTTTAAAGTCTTTTTTATCCAAAACTCCTTTATAAATATAGTATGCAAACATCGCTAAAGGAACTAACAACGCAACTTGTCTAACATTTAGTGCTAAGAAAGCGAATATAAATGTGATCGCTAGATTTTTATATGTTTTGGATTGTTCAAAAGTGATAAAAAAGTAAAAAGTTAACAGTAAAAAAAACATAAAGTAGTTTTCCGTCATAAACCCCAGCGTCGAATAAATCGTCAGTGGATTAAAAAAATATAGAAGAGAAAGTAACAAGCTATAAACGTAATCAAGTTTTAGTTTTTTATGTAAAATCGCAAAAAATATAAAAAAGTTAGCAACTGAAACGGCTAAAGTTAAGTATGGAATGTTTGAAATTCCGAAAATATGTGAAAATATTGCTGCCAAAAAGCCTTGTGCATAAAAAGTAGCATTAACATAGTTATCAAGTCTGAAGTCCCCTTTTAAAAAGTTTTGAACCGTTTGGTAGTAAATCCATTCATCGTTTATAGGAAATTTTATTAAATGTACAAGTGGAACAAATATAAGAAATAATATTAGTGATATTAATGCTGTCTTTTTCACTGAGTTTATTATAGCAATGATTAATACCTAGGAAACATTATGCTTTTGCTCAGATCTTCGAGGTATTTTTCGGGATTAAAATCTATTCCAAAAACTTGTTCTAATATGATTTTTGCGATATAGGCATTTCCTAGAACATTTGGATGGACAAAGTCTATTTCTCCTGGTTTTAAATTGTTCGCGGGATTTCCAAAATTATTAATTAGTGTGAAAAATTTTGAAACATCATATTTTTCGAGCTCTTTATATAAATTTAAAAAATGAACCTTATTATGGGGAAATACTTTTACCAGCTCTTCGAAATATGGTTCATATGTTTGATTTAATTCATCTTTTCCCCCTACGATATCGGTACAAAATACAATATTGTCTACTGCTTTTTCTAATTCATCTAAAAGTTTTCTAATATTTTCTGAGTGCTGTTGTGGAGTAATTTTTAAAAGAGAGTCGTTGCTAGTTCCCATTACAATTACTAAATCTGGATTATAGTTAATAACTTGTGTTTGAACTTTATCTAGCCAATCTTGCGAAGTTGATCCGTCAAATCCACTATTAATGTGTCGTATCCCCCACGATGGGATTTTCCAATCTTTAAATTCCTCCATCAATTTGTCTTCAAGAACGTATTCGATAATATCGCGCCAATTCGGATGGAGCCAGGCTGATGAAGTTATTGAATCGCCTAGATAGACGATTTTAAAAGAATTTTTGTCTGTTAGTTTTTGTTTAATAATGTCGATCATACTTATGTTATTTGGTGGGCGAGGAGGGACTTGAACCCTCAACCCTTGCGGGACACGACTTCGTCTGCTTCGCAGCGAACTCTGCAAATTTTGGTGAGCACGGTGGGAGTCGAACCCACACCCTTTCGGACACGGTTCTAAGCCGTGCGCGTATACCAGTTCCGCCACGTGCTCATACCAAAATTTGCAGACTTCTAAAGCCGTGCTTGTGAGATAGCACTCGCGTTGCGAGCCAGTTTCAACACTCGCCCTAGCATTAATAGCCATATTATATACTAACTAACATTTATATTTAAAAATATAGTATTGAAATATTTTCCAGATGTGCCATAAATAAATACGCGTAAAAATAAAAAAATAAAATGAACACCATATTAAG
>DATIHK010000011.1:0-49069 GCA_035480775.1 Saccharimonadales bacterium (SeqCode) | reverse complement strand
AATTTTTTCAGCCAGAATTTGCTCTCCATCTAAAAACGTTGGAACCATAGAATTGCCAGTTACAAGTAGAGGTTGCGCAATAAAAATGTAAAGAATAAAGAAAACTGCAGTGCCAATGAACATCATTTCGAGAAAATCCATAGCTATTTTTATGATTGTGGGTTTATTCATTACTCGGATATTGTAATTGTATTTTTACTGTGTGGCAATGTTTTGGTATTTGTACATAAAAATTTAATTGCTTCTTTTGCAATTAACGATGGCTTTTTATTTGCATCAATATTTATGTAATCAAATGGGAGGTTATAATCTTCAAAACTGCTGTTAAAAAGCTCTAGATTGCTACCGTCCCATGTATGGTTACCCTCAATGTATCTTTTACTAACTCGGTTTCTAGACTCCTCAGTACTTATGTTCAGTTCGATGACCACAACGTTAAAAGCCAGTTCATTTTTAAGTGTATAGATAGGCATTTCATCATATTGAATAATTGGCTTCAAATAGTGCTGAATGTTTTTAATTGTTAATACTAGCCGATCTATTTTTCTCCATGGTTGGGACCAAATTACACTTTTCCCGGAATTTAGGTCCGTGTTCACTTGACTTAATAGATAGCGGTACATCTTACGTCTCAATGGTAATTCTTCACTGAGACTGTTAATAAAATCTAGAAAATCACTCTTGCTTTTATCAATTTGGTCAGGATCAAATACATTTAAGTCAAAATAATTTGCAAGATTATTAGCGAGAACTGTTTTTCCACTTCCAGGTAAGCCTCTTAAAACAACTAAATTTTGTTGCATAAAGATCTTATACACCTACTTTCCCTCCCAACACAAATAAAGTATCATTAAAATACTAAAAGGAGGTGTTTACATGATTTTAAAACTCAAACATTTGTTTAAAAACAAATACCTTGCATTCTTAGCTATAGCATTTCTCATCGGATCCGGTTATTACGTTTTAAATTACATTGGTTATCTTGATTGGGTTAATAAAGACTCGATAACAGTTGTTGGAACTTCAAATGGTTCTACTCCAAATCAAGTTGCCACATTTACTGGAACTGTCATGGCTATTAATAGTGATAAATCTTCAGCTGTTGATGATATGAATCGCAAAGTAGCTGATGTATTAGCTGCTGTAAAAGATGCAGGAGTGCCCGACGCTGATGTCAAAACTCAAAATATAAATGTATATCAAGAACAAGTATGGAATCAAACTAAACAAATTTCTGAATATAAAGATTGGCATGCAGCAACCGATATAACAATTAAATTACACGACATAAAGAAAGCTAGTTCAGTCGCAACACTTTTGGCCAGTTCCAAACTTGATGTCTCAAATCTTTATGGTCCCAATTTAACTGTAGAAAACACCTCTAAAACAGATGCCGATTTGCTTAGTCTGGCTTTGCTTGATGCTCGACAAAAAGCAGAAGCCTTAGCAACTGCAAGTGGAAGAAGTTTAGGTAAAGTTATGAATGTTACCGAAAATTCCTATGGTGTTGCTGTACCAATAATGTACGACAATATGATGGCTAAAGGTATGGGTGGAGGTGGCGGAACTTCAGTTTCTCCTGGATCTACCGATATCACTAAATCTGTCACTGTTACATTTAAACTGAGATAAATAATTATGGAAATAATTCGATAGAATGCCCACTAGTTGGGCATTCTTTGTTGTCAGTTTGTTACGATACTAACAATTTTATTTGGAATATAAATAAATTTCACAACTTCTCTAAATTGAGTCCACTTAAGCACATTTTCATTCAGCATAACTTTTTGTTTTACAGAGTCTTCTGATTCGTTTGGAGTTATTTCGATTTGTTCTCGAACTTTACCATTTACTTGCACTGCAATTGTAATTGTTTCATTTTCGAGAATCTTTTCGTCAAACTCTGGCCAAGGTTGTACATGAACGCTGTTTTCATTTTTCCATTCGGTATAGTGGTTTAATTCTTGCCAAAGTTCTTCGGCCAAAAATGGAGCTAGAGGTGCTAAAACGCGCAAGAAACCATTCCATACTTTTGAATCTATTTTTTCGACATCTTTTAATTGATTAGTAAAAATCATAATTTCACTGACAGATGTATTCATCTTTAAATCTTCAAACATAGAAGTAATATTTTTGACCATTTTGTTGTAAGCTTTTGAAACATTTGTGTCTTCAACTCCATCAGTAACTTTATCTTTAAGCTCATAAATATTTTTCATCAAGCGCCAACAAGATCTAACCCCGTTTTCGTTATATGGATAGGTATCGGTGTATGGTCCGATAAAGCAGATAAATGTTCGCAAAGCGTCGGCTCCGTAATTTTCGGCAATAGTCATTGGGTCAATAACATTTCCGATTGATTTGGACATTTTTCGCCCATCTGGACCTAATAAAAGTCCGCCGTTTAAGCGCCATTGATAAGGTTCGGAGTTGGGTACTAACCCGATATCAAAAAAGAATTGATACCAAAATCTTGAATATAATAAATGCATAGTCGTGTGTTCGGCACCTCCAAAGTATCGATCAACCGGCATCCAATACTTTAATTTATCCATTGAAGCAAATTCTTTGTCATTGTGTGGATCAAGATAACGCAAAAAATACCAGCAAGATCCAGCCCAGTTAGGCATTGTGTTAGTTTCACGCTTCGCAGGAGAGCCGTCTTTAGATTTTGTGCTAACCCATTCGGTGTTGCGAGCAAGTGGGGAAGTAGCGTCTGACGATGGAGTGTAATCTGGAACACTCGGCAAGATTACTGGTAAATCTAAAACTTCTTCGGTGTGTCCATCTGGTTCGACAAAAATTAGTGGGATAGGTTCGCCCCAATATCTTTGGCGTGAAAAAATCCAGTCGCGCATTTTATAATTTGTTTTTTTACTTCCGAAGCTTTGATTTTCAGCTTGTTCAGTCATTTTTTGTTGCGCCTCACTAGATGTTAAATTATCAAAAACGTCGGAGCTTGTTAAAATTCCGTCTTCAGAGTAGGGAAGTGTAACTTTTGTGTCATCAGTTGGTTTAATGACTTGTTTTATTGGCAAATTAAATTTAGTCGCAAATTCAAAGTCGCGCGCATCGTGAGCCGGAACCGCCATTAAAGCGCCTGTTCCGTATGACATGACAACAAAATCCCCTATCCAAACCGGCAATTTTTCGTGGCTAAAAGGATTTTCTGCGTAAGCACCGGTAAAAACGCCGGTTTTATCTTTAGTTTCGGTGCGTTCCATATCGCTCTTGTTTTTTGCCTGAGCTTGATACTTTTTAACAATATCCGATTGCTCTGAAGATGTTATTTGATCCACCAACGGGTGTTCAGGGGATAAAACTAAAAAAGTTGCTCCATAAATGGTGTCGATGCGAGTTGTAAATACTGTAACTTTTTGTTGATCAATTTTAAAATCTATATTTGCGCCGTCCGACTTACCTATCCAGTTCATTTGCGCGTTTTTAATAGCATCGGGGTAATCTACTGTTTCTAATCCGGCTATTAATTTCTCGGCATATTGTGGAATTTTTAAAACCCATTGTTTTAAATTGCGTCGTATTACTGGGTTTCCGCCACGTTCAGAAATTTTTACACCCTCTTTGGTTGTCAAAATTTCTTCATCGGCCAAAACTGTTTTTGATACATCATCCCACCACACTGGCATTTCTTTGAGTTCTGCTAATCCGTTTTCATAAAATTTTAAAAATAACCATTGAGTCCATTTGTAATATTCTGGATCAGCGGAACTTACTTCACGAGTCCAATCAATTCCGTAACCAATTTGCTTTAAAGACTCTTTCATTGCCGCGATAGCTTTTTTTGTAGTAACCTCTGGGTGAACGCCGGTTTTTATAGCGTAATTTTCGGCTGGCAACCCAAAAGCATCCCAACCCATTGGAAACAGCACATTAAAGCCTTTCATGCGTAGATATCGTGAGTAAACATCGGGAACTGTATAACGCATAATGTGGCCAGCGTGTAATTGTGCACCTGATGGATATGGAAGTTCGGCTAAGATATATTTTTTGGGTTTGGGAGAAAAATCTTTGGCTTCATACAAATTGTTGTCGAACCATTTGTCTCGCCAGTTGTCTTGCGTTTTTTTAAAGTTGTATTGCGACATAAGGAGATTATAAGGTGTTTGAGGCGGAATTCAAGGATTCGTAAATTATTTTTGAAATTTTTGCAATTGCTAAAACCCCTTTGTTATCAGGATTAACAATAGTATCAGACAAGTCGTTTGCAAAAATAGTCAAAACATAAGGTTCCTTGTCAAAAACAACTGAAACATCATTTCTTACACCTGGAATTGTTCCGGCTTTATTGGCAACTCTAAGTTTATTTTCTTGTCCAGAAATATACTCAGGTAAATACCTTCTAATTCCTAAATCATTGTGATCACGCTTCATAATTTCCAAAAAAGTATTGCAAAGCTCGGCGCTAAAATATCTTGATTTGTAAATTCCATCTAAAATTGTCGCCATTTCTAGCGGAGTTGTATTTCCGAAGGTAAATTTATCTCCCTCTATTTCTAATTGTGTAATTTTAAGTCCAATAGTTTCCAAATAAGCATTAATTTTTTGTGGAGTAAATCTTTTGACTAAATGTTTAGCGGCTGTGTTATCAGAGATCGAAAGCATCAATTTGACTGTATCCATTAGTGTTAAATTGAGTCCAGCATCTAAGAAATATAATACACCTCCACCAAGTTTGTTTTCTTCAACAAGAGTAATAATTTCTTTTGGATCTGCTAGCTTTTGATCAATTTGCGAAAAGACATAAAGTGCAATTGCTATTTTGTTTACACTTGCTGCAGAAAATTCGTGATCTTTGTTGTATTCGTAAATTATCTCATCATTATCGAGTTTTTTAGCACATATTCCCCAAACGCCATCAACATTGGTTAAAATATCATGGATTTGTTTATGAAGATCGACCATAGTGTGATTATGCCAGATAATCTGAAATCTTGCTATTTCCACAAAAATACCCTAAAATACTCCAGTTATGGCAAAAAAGGGCAACCGTATCTTAATAGCACTTGAATGTACCGAGACAGGAATGCGCTCTTATGTTACTCAAAAAAACAAAATCAATACTCCTGACAAATTGCAATTGATGAAATTTAATCCAAAATTAAAAAAACGTACTCTTCACAAAGAAATTCAAAAACTTAAGTAAGCCAGAATTAGAATATTCTCATCGTCAATTCCTATTTCAGTAAGGTAATTAGCTGTTTCTTGAACATGTTGATAATAACTTTCTCCCGAAAGTCTTGGGCGCTCAGTGTGGATTTGTTTTGCCAGTTCTTGCGCTAACTCGACCTTATTTTTCACATGTTATTTATAGTCCAATTGATTCAAAAGTCAAAACACTCTAATAATTCAGCGGTAATTCAGGACATTGACACAGTTAGTTTTTTCTAATACAGTTGCTACTGATATGTCAGAAGAAACAACACAACCAATGCAGCCAATGGCAACTCCTAAAAGAAAATTTAGTATTTTTAAAGTATTAGGAATTTTACTTCAGTTGGTCGTAATTGCCTACATCTTTGCCTCCGGTTACTTTATGTACACGATGTATCAAGACCTCGCGAAAATTAAGACCACATTATATCCAAAAGCTGCGTTTGCTGACACGGATCTTCCACAATTAGCAAAAGATATAGGATTAAATGTTAATGATTTCAAAAAGTGCTTAGATTCTGGAGAAGTTGATTCAGTAATTTCAGCTGATCAAAAAAATGGTCAAGAAATTGGAATTCAAGGTACACCAGGCTCTGTTTTGGTAAATCTTAAAACTAATAAAGCCATTCGTATTGATGGAGGTGCATTACCTATAGATATTATGAAGACTATTGTCGCCGATTTCACTTCAGGTAAATCAATCGAAGAAATAAATGCCTATATGACTTCAGTCCAAGCCGGACAAGTTGCCGAAGTTACAAATATGACACCAATTTCTAAAAATGATCACCAAAGAGGAGCTAAGAATCCTACCTTCGCGTTGGTTGAATATTCCGACTTACAGTGTCCTTTCTGTTCGAGATTCCATCCAACTCTACAACAATTACAGGCCGAAAATCCTAACGATATGCTTTGGGTGTATCGACACTTTCCTTTAACATCAATTCATCAATATGCTCAAAAGTTTGCTGAAGCTTCAGAATGTGCAAGTCAGCAAAAAGGAAATACAGCTTTCTGGGATGTTGCTGATCATATCTTTGCAGCTGAATTGCCTCAATAAAGACTTCGCTTCTTTCCCGCTAGTATTTAGCTCGAATATTTTCCATAAACATTGAATAGAATCTGAGATTGTGAATAGTTGCTAAATGAATTGAAAGTGCGTCTTGAATTTGAAACAAGTGATACAAATATCCACGAGTGTAGTTTTTGCAGGCGATACAATCGCAAACTTTAGAAATAGGTTCATCAGAATGTTTATGTTTTCCGCTGCCTAGATATATAAATTGATATTCGTTTTTCTCTAAATCTGTAAAAACATATAATCTTTTGTGTCTGGCGTCTCTGGTTGGAATTACACAGTCAAACATATTATATCCAGCAGCCACACATTCTGTGATGTTTTCAGGTTTTCCAACACCCATGGCGTATTTAGGAAAATTGTCCGGAATTAGCGAAGCAGTGTATGCTGTTATTTCAGATAAAAACTGATGATCACTATTCATAGGCCATCCTCCATATGCGTATCCGTCAAAACCTATTTTAACTAGTTCTTCTGCGCATTCTTTACGAAGCTCTTTGTGGTTTCCTCCTTGAATAATTCCAAAAATTAAAGGCTTTTCGGCCATATCTGCTGTCAGTTCATTAAAAGCTTGTTTGCATTGTTTAGCCCATCTAATAGTTCGTTCGACTGATTTTTGTTGCTCTTCTAGTGGAGCTTCTGGATCTGTGCAATCATCCAAACACATTATTATGTCAGTTCTTAGTTTAATTTGAGTTTCAATACAGCTTTGCGGAGTTAAGATGAGTTTTTTATTTGAGCCGTCGATTTTAAAACTAATTACATCTTCTTCTATTTTTCCGTTTTTTGGGTTGTTGTGAATGAGTGACATTACTTGAAATCCACCAGAATCAGAAATAACAGGTCGATCATATCCCATAAATTTGTGAATTCCGCCAAATTTATTTATTAACTCAATTTTGTCGTCGTTCATTAAATGGTAGGTATTAATAACCAATCCATCAGTATTACAGTCTTTTAAATTGTGTGCTCCTAAGCTTTTTATGACTCCTTTGGTGGCATCAGGGAAAAAAACCGGTAGAGATAATGTGGCAGTCTTTGTTTTTAATTCTCTAAGCATAAACGCTACTATACCACACCAAATTCAGCTAATTTGCAGCTATATGATAAAATAATCCAATGGGCTCTGGAACTCTCTACATTGTCGCAGGACCTATCGGAAACATGCGGGACATTACCTATCGTGCTGTTGATATACTCAAGAGCGCGGATGTAATTTTGTCTGAAGACACTCGCGAAACGGCCAAAATTTTAGATTCATTTCAAATTTCAAAACCTCAAATTTCTTATCGAGATCAAAATCACGATCGTGTCTTACCTCAAATTTTGCAGTATTTGCAAGAAAGCAAAGCAGTAGCTTTGGTTTCTGACAGTGGAACTCCTTTAATTTCAGATCCCGGATTTAAATTAGTTCGAGATGTTATGCGAGCCGGTTATAAAGTTGTTCCTATACCTGGTCCGTCTGCGGTTATTACAGCTTTAGGTGTGTCATCACTTCCAACCGATAAATTTGTTTATCTAGGTTTTTTGCCAAAAGGGCCAAATCAACGCAAAGATTTATTAAAGCAATATGGTCAATTTGACGCAACTCTGGTAGTATACGAGTCCCCATTTAGGGTTCGTAAGCTTTTAGAAGAAGTAGTAGAGGTTTTTGGTGATAGAACTGTTTGTCTTGCCGGAGAACTTACCAAAATGCACGAAAAGATTGCGGTAGATAAAGCTACAAATCTACTGATTAATTTTGAAAAACTGAATGTTAAAGGAGAATATGTGGTTTTGATAGCTAAAGAAGGGTACTAGTCACGAAAGAAAAATATGGATTTAAAAATACTTAACGAAGAGAAAACAAAACTATCTAATGTAATTACAAAACTCAAAACAGGTACTGAGGTGATAGAGCAGTCAATGCAAGTTATGGGATCAGAAAATTTGGAAAAACTTAAAGATTTACGTGAAGGACGTGAAACTCAAGCTCAAGATTTTTTGCTTTTTCTCGAAAGACTACACGAAAAAAACGAAGCTTTTAACTTTAAAGATAAATATCAACGTGTCGAAGAAATTAAGTCTCTTCTTAAAGAACCTTATTTTGCTCGCATGATTTTAAAAGAAAAAACTGAGCGTGCAGACGATATTTATATTGGAAAATTTGGTTATTCAGAAGAATTCAAATCCATAATTACAGATTGGCGCGCTAAAATTGCATCAGTTTATTATCGATACCGCTATCCACAAAAAAATGTTAAATACGAAACTCCTGACGGAACCGAAGTTCGCGATTTAACACTCAAAAGAACTTTTGAAATTGATGAAGGTAACTTAGTTAAATATTACAACAACGATATTCAGTTCGACGAAACAGAAATAATTTCGTCAAAAATAAAAACTCGCACCGGAGGTGTACTAGAAGATATTATCGAAACAATTCAAGAGTCTCAGCTAGATATTATTGAAAGCGATCCTCGCCAAATTTGTATTGTACAAGGTTGTGTTGGAAGTGGTAAAAGTACTGTCGCGATTCACAAGCTTTCACATATATTTTTTAACTTTCCAACTCTAATTCACCCAGAGCGCTCAATTTTAATAGCTAAAAATCAAATTTTAGTAGGTTATTTATCTACGCTTTTTCCAAAATTGGGAATATTCGACATCAATTATAAAACACTTAAAGATATTGTAATTAATATAGTTTTTAGAGAAGAGCTAAACATAAAAATGGATTTGCACGATTCTCAATTAAAGACAGATGTCTCAGAAATTAAAAAAATTGATACCGAAGTTTTAGAAGTTCACGAAAAATTTGAATTTGAATTGCAAAAGCTTTTTGAAGATCCAGAATTTATTACGTTTGGAGGTTTTATCTATAACAAAAAGATTCCCGTAATGGAAAACCTAAAAGAAGTAGTTTCAGACATGGAAGAAGAACTTGAAATGCAGATAGAAAACTTAAAAGAGCATCCAAACTCTGTAAAGTCGTGGTTATTTAAAGAAAATATTAAATCACTAAAAAAACTCAATAACAAATTGCGCAAACTCAAAGAAAACTTAAAACTAGAGGTATTTCCAAAGTTGGTTAAATCTGTTGGCATAACGTCAAAAGAACATCTAAATTATTCTTCAGTTCTTTTATATATTTATTTATATTCAGAATTAATTGGACTTTCAAAATGGCAAAAATATGAATACTGCGTAGTCGATGAAGGTCAAGATTTTAGTCCACTTGAATATCTGATTTTAGGCAAAATTGTTTTAAACGGTCGTTTTTGTATTTTGGGAGACTTAAATCAATCATATCAACAAGAAGGATTATCAACTTGGAAAGAAATTTCTGCTGTTGTGAAAGAAGCCAACAAAGCTAATGTTTTTGAATTAGATACAAACTATAGAAGCACCAAGCCTATTATAGAATTGGCAAACAAAATACTAGCTCCTTACACTTCTGATTATCTTCCAAAGTCTATCAACCGAATTGGATCTGAAATAGATATAACTCAATCTGATACTTCTGCCGAAATGCTGGATATATTTGCCAAAGAAATGCACAACGACGCCAAAGATCTTAATAAAAGTATTGGAATTATTTGCTTCGATTCTGAAACTTTAAATCAAGTAGAAAAGATAGTTAATGATTTAGCTGTAGCAAAAGATCAAATTATTAAACTCGACGACACTAAGCCGATTAACTACATTCCACGGGGAATTTACGTTACTATGTTCGAAAACTGCAAAGGTTTAGAATTTGCTAAAGTTTATGTTCTTGATTTAAACCTCAATAAAATACATAATTTTACTGAAGCTAAAAAAGCTTTTGTTGCAGTAACAAGAGCTATGAATGAGCTCCACATTTTGTCAGTAAAATGAGGCATGATAAAAGACAAACTTAAATATATCCCAATAGTTTTGGTCGCATTAATCGCAGCTGTTTTAAGATTAGTTAATTTAGGATATTCAGATTATCAAGGTGATGAAATAAAAGCATTTCTTGTTCCTGATCCTGGACAAAATGTTTTTACTTTTTTAATAACTCAGCGAAAAGGCCCACTTCAATTTTTTGTTACTTATTTTTTAAAATTATTTGATCCCAACTACACTCACAATTTTTTTATAAGAGTACCTTTTGCTATTGCAGGAGTTTTAGCAGTTTTCTTTTTTTATAAATTTGTAAAAATTCATTTTGGAGAAAAAGTGGCCTTTTATGCTTCTTTCTTTTTCGCAACTAACGGATTATTTGTTGGTTTAACAAGAATAGTTCAATATCAGTCGCTAGTTTTGCTTTTTGCAGTTTTGACACTTTATTTTCTTTCAAAGTCTGTAACCGATCCAAAATGGAAAATTACTGGCATTTACCTTGGATTTATTTCTTGGGCTCTATGTATATTAGCTCACTACGACGGAGTGTTTATTGCTCCATTTGCTTTTTATTTACTAATTAAATGGTTTTTGCAAAATAGACGTGATAAAACATCTATCAAACATTTAATAATTTCACTAGTTGTAAGTGGATTAATGCTCGCAGCATTTTATATTCCATTTGTTGTAGCGATAAGCAAAGCAACACTAGAATATTGGAACAGTCGTCTTGGAAACTACAATGGAAAGATAACTAGTTCGAATTACCTTTTTCAAATTTACAATCCTATATATGCTTTAAAAATTTATATTGCTTTGTTTTTTATTGGATTACTTAATTTTAGAAAAAGAAAATTTGAATATATGGCTCTTTTGCTCTGGGTTGCCTTCACAATTTTATTTTTTGAAGGAATTGTAAAAGTTTCTGGAACCCATATCTTTAACTATATTTTGCCACTTACAGTAGTTTTAGGATTTGGAATAGTTGAAACAGAAAATCTCCTGATTTTCATATTTTCAAAATTAAAACTTAGTAAGAAAATTCCCCAAATAATTTTATATTTGAGTGTTTTTGTAATTTTTTTATTTTTAACTGCTCAGACATATTGGATATTTGTTGATCATTCACACGAATATCCTTGGGAGGCTAAAGATTTTCTGATTTGGAATTTTAATATGCCCAGTACTGCATTTAACTTAAGTTTATTTGGATTTCCTTATTACAGAAATTGGGAAGGAATTGCAGCCTATATGGCCAAAGATAATTCACATTCAGGAAAGAAGTTTTATGCAACAAACGAACGCGATTCAATTACCAGGTTTTATCTTCCATATGAAAAAAGTGAAAACAAAGCCGGATATTTTGTGAATGTAGATAATCCTCAAAGCTTTACATCGCGCACAAAAAGCGATAAAGGCAAATATTGGATGGCTAAATATCCACCAGTTTATATTTTTTCAAACAACGGAAACGAGCAAGCAAAAATTTATTATATGGAACCTGGAATACTCGACGAAATAATAGCTAGAGGATTTTAAACTTTATCTAAATAAAAAAGACAAAAGTCTTTCGCCAAAGACTAATATCAAAATAAAAAGTGTGGTAATACTCGTCGTGAGTACAAATCCAGCCGACAAATCTTTAATTATTCTTGCTCCTTCATGGTGCTCGTGAATAAGATGGTCAATAAATTCTTCAATTACAGTATTAATTATTTCTGAACTCAATAACGATCCTAGAGATAAAACCAAAAATGCCCATTCTATGCTTGAAATTTTGAAATAAAAACCTAAAGCTCCAGAAAATATTGTAATAACAAGTTGAACTCTAAAATTGGCTTCGTTTAAAAAAGCGTGAGAAATTCCACGTAAAGCGTATTTAAAACTGTTTAAATGTCTGACCGGATGGTGAGCAGTTACTATCGTTTTCACATATATATAATAGAGGTATTTGGAGGTATAATCCAGTATGATGTTTGGGCGATTTTTAAAATATATTAATAAACATAAACGACTCGCGATTGTGGTCGTTGTAGTTGTTATTGGTGCAATTTTCTTAATGCGAGGAAGATCAAAACCAACGCAAGTTTCTATATACACAGTCAAAAAACAAGAGGTTGTAAAAACAGTTACTTCTTCAGGAAAAACAACACCCAAAAGTGAATTTGTGGAACATGCAGGTGTAGCGGCAAAAATCGAAAAGATTTATTTTGATAGTGGAACTCCGGTGACTGAAGGAGCAGTAGTCTTAAAGTTGGACCAAACTAGTTTACAGGCCTCCGCAGGTTCTGCCTGGAACGCATATTTATCTGCAAAGGCTTCATCTGATGCTTTTGATTCGCAAATTAATGCCGCAAAATCAGCAGTAAATGATAAAAAGCAATCTCGCGACACAGCTTGGCGAACCTATATGGGAGACAACGGAAATGACGCCAAACAAGCTTACAAAAGTGCAGAGTCTTCATATCAAAGTGCTGTCGCAACACTATCCACAATAGAAGAAAAAAAATCTTCTACTTCTCAAGGAGTTAATGCCGCTTATTCTACTTATTTAGCAGCTCAAGATAATTTAAATAGTGGAGTTGTCAGGGCTCCGGCGAGTGGAATGCTGGTAGTAAATAATTTAGCTGCAGGTCAAAGTGTTTTAGTAGGTCAAGAACTTTTTAGTGTAACTAATTTTGCAGGTACTGAATTTACAGCCGAAGTAGATGAAACAGACGTTCAATATGTTCAACCAGGACAAAAAGCCAAAGTCGAACTCGAAGGATATTCAGAACCTTTTGAAGGTGAGATAGTTCGCATAGACGGAAAAACTGCCATAAACACAAGCGGAAGTACTATAGTTCCAACTGCTATTCGTTTTACCAAAGGACCTCAAATAAATCCAATTTTAAATATGAGTGGAACAGCCACAATTGAAGTTGGCAAAGAAACTAATTCTCCAGCCGTTCCATTTGATGCAATTTTGTACGATGCAGACAATAAAGAATATGTTTTTGTAATTCACGGCGACACTGTAGAAAAAAGATTAGTAAAATTAGGATTTGAAGGCGCAGATTATGTTGTTGTAACAGATGGATTAAAAGAAGGAGAGAAAATAGTTACAGGCGATACTGTTTCAAAGCTAACAAATGGATCAAAAGTCTCCGCTAATAAAAGTTGATAATGTTTATAAAGAATATCTCTTGGGCGATACCATGGTAAAAGCCTTAGATGGTGTTAATCTGGATATAAGTCAAGGCGAATTTATCAGTATTTTAGGTAAATCAGGTTCTGGTAAATCAACTTTGATGCATACCATTGGACTTTTAGATCGCCCAACTCTGGGTTCATTATTCTTTAAAGGTATAGCTACTTCATCTTTGGATGACAATGATTTAGCAAAGATTAGAAGCGACGAAATAGGATTTATTTTTCAGGCTTTTAATTTGTTAGCGCGAACATCTACACTCGAAAACGTTTTACTTCCAACATTATATGCCAAAAAGAAAATTCCCAACTCTGTAGAAAAAGCCATAGAATTGCTAAAGCGAGTTGGACTAGAAGATCGCATGCAAAATATGCCAAATCAGCTATCGGGAGGACAACAACAACGCGTTGCCATTGCTCGAGCACTAATTAATGATCCATCAATAATTTTGGCGGATGAACCAACTGGCAATTTAGATTCCAAATCTGGAGAAGAAGTTTTAAAACTGCTCGAAGAATTGCATTTAGAAGGAAAAACAATTGTGATAGTTACTCATGACGACAGCATTGCCGAAATTACCAAACGAGTTATAAAAATTAGCGATGGAAAAATTGTAGAGGACATTACAAAGGCATAATTATGTTTGAATATTTTAAAATTGCCTTAAGATCGCTGCTTCGCAATAAAGTTCGTTCTATTTTAACCATGGTTGGAATTATTATCGGCGTCGGTGCTGTCATTATTTTAACTTCTATCGTCGGAGGCCTCAAAAAAACTATCACCAAACAATTTGAATCATTTGGATCTAATAATTTGTATGTCTTTCCCGGAACTCCCGGCGGTGGACGTGGTCCCGGTGGCGCAGTCGTTAATAAATTAACTTTTTCTATGGAAGACCAGTTAAAACAAATTCGCGGTGTTACAACAGTTTCTGCCGCAGTAATAAATGTTGGAAATATAAAATATCTAAATAAAGATAGTAAAAACGTAACTATAAATGGAACCGAAGATAATTTTATATCATTGTCTTCTTTAGGACTTCTCGAAGGTCGCTACTTTTCTCGCAGTGAGTATTCAGGTGGGCGGGTTGTAGCAGTGATTGGTCCAAAAATAAAAGAAAAATTATATGGAAAACAAACTGCAATTGGCAAAGAAGTTATTATAAAAGATAAAAAATTTACAGTAGTAGGAGTTTTAGAACCGCGCGGCGCAATATTTGGAGTAGACCAAGATACGGAGGTATATATTCCATTAACTGTTTCAAGGCAGCGATTTCAAATCGATCGTCCAAACTTTTTCTTTGTAAAAGTCGGACAAACTGAAAATATTGGCACTGTTCAACACGATATTATAAGAGTCATTTCGCGCACATTAGACGAATCAGATTTTTCGGTAATCAGCCAAGATCAAAGTTTGCAATTTATAAATACTGTTTTAGGAGTCTTAGCTGCAGCACTTGGAGGAATAGCTGCTATATCGTTAATTGTAGGAGGCGTTGGAATTATGAACATTATGTTTGTTTCGGTTACTGAGCGCACTCGAGAAATCGGACTTCGTAAAGCTATCGGAGCAAGCTCTCACAACATTTTGTCTCAGTTTTTACTAGAAGCAGTTATTTTGTCGCTTTTAGGTGGATTAATAGGAGTATTATTTGGAATTTTATCGTCGGCACTATTAGGCAAGTTTATCGATACACAAGTAAACTTTTTTTATGTCGCAATTTCTTTTGTAGTTTCTGCAGCTATCGGAATAATATTTGGAGTTGCACCTGCGATAAAAGCTAGTAAGTTAGATCCTATTGTTGCGCTACGCTACGAATAGTATAAGTTTTATCGTTTTCTAGGACTACATCTCCCATATTACTAGTAACATCTTTTTCACCGACAAAAACTCTCCATTTACGAGCTGCTGTAGAACTGATTCCGTTAATCGAATCAATTTGTGTTCCATCCGTATATTCTACAAGCTCATATCTAAATCCATTGTGTTGTCTTGCTTCATCAAGCAAATCTAAAACAGTATCAAAATTAGTTAATTTAATTCTATAAGTTGGACCATTTTCGATTTGCAGTGAAACGTCAATAAATCTAACTTTAGGTACTTTCTTTGGAGTAGATTGTGTCGAAACTTGCACTTTACCAGAGGAAATAACAGAGTGGACATATAAAATTCCAGCGACTAGAAATACTAAATAACCTATAATTGCTACATATTTGTATCGAGGATTAAGTTTCACCTGTAAATAATATCATGGAGGAGGATTTATAGTATAATAATGGCGTTAACTGCGTGCGTGCCTCCATAGCTCAGCGGATTAGAGCGCTCCGCTTCGGACGGAGAGGCCGGGGGTTCAAGTCCCTCTGGGGGCACCATAAAATTAAGTCTTATATTTCTACCAAAACATTTTAAAAATGAAACAGGGCAGCTGGCAACGAGAGGACCGGGTGGTCTTTATGTCGTCGCGAGCTGCCCTGTGAAGTTTCCCGTTATACGGGGGTTATATCTATTGTTCTACATCCTGAAATCGAAAATTACCCTCTCATCAGCTTCAAACTCACTCAGATCCACCACGGCGCTACGGCCTATAAAGTTCACAGGCACGTAGCTGAATTCTTCGACGCCGTTTGGAAGCTTGGCATTGAAGCCTGAGGTGAGTGTGACCTGGGTCTTGTCATCCAGTTCGAGGGTAATGCTTTCGAACTGATGGATCAGGCCGCGCCACTGAGTGTCAGTAGCCGTGGAGTTTTGATAGCTCCAGGTGACGGCCACCAGCTTGACGAGATCACCATTACCCCATGAGTAGGCTTTCGCTGGGTAAGCGGTATATGGAACATCGAACTTCGTGCCAATGTTTGTTGGCATGGCCGCTGGAATGAGGCGCGTGACGTCGATGTCGAGGACGTGAATCACGAGCTTGCCATCTTTCAGTTCCGGTATCCAGATCCAGGTAAAAACTAGCCGACCATTGTCAGCATAGCCCTGACTCACCAGATTCCAGAATGGGCGGTCGTCGGCAGTGAGATTCTTGAAGTCCACTTTTGGATCGAGGCAGCGAGTTTCGCCACCGGGAACGAATTGTGGAATTTCTCCGAAACCGACATGACCCGCCGACCGGTAGCAAAGTTGTTTGCTATCCCAGTTGGTGATGCCCATGAGTGGTGCCGACCCAGACTCCTCAAACTTGACCGTGCTCGGGAACAAAAAGCGTTCGCCGATGCCGGTCCAGCTGTAAAAGTTGGGTTCGTTTCTGTTGTACTCGCGGATCGTCGAATATGCCTGCCCATTGGGGTCAACCAACAGGTTGGTATTATCGGCGACGAGCGACTTCTGCGCCGTGATAATTTCTTGCGCAGTAAGGATTTGGCACGCGACGCCGAAGTGGCAATCGATCTCGCGATCGTGGCCGAAAGTTGGGTCGCTTTGCTGAAGCGTATTGCCGGTGACAGCCTCGAGAATGCTCCAGCAACCAGCCGTCATGGGAATGGTGCTGTAGCTGTCACGATTGATAGCCATATACGACAGTCCGAAGTTGTTGGTCTCATAGCCGCTGTAGGGGCAGCTATTTTTCACGAGCTTGAAGGCTTCGTGCATCTGGCCCCAAGCCGCATCTTGTGGAAGACCCTGGGGGTCTATTTGCAATTTCCACATGATGAAGAAGGAACCATACTCCGCCGGCGAACTCGTGAAGCTGTAAATGTAGCTGCTGTAGAGCGTCGGCTTTTCAGTGACGAGGATCGTTCGGGTGATTATGGGTTGCGGAGTGGAAACAACTTCGGTGAAAGTGGCCGGCACAAACGTGGGATCTTGTCCTTCGTACTGCGCCACCTTGGTGGAGAGCTGCACGTTCGTCGCGATCAGCTCAGCTTGCTGGGTCATCTCCGCGTTGCTGTTTTGAATCAGCACCTGGTTCGTTTTCATGCTATAAACCAGGATGCCAAACAACAAAGCGATAACCACTAACAACAGTGCTTTCGTCCTATTCATTTCCATTCTCCTTGTATGGCCAAATGGCCGCTAGTTAACAAATCTGCCCCTTACTACACCTAAACAGTCCTCTGGTAATGCTAGAGATCTGCAGGCAATCCAGGCTTAATTCCTGCCCAGTATTAAGCCCGGGTGGCCTGAGACCTCTTTAGTAGTAGAACAATAGATTTTCAAGGTACACAGCTAAAATGGCATTAAAGCCACAAAATTAGCCGGTATTTGGGGAAGTTATTGAGAGAACAACTTTTCCCCAAATATCGGCTATCTTGTCGTTCTCTCACAAACACCATCATTATAGGACATTTTAGCTTCAAAGTCAATTGCTATAGGGTATGGGTATTCACAAAAAAAGATCCAGTCTCCCTCCTTTCTTGAGTAACTGGATCGATGATTTTGTGTTCATTAAGCAATCTCCACACCTTGAATTTCGAGAATGGTGCGAATCTGCTCCATGTCTGATCTTGTAGCTGTAATGCTGCAATGTGTGCCGTGGCGATTGCCAAGCACCTTAAATACAGGACGTTCATCTTTGTTGGTTATTCCTTGTACGTGCATAAACAGCAGTGTTGCCACTTTGGATCTGTTGTCGTGCACTCGAAGCAACATTTTGCCCTCCAACCTTTAAGATAGGAATCGCTTCCTTCGAATCTAGATTACTACATATAGTGATATTGTGAAGTGGCAATTCTATAAATGTGATTAGTATAGTAAAATAGCGCTGCAAAGATAACACTCTCACTTTGTTCGAGGGGACGTAGCTCAGAGGTAGAGCAGGGGACTCTTAATCCCTTTGTCGTGGGTTCGATTCCCACCGTCCTCACCAAATAATAGAATTAAAAATAAAATACGCTATACTCATGTTGTGAAACTTCCATCTGAACTTACCACTGTTACCAGAGTTTCGAAATTTCTAGCTCTATTAATATTTATTATTTTTCCATTTGCTGCTTTTAATTGGGGAATTAAATATCAAGAATCTATTGCTAGCACAATTCCACAAATAGCTGTTACTTCGCCGGTTAAAGCTATGCCAGCTAAATCTTCGATATCATTAAAAAGTGCAACCTGGGATTCCTATTCCAATCCACAGTATATGTTTTCTGTGGATGTGCCTATTCAATGGAATGTTGAAGAAAATGTAGTAAAACGGTTAAACTATGAAGCTACTACTATTTCAATTAGCTCTTCTCAGTTCTCACGCATTATAGATATTACTTCTGAAGTAGGTGGAACAGATTGTGGAGGAGGTTTTAAATCAACTCCAAAAACATTTCCCATTGGTAATCAGTTAATAACATCAGTGGATTTTTGTGGATCCAAAGACTATTACCTTATTGGTAAAACAGCTAATAACAAAGATATAAAAGTGATTGTTTATTACTCTACAGTTCCAGAATCACAAGAAGCTGCCGTAAATGCTGTTTTAAAAACTATCAGAGGAATTACTATTCAGCCATAACCTATCTATCAAGCAAATTGCTATAATACCAACAAGTTAACATAGATTGCCAGAGTAAGAACCTGAGCTTCGCTCAGAACCTTCCACTGGCTCACTTCGTTCGCCAGAGTGGTGAAATTGGTAGACACGCAGTCTTCAGAAGGCTGTCCCTTCACGGGGATGAGGGTTCAAATCCCTCCTCTGGCACCAGATTAACTGATATAATGCGAATGTTTTGAGGTACAAGGGCGAGTGGCGGAATGGTATACGCGCAACGTTGAGGTCGTTGTGAGGTAAAACTCGTGCAGGTTCAACTCCTGTCTCGCCCACCATGTAAGTTATTTTTAAAAAAAGCCGAGAATCCCAGAGGGAATCCCGGCTGGAGCCGTGCAACTCATTACTTTTTTTTGATTTTTCCATTTCTGATTCCACTGACGATCACAATTCCTGGAGGTAAGTGTCCACTTCGACCTAAAATTGTGTCGCGTGCAGCAGACATTTCTGAGTCATTTCCATCCAATGCAATTTGAAGATCCCATCGTCGGTGATTTATATCTGTAACAGCAGTGACATGTGGAATTGCTTTTAATGCATCATAAAGTGCATAGTGAGAGTTTTGGGCTATCTGTGCCAAAACGTAACTAGCCATGAAGATCTCCTATCAATAGTCGCGACGAATTAAGGTTATAATATCAAATCTTTAAATTGAGTTACAACTAGTAAAATACACACGTCTGCTTTATAATGCTTCAGTGTTCGCGGGAATAAGAGCTTGCTCGCCTGTTGGCTGCGCTTCCTCTTAATTCCGCTCGTTGCATTCGCGGGAATAGCTCAGTGGTAGAGCACCTCCTTGCCAAGGAGGGGGTCGCGGGTTCGAACCCCGTTTCCCGCTCCAAAAATGAAAAAAGTAATATTTACAATTTTGTTAGCTACTATTTTTATAGGTGTTTCCTATTTCATAAATAATAAAGGAGAGTGTTGTGACCAATTTTTTCATGCAGGTTGGCCTTTTTCTTTTTATGGCGGCAGTGGGGGATTTGTAGGTATTCGAGAAGATAAATTAATTATGCTTGGCCTAGTTAAAGACGCAATATTTTGGTTTGTTATTTCATTTACACTTATCTTTTTGTTTGATTATTTTAAAGGTAAAAATCGTAGATCTTAATTACTTTACTACAAAATACTCGTAAACTATTTTTGAGATTTCAGCTATATGTTGATTCGCCAGTTTTGGATTATTTGTATTAGTTAAAACCACAATTATATAGTTACCTTTTGGAGTATATACAATTCCAGCATCGTGAGAGTATCCGTCTAGTTCACCTGTTTTATGCCCTATGACAACTTCTTTGGGTAAAAGTGCCGGAATCTTTGAATTTAATTTTTGAGCTCTCAAGAGCGTTAACATTTTGTCTGTATATTGAGGTTTTGCAATTTTACCTAGTTCAAGATTTTCAAAAAAATCAGCCACATCTTTTGCCGACGTTACAGGTTGTGTAGTGTCAGTACCCATATCGGTACTTATAAGTTTATTTTGTTTTAAGAAATTAGTTATATTAGATATTCCAACCTTATCAACTAGCAACAAAGCGGCATCATTATCAGACACTGTAATCATCATTTCTAATGCATTGTTAAGGTTGTAATCAAGCGTTTCAGATAATCTTTGTTCGTATGCGTCGTCCACATTATAGTTTTTAATCAAATCTTCAATTTTCGCGCTAATTTCTTGGTTTTCTGAAAATCTTCCATTTTGGATTTGTTGATATGCAACAGCCATTACCCAAAGTTTATATAAACTTGCTGATTGATAAGCTCGAGATTCGTTGTAGTAATAAGTTTCATGCGTAGAAAGATTTTTGACTGCAACCGCATAATTTCCGTCATAATTGTTTAGAGTCGGAGTTAATAAAGTTTCTAAATTTGGTCTATTTATAGTTGCTTTTGCTAAATCTTGAAAGGCACTAACAATTGGATGGGTCACATTATTTATAACAACATTTGAAACAGGTCTGATATTAAAGTAATAAACAGAAAAAATTAAAAATATTAATAAAATAATAAAAAGTAATAGCTTTTTCATCGGACAGTACACATATGCTAGCATATATGAATGGTCGGAAGAACTCATGATTTAGCAGCATTTACAGCATTAACGTATGTTTTAACACTCCAACCAATTCCACAAATGAGCTTGGCCACAGCAATAGTTGCTGTTGGTGGAAACTTGCTCGGCGGAGTCGCTCCTGATCTGGATGAGCCGACTTCAGTTCTTTGGAATAAAATTCCAACTGGTTCTATAATTGGTCGGATTATTCATCCGCTTTTAGGAAGTCACCGAATGATTTCGCATTCTCTTTTGGGATTATTTTTAGTGGGTTGGTTGCTAAAACTTTTATTGGCAAAAATTTCTACAGTTTTGCTTGTAAATATGGATTTAGTTTGGTGGGCCTTTATGATTGGATATTTTTCACATTTAATAGCTGACACTGTTACCAAAGAAGGTGTTCCTTGGTTTTTTCCAGTTCCAGTTAGATTTGGTATTCCGCCTTTTAAAGCTTTTCGTATTACAACAGGCGCTTTTGTTGAGAAAGGGGTGGTATTTCCCGGTTTATTAATTGCCGAGGGATATCTAGTATATCTTCATTACAGCAAATTTTTGGAGTTTTTTAGACATTTGGTTGCGAAGTAAAATTTTTGACATCTGATCAATAGTTCTGCACACTATTAGTATGAAATTCGGCTCGCTATTTTCTAAAATTATTATAACTGCAGCAGTGTTGCTGTTAATTTCTGGTTCGACTTTTTTTGTATTTAAAAACCAAGCCAATCTAAAAATACCATTAAAGACCCCAATTTCCCCCAGAGTTCTAGCGCAGGTTGAGTCTACGCAAACTTCACAAGCCGATATTCCAACTCCTACTCCAACACCGACTCCAACGCCAACTCCAAGGCAAGGAACTACAGATGCTTCAGGCCAAAAGTTTTATGGTCGAGGTACTCCTAATAATAAAGTTGGAATGTATGTAAACAATTCCTCAGATGATATAAAGGCAGCCGCCAAATTAATAAATAGTAATGGAGGCTCTTGGGGCTGGGTGTTACTTACAATGGATTTAAAAGATCGCAACAAATCTAGCTGGCAGAGTTTATTTGATGCTGCTTCAAAAAGTAAACTTATCCCAATTGTTCAGGTCTCAAATAATAATGTGTGTAACCCCGATAAAATGGATTTTTCTGGGTTGGCCGACATGCTAAATAAACTTAAATGGCCGAGCACTCATAGGTACGTAACTATTTTTAACGAAATGAATGCCAAGGATTATTGGTGTCAAAGAATTGCGCCTAACGAATATGCCGATACCTTAAATAGAGCAATAAAAGCTTTTAAAGGTAAAAGCAGCAATTTTTTTGTTATGGCCGGAGCTTTTAATAGCAGCGCCAGATCACAAGATCGTTATATGAGTGAAGATTCCTATATGATTCAAATGAATAAAACTGTTCCAGGTATTTTTGGAAAAGTCGATGGATGGGCGACGCATTCATATCCTCAGCCAAATTTTAGCGGTTATATTCTAGATAATTCACGCGATTCGATTACTAACTATAAGTGGGAGAATGCAATTTTATCTAATAATTTTGGAATCAGCGGTTTGCCAATTTTTATTACCGAAACTGGGTGGCTTCATAGAGAAGGCCAAAGCAGTTGTGTGGAATATTCACAAAGTGGATTATTGTCGGCGTCAGCTACTTCTGCTAGATATCATGATGCGTTTGTATATTACTGGCTAAATAATCCTCAGATTGTTGCTATTACGCCATTTATCTTTAAAAGCAGTGACCCTTGTGCTAAAGGTTTTGCTTGGCAAAAAGACGATGGAAGTTGGTATCCACAAGCTGATATGCTGATAAGTATTCCTAAAACGGCTGGAACTAATAATTGATGTGTTAAAATACAGGCTGCGTGGGGCGGTAGCCAAGGTGGTCACGGCATCGGTCTGAAAAACCGACTATGTGAGTTCGACTCTCACCCTCCCCACCAAAAAAAGATGGAATATAGAATAGTACTAACTCAAGAAGAAGCATTTGAATTAAGCAAAAAGTTAGAAGTGGTGCGAACTGACTATGTGAAAGATGACTATACAGGAAGTAAAAGAATTAGATTCGATACATTAACTAACGAAATAAGCGAAAAAGACTATCCAACTCCGGTTAAAGGAACTATTGTTAGATTATCTTCAAAATGTAAATTAGATAATTTTGATAATATTTGGTTCGAAGTAAAATGGACAAAAGATAAAACAAGATTTGAAATTGAATTTGAAGGAGAAGTTCCTGAGGAGTTTAAAGGAAGACCTACTATTAAAGGTTGGGATATTCTAAAATAATTTTATGTTTGAAGACAGTTTCGACAAAGTATTTAAAAATAAACAAAAAATTCTATTTGTCTTTTCTCATCCTGATGACGCTGAAATATCTGCCGGCGGAACCATTGCACGACTTGTTGCTGCGAAAAAAAGTGTTTGTATTGTTAAGATGACTTTTGGAAATAAAGGATCACGACAAGAAATTGTTTCCGAAAAAGAATTAGCTACCCAACGCCTAAACGAAGATATTATGGCTATGTCTATTTTGGGTCTCAAAGCCGAAAATAATGTATATCTTGAATTACCTGACGGAGCTATAGAAGATGACGAAAAATCGCTAGAAAAATTAGTTAGAATAGTTCGAAAATTTAAGCCAGAAATTATAGTAACTCATAACCCAGAAGATATAATTATTCGCTGGTCTGAAGGAGTTAACTGGATAAATCATCGCGATCACCGCAATACTGCAAAACTTGCTGTAGACGCAGCTTATCCATATAGCAGAGATTTATTATTTTTTCCACATCAGATAGAAAATGAAGGATTGGGGTCTCACATTGTTGCTGAGTTTTTATTTACAGACTATTTTGATCACAGAGATACAGTTGCAATTGATGTTACAGATTATATTGATACAAAGGTGAAAGCACTATCAGCGCATAGCTCTCAATACACCGTTGAAGATGCGCAAGCCGCAGCAGATTTTTTTACAAAATTGGATGATTCTGGTAATCGCTACGAAAGATTTAGATACGTTATTGCGGACTAATATGATTACAATAACTAGTGATCCCAAACAAAACATATTATATAAATCCGAAATTTCAGATTTAGATATTGCAGAATATCTTGAAGATGTTGCATCGAAATTTGATTTATTAAAAGATATAAAAGTATCAAATACTGGTGTAGAAAAAGATGCTGATACTGAGCTTATGGATAAAATGAAAAAGGAGCAACTTCAAATTGCTAATAAACTTAGAAATAATTTAGATTTAGATTATAGTGAAAAGGAATTTATAACTAAAACGCTGAATAATATTATTTTAATTTCTAACTCTGTTAATGATAACGGTAATCTTGAAGGTATAAAAATCTACTTAAAAAAGCTAAATTGAATTTTAGAGCAACCACTCGCACAAATGGTTGCTCTTTTTTTACTCTAGTCTTACTCTAAGGAACTGCATGGCATCCGACGGTTAACCAAGGGGCTCCAGACCTTCCTAGTATCCATGAACCGTGTGGTGCAATTGCCAAAACTTGATCCACCGAATACGGAGAAACTGCGTTCATAGTGCTTTGTTCCGGTGAGGTAAGAACCCATCGGACATTTAACGACGCTGCCGCCGAGGTGTCTAAAACTTCGCCACCGACAAAGTGGACAACTCTTCCATCGACAAAGTCCAGTGGTCCATACTGGTTCTGATAGTCTCCAGGGCTTACTTGGTATGGAGAACCGTCAAAACCTGCCATACACATTACTAGCTGATCGAGTGTTGGCATTTCGTTAACATGAACTGGCTGCACGACTGGTACTGGAGTGTCAGTGAAGACATCGGTAGGAACTTCTGTTTCAGTTTCCGTTGGCGCCGGCGTTCGAGTGGGTCTAGGCCTAGTCGCGGTAGATGTTGGCGTGTCCGTCGAAGTTGGCGTTGCAGTATCCGTAGGTGTTGCAGTCAACGTTTCTGTTGCTGTTGACGAAGACGTAAGTGTAGCCGATGGTGTAGCGCTTGCTGTTGCCGTCTTGGTGGGAGTTCTTGTACTTGTCGAGGTGCTGGTACTGCTTGGTGACGAACTTGGACTTGGTGTATCCGACAGCTTAACAATCGCGATATTTGCAAGAGTCGGCTCTACATTCGTCAAGGAAGCGCCTGAATTTCGTGTGAAGATCCAAGTAGCACCCAACGATATAACAAAGACTCCAAGTAGACTCAAGACAACAGCAACCAGCGCAGATGTATCTACATGCGGCGGAAGATGATGTCTACCGGCAGGAACTGATCCAGTTGCCATTGTGGCTCCTTTTTAGTTTAGTTTTCAAAGACCTTCTATGGTTGGATTATAGCAAATCCCAAACGCAAAGTTTTGTAGTATCATATGAAACATGTATAAGTTTAATGCGAAGCGCGATATTCCACTGCTCATAATATTAATACTCGCAGCGGTAATACGATTTCACTTTATCAATTTGTATGAATTTTGGTATGACGAAGCGATTACAGGTATTTTAATGTATGCAAAACCACACGATTTTTGGTTTGCATTGATGCACGAAAATACACCACCGTTATATTATTTGCTAATTAAAACCTGGTCATTTGTTTTTGGTATTAATGACCTTTCTTTGCGTCTTCCTTCATTAATATTAGGTGTCGTTACAGTAGCGCTAATTTACCTTACAGCCCGCAAATATTTTGGTGAATATGTAGGATATATCGCCGGTGTACTTGCCGCTATTAATCCTTTTTTTGTTGGATATTCTATAGAAGCTCGAACTTATGCTTTATATGGATTTTTGGCAGCATTGGCATTTTATGCTTTGTTAGATAAAAAAGATAAGTTGTTTATATGTGCTATTTTGCTTTTGTCTGTAACTCAATATATGTCAGCATTTTTTGTTTTTATTATGATGGTTTATTTTATATTTCGCCGATCTTTTGTAGATAAAAAAGGACTCAAATACATTTTTTTCGTATCTCTGCCAATATTTTTAGCGTATGTGTATGCCTATCACAAAGTTAAAATGCAAAATCTTGCTGGGCAATACATAGATTGGGTTAGGCCAGCTGATTTTTGGAATATTCCACGCAGCTTTATTTCTTATATTTTCGGAATTAAATCAAAATCGCCAGGTGCTGATTGGTTACTCGATTACAAATATTTTACTTCTAATATAGATGTTTTGACAATTGGAGGTGTTTTGTTTGTATTGTTTGTAATAGGATTAATTTATGTTTTATACAAAGATAAAAAGCTCGAGTATTATTTGGCATTTTGTTTACTTTTTATTCCACAATTTGCAATGGGGCTATTGTTCAAACTTTCAATTTACAAAGTTTATGTTGAAAGATATTTATTTCCATCTTCTATATTTGCGATTCTATTAGTAGCGTTGTTACTTTCAAAACTTCCGAAGTTTGTTGCTTACTCAATTATTGGTGTATATGCCATATTTTTACTCTTTGCTATTAGGCCTGATTATTATATGGGGATGAAAGCTTTATATACTATTTACGGAAAATACCCTTATGAAATTGGATTTACTTCACCAGAAGATTACACAATTGGCAAATATTATTTTCAAAATGCTTCAAATGTAAAGTTATATAACCCTCAAGACCCAGGAAACACTTATGCAATTTACGAACTTATTCCCAGAGACTTTTTGCCCACAGATTTAAATACTACTTTAATGATTTCACCTGATCCGGCTAGGATAACGCCTGATTATACAAAAATTTCTGAATCTGGAAATTACAGTGCATATACTAAGAATAAGAAATAGGTGAGTGGTATGATAAAATGTTCAGTTAGTGGTAGGGGAACACACTCCGCCGATTTGTCTGCAAATGCAGACGATTTTAAATCGGCTGCGTGGGTCTATAGCTCAGCTGGTTAGAGCGCACGGTTTACATCCGTGAGGTCATAGGTTCGATCCCTATTAGACCCACCATAAAGAATTACTTTTTATTGACTGTAAACTTTTCGTGAAAAATGTTGGATTTATCAACTTTGCTGCTTAATAAAACATTTTGCATATCGTCAATCATAGCTGGATGACCACATAAGAAAAATTGTTTATTCACTACATCATTTTTATCAAATAGATCTGTTACTCTTCCCATAGGTTGCGACCATTCTGCTGAAGGTTGTGAAAGGCAAATTATATATTCTAAATTAAGATTTTGTTTAAAATAATCTAGCTTATCAATAAAAAATAATTCGGTTTCATTGCGAGCTCCAAAATATAGCTTAATTTTACCTAGGTATTTTTGCTCAACAAGCTTATGAAATATAGGTATGTAGGGAGCTAATCCTGTTCCTGTAGCTACAAAAACTAAATCTCTAAATAAATTTTGTGGAAGTATAAATCGCCCTGATGGACCTATAATTTTAGTTTGATCACCAATTTGTGAATTTTTTAGATAATTTGCACCAATTCCTGGTTGATCTACACTAATTACAAAACCCAGTTTAATTATTTCGTTAGCTGGAGAAGCAATAGAATATGCACGATAAGTGTTTTCAGCAACATTTAAATTTATAAATTGTCCTGGAATAAAATGCATTTCAGTAGGATTAACGAGTGAATATTCTACGAATAAGTCTCTGGAGTTGAGCATATACTTTGTGACTAACTTAACCTGATACATTTTTGGAAGGTCCATATCAAGATTGTAGCAAAAAAATAAGCCGAAAGAGGGTGGATCTTTCGGCTACTTGTTACCTATGACGTCGTCTGATTGGTTTTAGTGTTCCAGATCTTCCATCTATCGTACACAAAAAACGGTATTCTCTGGCGATCTTTCTAAGCATCTCGACCAAGATTTTGTTATTAGCAAATTCTAGATCGAGTTTGATACTATACGACCGTCGTACAAGTGCTCCAAAAATCTTGCGCACCTCCTCAGTGTTTTCGAATCTTCGATAAACAACGACACGTGACACTGAGTCTCCTTCCACCCATGGCTGCAAGCATTGTATCAAAAATTTGAGTTTTCTGACTAAATATACTAAAGTAGATTAGAATTTAACCGACAACACCTACGGGAGACCTAAAATGGGAGATTTAAATCCGCTCTACACGCCAAATGGCGCATTCGTGTCCGACGATTTTTTTGTGGAACCCGAACGTTCAAGAATTATTGCGAGTGTGACAACAAAACCAGCCCGCGATTGGCTTGATACGCATAGTAGTCAGCTGATAGTCGAAGAGGGTGAAATCACTCTTGTTCGACCAGAAGGAAACAAGCATGTCATAGGTATAAAAATTTCGCGACGTGGCAATCAGCAGTGCGTTTTCGTTTACACCGATCCATATAACAAAAGAATTCAACAGCAGGTGCTATACACTCCACCGCTCGAAGAGCGTCGGTAGGAAGCTAGACTCATCGAAATACGG
This sequence comes from Saccharimonadales bacterium (SeqCode), assembly GCA_035480775.1. GTDB lineage: Bacteria > Patescibacteriota > WWE3 > UBA101185 > UBA10185 > DATIHK01. The sequence continues at coordinate 20,872 of DATIHK010000011.1, read as the reverse complement.
TTATAAACAGCTAGATTCGGCAGCCGGTTTTTGGAAAATTCCATCAACCGACTGCTTTTTTTATATTTTTGTTGCTATAATATCGGTGCTCTATAGCAATTGTCTTTTATTTATTGGGGTGTCGTCTAATGGTAGGACTCTGGGTTTTGGTCCCAGCTATTGGAGTTCGAATCTCTGCACCCCAGCCAAATTTAAATTTTGAATTATTAATTAAGAAAGTTTCGATAAAACAAATTCAATTAATTTTAAGGTAGCCGTTGTGCGGTCTTCTAAATTACCGAGCAGCATTTTGGTCCACAAAGTCTCAAAATCGGGTGGAATGTTTTTTAAAGTTTTAATTCTTCTAAAAGCACTTGTAGATGCTGGAGTAATTGTGTTGTTTATTAAATATAATCCTTCAACCAGTGGCCACAAAACATTTGACACCTGAAATCCAATTTTCAACATATCACCATTACTTTTTGATGCGTTAATTTTATCTACAACACTGGAAAGCCATTTTTTCGATTTTGATTTATCTTCTTGCGAAGATTTATAACTATCAAATACTTCGTGCGCTTTTTGTTGCAGTGTCTGTAAACAATTTTCTTTATCAAAAATTGCCTTTGCATCAAGGAACATATAAACTCTCATTGGATTTTTTTCTATCTTTTCTAGACCTTCTGGGAGTAGAATAGTACCAATTTCAACTAATGAGTTTCCTTCATAGTATTCTTTAGAGATTTTTTCTCCAGAGGTTACTAAAAGAATATCCAAATCGTTTCCATGAACTGCTTCACCTCTCGCCACGCTTCCAGTAATTAGCATTGCTTTAACATTTGGATTTTTTTCGTACTCATTTTTTAAATGTTGAATTATTTCATTAAAATCTTTCATACACAAAGTATAACAGCAAGTTTTATATACAGTTCAAATAGCGTACAAAACTGTCAGCCAAACTTTTTGCTACAATTGATCAGTAAATGATCTACACTTATCTTAAAGATTTTATAGTTTGTCATAATGGAATTGTAAATAAACTATTTCATATTATAGGATTCACAATAATTGGATTTGCTTTGGTAGAAAAGAGCTTGGTTTTGCTAATATTAGGTGGATTAACTCAAGAGTTGGGACATTTTTATCAATATTCAAAAACTAATAATATAAAATATAGTCCATTATATTGTGTAAAACCGCAAGCATTATTCGCGTATCCAATATTTCTGTTAATGGTTTTTTATATTATTTTTACAAGGTAAGTTTGAGATATAATTCAGTGCATGTATATATCTATTAACAATTCTAAGAGACAAGATTGGGATAAAGTAAAAAGTTGGAATTATAAACTAGATTTTTTAAAACCTGAGATGTCGGTAGTTTATGCCGAAGTTGTTGGAGAACACGGTGATGCAGAAACAAAAGAATCCGAATGGATATACTATATTATTGAGGGTAACGGAGAATTTATGATTAACAGAACAACTACTAAAGTATCTAGTGGAGATGTAATCACAATTCCGCCTCATACAAAATATACCTATCGATCAGTAGATAGTATCACCTTAAAAGTAGTTATGTTTATTGATCTGTGGGATAACTAGTTCCCTCTCAGATTAATTTCCACACCAATCATTACGACCTATAGCTGTATTCTCTCTTGTTTGGTGATACAATATTCAAATGCGTAAGTTACTAACGGTAATTTTGTTTTTTTTAGCATTCTTACTCCAAATAAATACATCAGCTGCCTCTAATAATTTGATTCCTTCACAAAAATATTATCAAGGGGTTGTATTAAAGGTTTTAGAAAACGGTTACAAGACTATTGATGGGTCTAAACAACCATATCAAAAACTGGATATAAAAATAATCAATGGCGATCTTAATGGAAAACAAATTCAAGTCGAAAATGGTGGAAGCATTTCTATTACTGAAGGACAACGTGTTAATCAAGGTGACAAAGTAGTCTTGACTTCAGTTTCGACTCCAATTGGAAATACTTTTATAATTACTGATCGTTATAGAATAGGTCCCGTAATATTTTTGATACTACTTTTTATTGCGATTGCAGTTATTACAGCTGGAAAACGTGGCATTACCTCCATAATTGGCCTTTTTGTCGGAGTTTTTATTATTACCAATTTTATGGTTCCGCAGATTTTAGCGGGATCTAATCCGGCTATAATTTCTTATATTGCAGTATTGTTAATAGCTGTGTCGTCTTTATATCTAGCTCACGGATTTAATAGAAATACTTCATTAGCTTTGATAAGTACGCTTATAACTTTACTGGTTTCAATGGTGTTGTCAGGTATTGCTGTTAATATTACTCATTTAAGCGGAGCTGGAACTGACGAATCCTTTTTCCTTTCAGCAAATCAAACAATAAGTGTTAATTTAAAAGGCCTATTATTAGGTGGAATTATTTTAGGTGTTTTAGGAGTTTTGGATGATATTACAACTGCCCAAACTAGTGTTGTTAGCGAAATAAAAGGTGCAAATCCACGTTTAAATTTATTTGAACTTTATTCTAAGGGAATTAATGTTGGAAAAGAACATATTACATCATTAATAAATACTTTGTTCTTAGCTTATGCAGGTGCATCTCTTCCATTATTTTTGCTATTGAAATTAAATTCTTATCAACCGTTATGGGTAACATTTAATAGTGAATTTATAATCGAAGAGGTGGTAAGAACTTTGGTCGGAAGTATAGCGTTGATTTTGGCAGTTCCATTATCTACATTTATTGCTGCTTATTATTATGAGAATAAAAAGGTTAGTGTTCATGATGGGCATCATCACTAAAATTTTTACGAAATTAAACTTCCAAACGAAAAATCTTCATTAACAATATCTGGAATTCTATCTAAATCTCTAATATCAAAAACAAAAATTGGAATCTCAGAAATCATACACATAGCAAATGCTGTTGAATCCATAACTTTAAGTCTTTTTTCGAGTGCATCTTGAAAAGTTATAGTTGGTAATTTCTTGGCTTTTTGATTTTTCTTTGGATCCGTATCATAAACTCCGTCAACTGTGCTGGCTTTTAAAACTAAACTGCAATTTAATTCGTTAGCATACTGCGCTACTGCGGAATCTGTTGAAAAGCTAGGCTTTCCCAAACCTCCTGCTAAGATTACGAGTCTATTATTGTTTAAGTGGTGTTTTGCTTTTAATCTTATATAGGGCTCTGCAAATTCTGGAAGATGAAATGCCGTCATTAATCGAGTATCCGTTGCACCTTGTCTAATTAAGGCTTCTCTAAGAGCTATTCCATTCATGACGGTTGCTAACATGCCCATTGAATCTGCCTCAGCGGCATCTACATCTTCACTTTTTTCTCTTCCTCTAAAGATATTTCCTCCACCAACAACCATAGCTAATTGAATTTCAGTTGATTTAACAATTTTCAAAATCTGTTTAGCAAATTTATTATATTTTTGGAAATCGATATTTTTACCTCTAGAAGAAAACAATTCACCACTTACTTTTAAAATAAGTCGCTTTGGTGAGTTGTTAGAGTTTAACACTACCTAGATTGTATCATTAAAAAATGCGTCCCATCAATTACTGATAAGACGCATTAAGCGTGAACTTGTTTGTTGACTATGGCGAGACTGTCTCGATTACGTCTTTGCCATCAACAATAGATTCTTTGATACACGCTCCATAGCCAAACCAAATTCCAATGCAAACACGTGACCTTGTATCTAAGGGGTCGAGGGGATCGCATCGCAGATTTTCATTCCCACCTGGTTGAATTGAGTTATTCTGTGCTTCAAATTCGCAATGTCTGACTGAATCATAATCGATACTAATACCTGGAGCTACATGAACAGCATTGTAACGAAGGTTATTGTGTACAACATAATGGTCCTCAGTGATTTTGGTAAAAGTAACAATCTTTGTTACATGTGATTGTGCCCAGTTATATTCCTTCTGCGGAGGTAGTAAGGCCAAATCTGGATTTAGATAAAGAAGTCCAGCACCACCAACCAAGACTGAACATGTAATGCTAGCCATAACTAAAGGAGCAACATACAAAAATCCCAAAAACCTGCCTTTGATTAGCAAAATCACTCCCTGAACAAACATCTTAATAATCCAGAAAAGTGCTTGCAAGCAAAACACAAAAAGCATAATTCCCAAAATGAAAGCGGCTAGTGCTATGCCTGCGCCACCATCACCAGAGTCTACAGACGCTACATCCATAAGGCTCGACCCGTTGCTAGAATAGCCAACAAAGGTGCGATTAGAATTAAAGACATCTCCTGAGAAACTCGAATCCGGGTAGAACTTGCCTCCTTCTGTGATTCCATTGATAATGTGCCCTAATGAGTCGAAGAATCCGGCCATTTCACCCTCCTATACCTATATAAGTGGGAAGTTGGATTAACTATGCACAATATACAATGAATGAATGAAGAATGCCAATTAGCTTACCCTATAGTTTACTATAATTCGACTTTGTAATATAATCATCTCAACTTGAGTTAAACCATTTGCGAAAGGATCTCACATGAGCCTGCTCAAAAGGCTTCTTAAATGGCTACAGTGGCATCTGAAATACGCTGCGATGTTGTTGACCGTCGATGCACTTGTCTGGGATGATCCCGCTTGGCTAATCGGTAGCAAGCCGAAACTTGAAACTGTGCAAATGTTTGAGAAAGCTCGCGAACGCGTTGGTCTAGACCCCAAATAGAAGGGAGTAGAGAATGCCTCTAATTAATATCGAGCCCAAAGATTTAAGCGTTCAGCAAGATCTGCAGGCGAGGATGCAAGAGCTTCGGGTCGGACTCAAGCTAGTGGCTTGCAGAATTTCTGGTTTTGAGTCCACCGACATCCTGGTGAATCTTCTGCACCCCGTTGTCGACGCCGATCCACACTCCGCGGATTTTGTTATTTATGCCGACACTTGCCCACATGAAGGACTAGAAGCTCGGGCGAATGAACTCTGTGAAGCTCTGGCATTGGTCGCGGTCGAGCTCGGATTTAAAAGTTTCGAAGTCTGGCCGCGCTTTTTGCCTGGTCCTTGGTGCCTGGTTCAAAACGGTGTGATTGTTGACAGAGTGTCGCACCCGCGAACCTAAGGCAATGTTTTAACTGCAAGACAGCGAACGACCCTGTAACCTGTGGAAATTCTCACAAGTTGCCGGGTCGTTTTTTTGTTTAATAAGAACTTTAATTTTTCAAGCAACTATGTATAATTTTATTAGGATATTATGCAAAATATTCTCCCAAAAACTTTTTCGCCTCTGTATGTTTTAAGACTTCTAATTTTATTTGTGCTCTACTTTGTCACTGCAAAGATTGGCCTAAGCCTAGATGCCGTTAGTGGTTTTGCTACTCCTGTTTGGGCACCCACCGGAATTTCATTAGCGTTTATTCTTTTATTTGGATACGATTTATGGCCAGCAATCTTTTTAGCTGCCTTTCTTGTTAATCTTTCTACAGGAGCTACTCCACTTGCTGCGTTTGGAATAGGTTTAGGCAATACTTTAGAAGCAGTAGTAGCCGCCAAGCTAATTCTAAGATTAGTAAAAGTAGACGAAATAGGAAAGTCCGTAAAAGGAAATTTTATTTTAATTTTCTTTGGCGCAGTAGTTGGGCCTCTAGTTAGTGCCACTATAGGTGTTTTTAGTTTAAGAATAAACGGAATTATCTCTGATAACGCGGCACTAATTCCAACATTTACAGCTTGGTGGATTGGCGATGCACTTGGCAGTTTGGTTGTAACACCCGCACTTATTGTTCTTTTACAAAAGACCAAGTCAAAGCAGAATTTACAATTAGAAAAAATAAATTTTAATAGACTTTTAGAGACAGTAGCTTTATATAGTCTGTTCATTTTTTTGTATTTTATAGTCTTTTGGGATTATTTAGGATTTAAAGATCATAGTGGTCACATTTTATACCTTCTATTTCTACCATTGATTTGGTCGTCGATTAGATATAAACCAAGAGTCACTTTACTAAATACTGTAGCAGTTTCAATTTTGACAATTTATGCAACCGTACAAGGAGTAGGACCGTTTATTACCCCTATGCTTAGTCAGTCTCTGATATTTTTACAACTCTTTATTGGCGTTTCTACTTTAATATCTTTAACATTATCAGCAGCAATTGCGGAACGCTTAGAAGTCAATAAAGCTTTGCAATTTAGAGTTATTGAATACGAAAAACAAAATAAAATTTTAGAAGAAGTTAAAAAAGATTTAATTAGCACAGCTGAACAAGTATTAACTGAGAAGATTAATGTAGATCATGAAAGATACAAATTAGAAACTATTTTAACTTCTATAGGTGATGCAGTTTTTGTCGTAGATACTAAATACCATATTATTTTAATGAATTCAGTCGCCGAAAAACTCAGTGGCTATAGATTTGAAGATGTAAAAAATAATCTCTACAGCACAGTTTTTCATTTTATATCAGAAAAGTCTCCCGATTCTCCATACCCTCCAATCATAGAAAACGTTATTAAATCTGGAGTAAATAGTGAAATGAGAAACCACACTATACTTATCAAAAAGAATGGCGAAAAAATTCCTGTGGCTGATAGCGTAGCAGCAGTTAAAGACGAAACAGGTAAAATTTTAGGTTGTGTGGTTGTCGTTCGAAATATAAGTAGAGAACGTGAACTAGAACAAGCAAAAGATAACTTTCTATCAATTGCAGCGCATCAATTACGCACTCCTTTAACGGGAATCAAATGGCATCTAGAAAAGTTAACCGATATGGGTATTCAAAAAACTCAAGAAAGTGTAATCGCAGAAATTTCAGACAACAACGAGCGAATGATTGCGTTGGTAAATGACTTATTAGAAGCAGCTCGAATTGATCAAAAAAGTATAAAAGATTCTCCACAAAATACTGATGTTAACCAAACTATTGGCAACATAATTGAAGAATTAAAGCCCGAAGCAAAAAAAGATGGAATTGGTATACACGTAGCTTACAATTCTCCAGAAATTCCCAATATTTATATCGACCCGAATAGATTTCGTGGAGCTTTAGAAAATATCATATCAAATTCGATTAAATATAATGTTCCAAAAGGTAGAGTTGATATAGCCGTAGAATCAAAAGATCAATATATTGTGGTTACTGTTACGGACACTGGTATAGGTATACCAGAAGAAGCTCAAAAAAAAGTGTTCACTAAGTTTTTTAGAGCTAATAATGCACTGAGAACCAGAACTAAAGGAACTGGTTTGGGCCTGTTCGTAGCAAAATCGTATATTGAAGAGTGGGGAGGAACTCTTACTTTTGAAAGCTCTGAGGGTAAAGGTACTAAGTTTACAATTTCGATACCTCTACTTGTAAAGTCAGATATATCTAATAAAATATAAATATGACAAAAAAGATTTTGATAGTTGAAGATGAACCAGAGTTACTAACTGCAGTTGCCGAAAAACTAGAATCTACCCAATACCAGTTATTTTATGCCCACAATGGAGAAGAAGGGCTACGCATGGCAATGTCTGAAAAACCCGATCTGATATTACTTGATTTAATAATGCCAGTTATGAATGGACAAGATATGTTAGAAAATTTACGTAACAATGACTGGGGAAAATCAGTACCGGTTATAATCTTAACTAATGTAGATCCTAATGATACGACGATAGATAATGTTGTAAAAAATACTCCTGCGTATTATTTCATAAAAAGTAATACTACGCTTGAAGAAATTGCTGATAAAGTTTCAGAATTATTATTTCCTAAGGAGGTTCAAAGTGCCTAAAACAATATTAATTGTCGAAGATGAAGATTCACTAAGAGCATTATTAGTAGAGAAATTAAAGAGCAGTGGATTCTCAACAATCGAAGCGGTAGACGGTCAAGACTGTCTTGAAAAATTAAAAACAACTACTCCAAACTTAATATTACTTGATGTTATTATGCCTAACAAAGATGGTATGGAAGTACTTTATACCTTAATGCAAGACACGAAAAATAAAGACATTCCCGTAGTCGTATTGAGTAATAAAAGTGATTTTGGAACTACTCTTGCAGCATTAAATTATGGTGCAGTTAAATTTATGATTAAGGCAAATTCAAGTATGGAAAGTATTGTTCAAACTATTAACGAAATCTTGCACGAAGGGCAGCCTTAAGTTATAAGTACTCGCTATCGAATGTGCCACTATAATTAATTCTTGAAGCCATTTATAAAATACCGGGTGTTTCATACAAACTAGACTAAGTTCTTGTAAATCTTCTTGCGAAGTCAAAAAGGTTGAAGAAGCAGAAGGGTACATAATCGCCAGTGGATCTTGTACATGTTGCATTCCTAATGAGTGGCCAAATTCATGTGCTAATGTATGAATCAGCTCGTCTTGATTACTCGCAAAATAGATGGTTATCGTATTGTTGCTTGGGTCATACAATCCTTCTTCAGGTTTTTGTGAAATAGATTGATTAAATTCACCTACATTTTGATTCAAAGTTTTTACTTGAGAATTGTAATCTGTAGTTGCAAGGTTAAGACTTTTTGCTTTAGCATTTAACGCATTACCTTCTGCAATAAGAGCGTTTTGCTCGCTTACTAAGCTATTGTAAACTTCTCGAGTCATTTTACCCGAGCTTTCTAAGCCTTGTACTTTTGATTTAAAATTAGATACCTTCTTTTCGAATATTATCAGATCTGCTTCATAAGCGCCTATTTGTTGCTGAATAGATTTGTTACTATTACTCAGTTGATTTTCTAATTGGCTGATTTGTGAATTTAAATACGATCGCTCGTCATAGACAAAATTTACGGTAAGGACTGCATTAAAATTATTTGTAAAAAGAGTTTTGTCGTAGGCTTTGCTCCAAATATTTGTTGCTTTTTGAATATCTTCTTCTGCCAATTTATTAGTCAATCCAAATTTTGCATCTAGAGCACCAAGTTTATAAGCTGTTGGAGCGTCGCATTGGCTATACATTACAATATTTAATGCTTGCGATTTTAATTGAGGATAAGTTGTAACTATGAAACCCGCGATGACTACAGTTACTACAATAATCAGTATAGTCTTCATATAATTTAATTATACTTAGATATTTTACATATTCCAACTGATGTATAATTACTTGTGGATCAAATCTGTGACCATTTAAAAACTGCCAACGCATCTATAGCTCCTAATACTCCTAATGGTTGTGAAGAATGTTTGAAAATGGGTGATACTTGGTTTCACTTAAGAATTTGTTTAACTTGTGGTCATGTTGGATGTTGCGACCAGTCTAAGAATAAGCATGCAACTAAGCATTTTCATTCTACAAGTCACCCTGTAGTTAAATCATTTCAACCAGGAGAAGACTGGAAATATTGTTATATTGATAACTTGCTAGTCGAATAGCTATTTAGAAATTACACTTACAGTATTTGTACCGACATTTCCTGCGGTATCATAAGCTTTAACTAAAATAGTAAATTGTGCACCTACTCGCTTAGGAACTTTCCAGATGCAAGTATAGGGTTGTGAAGTATCGGCACATAAAAGTACATTATTAATATAAAATTCTACTTTTATTACTCCAACGTTGTCACTTGCGTTTGCTGAAATGCTCACACTAGCCTTATTTGTGACTAAACTTGCGTTTAAAGGATTCGTAATGCTCACAGTTGGAGGTGTTGTATCATTTCCCACCGGTGTAGGTAATGGAGTCGGAATAGGTGTTGGAGTTTGTGGCGCCCAGACTTGCTGTAATGCGTAATAGGCACTTTTAAGAACTCTATTATTTGCGTTTGCTGCACCAACTGCCCGCGATATTCCCCAAAAATCTTCATTGGCTTTGGCGTCAAAGCAGTTTGTACATAACCAGGGCCAGCCAGTGTCTTTATCTTGTAGAGATGGTGACCCGATTTTGTCCCATTGATCTGTATATTCAAAATACACTTGCCCAATTAGCGGAAATATATTGCTGTCGTAAACTTTTTGGACATTTGTTACTAAATCTTTAACTTTTGCTGCTTGAGCTGATTCGTCTTCTGCCCATTTAGGTACATCTAAGCTATCGGTTCCAAATTCGTGCAATAAAATTGGTTTATTTGGCCAAGCAACCGAATCTGCAGCTAAAATATTTGATAAATCTGACTGTGTTGCCCACTCATAATTGTTTATAGAATAAATATCCAAGTTCGAGGAATATAAACTTAGCCAACCCAATCCATTTTTTAACGCATCGTCTGCATAAGTCACTGGATGATTGGGATCGTTGGTGTGTGTCCAGTTTACCATTTGGCCAATCCATGTAGCATAAGCTTTTTTCTGATTATTATCCGAAAGTCTTCCAAAAATTTCATTTCCAATAAGGTACATAAGTGTAGATGGTTTATCTTTAGCTTTTATAACTAACTCTTGATATTGAGCACTTGCTCGAGCAACTTGTGTTGCATTTGTCCAATCAATAGTTTGATTTGAGAAATAGGCAACTATTATTTTTAAATTATTTGCTTCTGCTACAGGGTATAAAGTGTTATAAAAATTTTCTCCTGCTGTAATGTTAATTGTTTGATACCAATCGAATTTACCCAAATTATAAGTGCCTATAGTGTTTGCACCTAGTTGAGCAATCTTAGGAACATCGTTGGTTGCGGCAGTAGGGTCTATTTGGGTAAGACCAATTGGTACCGGATTATAGTTCATTCCTTTAATTTCAAATTCTTGGCCATTTACAAATAATTTTCCGTTGGAAACTGTAACTGAGTTGGCATTTGCGTTGGAGTGATTGGTAAATACGACAAAGCAAGTTCCGATAAAAAGAACTGAAATTAATAGTAAATTAAAGGAGTATTTAGTGATTTTGTATAGATTTTTGTAATTATTCAACTAGAGTATTTTACCACACACGCTAATTACTTCAAACTGAATTGCAACAACCTGGCTTTGACAAAGGTTTTGGCATAACCTATAATACTTCAATGGCCTATAGCCAAGTAAGAACCAAAACCACAACTAAGACAAAACTCCTTAAAAGCCTTTCAGTAAGGCAATTAACCGTGCTTAATAAGAAACAGACAGCTCAATATATATGTCTTGTAGCATTATGGACCTTTGTAAATGTTTTATTTTGGGCCTGGTGGTTAACTCCTGAACATATAGGTAATTTAGTGCTTTTTAGCCTTATTTCATTGGCTTTTTTCTACGATATCACAATACTTCCATCTTTTTACCTTTTTTACTTAGGTAATATGAAAAAACCGCAAAAGATGCCCGCTAAAGCAGCTGTAAAAGCCGGAATTGTAAAAAATGTTGCCATGATTACAACTACAGTTCCAGGATCAGAAAGTTTAGACATTGTCCGCAAACAATTAGTTGCTTTAAAAAAAGTAAAATTTCCCCACGATAGTTGGGTTGTAGTAGATAAAGAACACTCACCAGATATTCAAAAAATGGCTAATAGCTTAGGAGTCAAATATTTTAGTCGTAAAGACGTATCAACTTGGGGACAAAAATTGGTTAAAAAATGGAACCAAGATATTCCTCCATTTAAAGCTAAGACTAAAGCTGGAAATGTTAATGCTTGGATAGATGCTTTTGGAAGTGTTTACTCACACTTTACACAATTAGATATCGATCACATACCAAATCCAAATTATTTAGATGAAGTTTTAGGTTATTTTAGAGATGATAATGTCGCCTGGGTTCAAGCACCTAGTGTTTACGGTAATTTAAAAGATTGGACCGCTCGAGGATCTGCCGAACAAGAGCTCGTGTTACAAGGTCCTATGCAAATGGGATTTTACGGATTTTGTAAAACACCGTTTATTATAGGAAGTCATTCAACATATGATATGGCTGCAATAAAAAATATTGGAGGTTTTCAACCTACTCGCGCTGAAGATCATTTAGATACAGTATTTTTAGCTGCTAATGGCAAACAAGGAGTCTATGTTCCAAAAGTGATTGCTGTTGGAGACGGACCAGAAAATTTTGAGACCTACTTAGCACAACAATTCGCTTGGGCATTTTCGATGATTCAAGTACTAATAAATTACACTCCAAAATGTATTAAAAAATATACATTTAAACAAGCGATTCAATTTTTATTCGTTCAAAGTTGGTATACATTTTACTCAACTAGCTTATTAATTTTGTTTATTTTGCCTGTAATTTCATTATTTACAAATACTCCTATTTCTAATGTGAGTTATATAAGTTTTATGCTTATGTCATTACCAATCGCAATTATGGCTTTTGTAATTTGGATTTGGAGTCATAAATGGCACTCTCCTAAAAATGTTTTCTTAAGTTGGAGAGGAATAATTTTGCACATAGCCAGATGGCCGACTGTTTTGAGTGCTTTTATTCAAGTAATCTTAAAAATTGAAAAACCTTACATGATCACTACTAAAGGTATAAATAAAGGTCAAAATAGTCCGTTTAGTATATTACAACATAGCCATTATTTACTTTTAATATTGTTATCATTGATTTCTTGTTGGTACTACTTATTGGTGTTTCACAAAAGTAGCATTCAAGGATATCTTTTGTTTGCACTTCAAGGCTCATTAATGTTTGCATTAGTATTTTTTACCGCACTAATAAAAGATATGTTAGATATGCAAAAAGATGGAACAAGCCTGCTTAAAGCAGTTTTAGTTAGAACAAAACCCTTAATTGTTTCAGTCTTGTTACTGGTGCTTTTGGTAGGAACAGCATTTGTTTCAGAGCCAAATGTTAAAGAAGCCATTTTATATAAAGATACGCTTCGAATGCCTATAAAATACGTACAAAACAAGATGGCAATTCCATCAGTTACTGCAGATGCACAGTCTGATTTAGTTGTTAAATATACTGTTAAAGATGGAGATACATTGTGGTCCATTTCTCAAGAATTTTATGGAGATGGAAGTGCTTGGGAAAAAATTGCAGAAACCAATATGTTAAGCGGAGTTAAGGTAAAACCTGGACAAGAACTTATTATTTATAAAGAACCTAATTCTTCTCTATAACATTCTCTTGACACATCCCCCCGTAGGGGACTAGCATATGTATCATGCTAGATAAATCCAGTAAAACAAAAGCACTTCACCGCATAAAAATAATCCAAGGACATACTAAAGCAGTAGAACGCATGATAGATGGCGGAGACTATTGTGTTGATATATTGCATCAGTCGCGAGCAGTTCAGACGGCTTTAAGAAAATTGGATTTATTTATTTTGGAAAATCATCTAAAAACGTGTGTAGTTGACCAGATTCAAAATAAAGAAGAAGACAAAACTGTCAAAGAGCTTTTGACTCTATATGAAGTAAGTTAAACATGGCTGAATACACTAAAAAACATACATATTTTGTCGAAGGAATGCATTGCGCTTCTTGTGAATTATTAATAGAAAAAAAACTTTTAAAGAACCAAGGAATTACCAAAGTTAAAGCATTTATATCTCAAAATCGTGTTGAAGTCGCTTATACAGATGAGCTTCCTAGTATAGATAAATTAAATGAGCAATTTTCAGAACACGGATACATATTTTCTCCAACTGTTATTAAAACGCAAATAAATAAAAAACGAGAATTTTTGCAAGCGTTCGGAATATTTTCATTTATATTTATTGCATTTATATTAATTCAAAAATTAAATATAGGTGCAAATATTTCAGCCAACGCCTCTTCTTCAATTGGGGCATTTTTTATGTTGGGTCTAGTGGCAGGAATTTCAAGTTGTGCTGCGCTAGTTGGAGGTTTGCTTTTATCGATGACAAAAAAGTGGAACGAAATATACATTGGTGACAGTGCTGCTGTAAGATCTATACCATTTTTACTTTTTAACATTGGAAGGTTAATAAGTTTTGCTGTTTTAGGTGGAATTTTAGGGGTAATTGGCGGAACGCTTAAAATATCTACCAATTTTTCGGCATTTTTATCTTTAGCAGTAGCAGCAGTAATGGTTCTGATAGGTTTGCAAATGCTAGGTATTAAATGGGCGTCGAGATTTCAAATCAGAATTCCTAAAAGATTTTCAGGTCAAATAACAGACGAAAATAACTTTTCCGGAAAATTTATGCCGCTGGTGTTAGGTGGCTTAACGTTTTTTATTCCATGTGGATTTACTTTGATTGCACAAGGAGTTGCACTTACATCTGGAAGTTTTATAAAAGGCGCTATATTTATGCTCTTCTTTGCACTTGGAACCTTGCCTATGTTGGCAGCGATTAGTTTTTCGAGTATTAAGTTAAATTCTAAACCTGCTTTTACTGCAAAATTTAATTATGCTGTCGGTTTGTTAATTATATTTTTTGGTGTCTTTAGTTTTAATTCTCAATTAAACGCTTTAGGATTTAAAAGTTTAAGCGATATAAAACTTCCGCAAAAACAAAAAGCAGTTGAAGCCGTTCCGACAAGAACAATTGAATTAACGGCGACAGGGTATCAATATCTTCCTAGATTTTTTACTGTGAAACAAGGGTTATTAACTAAACTACAAATACTAAATGTAGATGCAGGCGGATGTGCTAACGCTGCTGTAGGTCGTGGGCTTTTTAGCGGAGTGCTTGAACTTCATAGAGGGTTAAACGAAATTGCATTTATTCCTCGTGAAAAAGGAGATTTTAAAATTACTTGCACAATGGGTATGGTTCCACCTGTGACTGTGAGGGTTATATGACAAAATCTATTTTACCGGTTGTTGGAATGCATTGTGCTTCGTGCAAATCTTTAATCGAAACTCTTGTTGGCGACTTACCAGGAGTATCTTCAGTATCAGTAAATTATGCGACTGAAAAAATGACGGTTGAATACGACGAATCACAAGTATCAATCCTAAAACTTCAAGAAACAGTGGCAAGTGGCGGAGATTATAAATTAGTAAATGATTCTGGTCACCACGATCATGCTGCCATGATGAAAAAACAAGAATACGAACATACTAAAAGACTAGTTGTTTTTAGTGGGATTGCTACGATTCCATTTTTAATTTTTATGGTTTGGATGCCTAAAATGCTCTTTGGAGAAATAGCCGGTCGATCAGTATTTTTTATTATTCAATTTCTAATCGCTACACCAGTTTTGTTTGTAGCCGGAAAACAATTTTTTACGAGTGCCTTTGCTGCACTTAGAGTTAGAGCTGCTAACATGGATACTTTAGTCGCACTTGGAACATTCACAGCTTGGTTATTTTCGACAGTTGTAACATTTTTTCCTACATCCTTTAAAAATGTACAAAGTGAATCTAGTGTGTTTTTTGAAGCTGCGGTCATAATTGTATTTTTCATATTATTAGGTAGGTTACTTGAAGCACGGGCTAAAGGTCAAACTAATGACGCTATAAAAGCATTGGTACAACTAGGAGCAAAAGATGCGTTAGTAGTACGCGACAATAAAGAAATCAAGATTCCCGTTGACCAAGTTATTATTGGAGACATATTAATTGTAAAACCTGGTGAGAAAATTCCTGTAGACGGAATAGTTACCGAAGGAAGCTCTGCTGTAGACGAATCTATGGTTACCGGCGAATCGCTACCAGTTGAAAAAACAGTTGGGCAACCCGTAATTGGAGCGACTATAAACAAATCCGGATATTTTAAATTTAGAGCCACAAAAGTTGGCTCACAAACGATGTTGGCGCAAATAATCAAAATGGTAGAAGAAGCTCAAGGAAGCGAAGCTCCAATACAAAAACTTGCAGACAAAATATCTTCTGTTTTTGTACCAATTGTTGTGGTAATAGCGCTGATGTCATTTGCATTTTGGTTTATTACTACCGGATCTTTACAATTAGCAGTTTATGTTGCGACTACAGTGTTAATTATTGCCTGTCCGTGCGCTCTTGGTTTAGCTACACCAACTGCAGTCATGGTAGGAACAGGCAAAGCCGCAAGAAAAGGAATTTTAATAAAAGACGCTAAAGCACTAGAAATAGCCCATCAGCTAGATTACATTGTATTCGATAAAACCGGAACTTTAACCAAAGGTCAACCTGAAGTAAAAAGTTACGAAATTTCTAAAGATCAAGATGCTAAATTAATTTCGTCAGTTATTTATAGTATAGAGAAAAAGTCTCATCATCCGTTGGCAGAAGCTGTTGTAAGACATTTAGAAGGTGATCAAAGCGTTGATATTACAGACTTTGAAAATATGTCGGGATTTGGAATTAGAGCAAAGTATCAAAACAAAATTATTTTAATTGGAAATCTTAAATTAATGACAGATAACGGTGTAACCATTCCACAAGATTTTAGCGACAAAGCCCAGATTCTTCGTGAAAACGCTCAGACAGTATCATATGTAAGTGTAAACGGTGAGAATGTAGCTCTTGTTGGTATCGCTGACTCC
This sequence comes from Saccharimonadales bacterium (SeqCode), assembly GCA_035480775.1. Taxonomy (GTDB): domain Bacteria; phylum Patescibacteriota; class WWE3; order UBA101185; family UBA10185; genus DATIHK01. The sequence goes on along the minus strand of DATIHK010000011.1, from coordinate 4,614 downwards.
ATAAAAGAAGGTGCTCATGAAACGATCCAAAAGATTAAAGACTTAAATATTATACCTGTTATGCTCACAGGAGATCACAACATTACCGCAAAAATAATTGCCAAACAACTTGGAATCACTGAAATTTTGTCAGAAGTACTTCCTGCAGATAAAGTTCAGAAAATTTCAGATCTTCAAAATAACCAAACTAGCCACAAAATTGTTGCAATGGTTGGAGATGGTATAAATGATGCCCCTGCACTTGTACAAGCCGATATCGGTATTGCAATGGGGACCGGCACAGATGTGGCTATAGAATCCGGTGATATAGTTTTGGTAAAAGGAAATCTTGATAAAGTTGTAGAATCAATTCAATTGTCATCTCAAACTTTTAAAATAATTAAACAAAATCTTTGGTGGGCGTTCGGCTACAATATTATTGGTATTCCCATTGCTGCAGGACTACTCTACCCAACTTTTGGAATTTTACTTTCTCCTATTATAGCCAGTGCTGCAATGGCTTTTAGTTCAGTATCCGTTGTTAGTAATAGTTTGAGATTAAAATTTCTTAAATAACTATATAGTTGGTTTATAACTAAACTTTAACCGTTTTTTTAAATTACTCTCATTCTGTTTTGCAAAAATAAACTTGTAAGGAGGTACTATGGCAACATATACAGTTAGAGATAAAGAAGAAGTAAATCCTGCAGCCGTTATGCAGTATCTTGGAGGAGTTGAGTATCCTGCATATAAAGAGGATCTTATGAGTGCGGCACAAAATAATAGGGCTGATAATTATACTTTTGATTCTTTGCGTTTGCTAAGCGACAGAAAATTTCACACTGCTAAAGATGTAGCACAAGAATTAAGTACTATAAGTTTTGAATAGATTGAAAAAGCGAGCGGGTAGGAACCTTACAGAAACCTATGTGGTCTCTTGGTTCCTACCCGCTTTTTGTTTCTCTCACTCGCCCCAATCTTCAGCCTCTTGCGGAGCTAGTTCGAGCACTACATTTGGAGTCACTGCAGTCACTTCGAGATCGACACCGCAGTCTGGACAGACCACGAGTTCGCCAGCTAAGACTCCATCAACTGGAACATTGCCACCTTCACATTCAGGACAGACCGCTGTTTTCATGTGCTCCTCCTTCTATCATATTGTCAATTCTCAGTATTGTACTAAATAATTTATTAAATAGATAATTAACTTAAGTTAAAAATAAGTTATAATATATTTATGAAAAGAACCCTAGGGCTGATTTCAATTTTATTAATTTTAATCTTCGTAACTTACACAATTGGAAATTATCTTGATGCTAAAAACACTAAATTATTAATTGCTGATCAATACTGTGGTCCAACCGATCTTTCTGCACAAATTGAAATTGGGCATGCTGCTGGTAATGTTTATGGAAATTTGACGCTTCAAAATATTTCTAACAAAGAATGCAAAATTATTGGTAATAACTTTGTTGATGCTACATATACTGTGCAAAATATAAGCGTTAGTCAGCAAGGACAAGCAAGTGTGAGTATTTATCGATTGCAGCCAAATCAAAAAGTTTATTCAATGGTTCATTATCCAAATGGCCCACAATGTTCTGGAACAAAAGCAGCTCCAATTTCTTTTAGTTATAAGATATCACCCACTGCTTCAATAGAGTTTAAAGATGCTAACGGTCAGACAAATCAAGAAATAATGACCTGCTTGTCTTTAACCGAGCCTACAGATGTGCAAGTTTGGAGCCTTTTTAGCAACTCAATTATAAATCCCTAAAATACAGCCTAATATCCTATAGGTTGCTTGGAGGCGAGTTTTACTCTATAATCTCAGTAATATTCGCCAATAGCCAAGGAGCTACTCCAATGTATTATGACCTTAGCAATGCCCATGCTTTTGCTGCGAACGTCTGCAGCGCTATGGAATTGTACACCTACACAGCAGTTTGCAATATTGGTCCTAACAGCATTGAATCGCTGCCTTACGGTAACTGGGCCGGAAACGTACCAGAGAATCCCAAGACCTCTTCGCCGATGCTGGCGTACCACAAGATGGGAGAAATGGTGCTGATGCACGGTGGTGAAGATGGTGTTTTAGTGATGTCGCCAATAGACAATAAGTACAGCTTAGGTCTTATGGGTGGCGTCGGCCTACACGGTTTTATCGTCGCCGTCAGCAAGCTGGCTGGTGAACACGACAAGCTTATTGCTTTGATCACCTTGTACCACACTGTGCAGCAAAGACTAAAGCTGCATCATGTCGGATATCGCTATCCAGATTTGGACAGCTACAAACTTGCCAATTCACAGACGTTTGGTGGAATGGAACGCCCCGCTGAAGACCATTTGCGGACGTACTTTAAGACCAGTAGCTGGCACTATCGCGAGAATCAGTATTTTCCCGGCGAAAAATTGGAACTTGCGCGTCACTGGGACTTTGTCACCGATGATCCTGGCCACTTTTTGCGATTTATTGCGCGCGCTTACGGGCAAGAACCGGCAACTTGGGAACCAGGTGAGAATGATCCAGTTGGTGTCGTTTGGATTCGAGGTGAAGACGGACAATTGTATGGTGTTATGGCTCGATCAAACTGGTGGACTGTCGAAGGCGACGAAAAGCAGCTTCCGCTACACGTCTAATCATGGGTAATCAGCTAGCAAAAGCGCCTCTTACTACAGAATTTTTGTGGAAGCAGGCGCTTTTTTATTTATAAAAAATGATAAAATGTAACTATGAAGGCACCAGACTTTACACTTTTAGACCAAAATGGAAAATCTCATACATTAAGCCAATATTTTGGTAGATGGGTTGTTTTATACTTTTATCCAAAAGACGATACGCCCGGATGTACTAAGGAAGCTTGTAACTTTAGAGATTCAACTAAAGAATTGCAAAAGTTAGGAGTAGTTATATTGGGTGTATCTAAAGATTCTGTAGCTTCACATAAAAAATTTGCAGACAAATATAAACTAAATTTCACTATATTAAGCGATCCAGATAAAAGAGTTATTCAAGATTATAATGCATGGGGTCGCAAAAAATTTATGGGCAAAGAGTATGACGGAGTATATAGAATTACCTACCTCATTAATCCAAAAGGAAAAATCGAAAAAAAGTATGAAAAAGTTAATACTACTACACACGCTGATCAAGTTATTGCCGATCTCAAATCTATGAATCTATGATAGTCTAATAATATGAAGGTGAAATTTTTAGGAGCAGCTGGAACAGTTACTGGTTCTTGTTATTTGCTCACATCTTACTCAGGTGATTCTATTTTAATCGATTGTGGAATGTTTCAAGGAGCCGAAGAACTAGAAAATCTTAATTACGCAAAACTAGCTTGTGATTGTTCTAAAGTTTCTGGACTCATTTTAACTCATGCTCATCTAGATCATTGCGGAAGACTCCCAATGCTTATAGCCCAAGGTTTTACTAAGAATATTTGGATGACAGCTCCAACCAGAGATCTTACAGAAATTTCGTTAGTAGATAGTGCAAAAATTAATAACGAAGATTTAACCAAAAAACCGTTGTATTCAAATGAAGACGTTGATCAAATTATAAGATTATTTAAAACTGTTGAATACGATACTAGTTTTACTGTTGGAAGTTTTAATATCACTATGCGCGATGCAGGTCACATTTTAGGTTCGGCAAGTCTAGAGATCATAGACCAAAGTGCGCAGCAAGGAATTAAAAAAATAATTTTTAGTGGCGATTTGGGTAATACTCCACAAGATTTGATTAGGGCTACAGAACTAATAGACAATGGCGATGTAGTTGTTATGGAATCTACTTACGGTGATAAAAGTCATCCTACTGACAATCCCTCGGACATAATTCAATCTGAAATAAATTCTATCGAGCAATATGGAGCAACTCTATTAATTCCAGCGTTTTCGATTGAGCGTTCACAAGAAATATTGCATCGAATTTTGCATTTAAAAAAATCTGGCAAAGTGAAAGAATCTACTACTGTATATTTTGATAGTCCAATGGGTGAGAAAGCTACACAAGTTTTTGAAAAATACCGCCAATATTACAACACAGAATTAACTGCAGATTTAGCATCTTCAGATCCATTTAGTTTTACTGGATTGGTTAACATAGAAAACCCGCATGAAAGTTCTGCAATTGATCAATCAGAAGCTCCAAAAGTAATTATAGCCGGAAGCGGTATGATGACTGGGGGTCGCATAGTTAAGCACGCAATGCATTATTTGCCAATCGAATCTACGCGTTTACTTATTGTGGGTTATCAGGCTGAAAGAACTCTAGGTCGCGCTTTGCTAGAAGGTCAAAAATTAGTGAACATATTTGGAGTTGATATTGAAGTCAAAGCACACGTTAGCGATACACAAACTATGAGCTCTCACGCTGACCAGCCAAGACTTCTTCATTGGCTCAAAAATATCAAAAATGTTAAGAAACTAATTTTGACTCACGGCGAAGATATTCAGCGAAGTGCTTTATCTGAGAAAGTTAAGACCGATTTGATGTTAACCGATATTGCACTTCCAACGTTAAATCAAGAGTTAGAGTTTTAAAATTTGTTACAATATAACTATATTCATGCTCAATAGTTCAAATATATCTAAAATAGTATTTGTTTTCGTCATACTCATTGTTTT
>DATIHK010000010.1:0-3390 GCA_035480775.1 Saccharimonadales bacterium (SeqCode) | reverse complement strand
AAATATCTCACAAGTCACTGATCTTCCCATAAATGTTTTGCAAGAATGGGTTCAAGGTTTGCCAAAAAAAATGTCTGAAAAAGAAAATGTTATTGCGCGCGCAATTTTAAAAGAAATAACTTATCGCATTAACTTTTTGCTAGATGTCGGATTAAGTTATTTAACCTTAAGTCGCACCTCGTCCCATTTATCTGGAGGAGAAGCGCAACGCATTAGATTAGCTTCGCAAATTGGTTCAGGTTTATCAGGTGTTTTATATGTATTGGACGAACCTTCTATTGGTTTGCACCAACGAGATCAAGGAAAACTAATTAAAACTTTGCATCATTTGCGTGATTTAGGAAACACAGTTTTAGTAGTCGAGCACGACGCCGAAACGATGCTCGAAAGCGATTATCTTTTTGACTTTGGTCCGGGTGCTGGCGAACACGGTGGAACTGTTATCGCCGAAGGAACTCCTCCGGAAGTTTCGGCAAATCCTAAATCTATAACTGGCCAATATTTATCAGGTAAAAAAATAGTTGGTGAAGAATACAATAAAGTTGCGCAAGCTTTTAAAAACGATATTGGATTTGACGATATCATGGGTGATTCTCGTAGAAAAGTTCCCAGTGGAGAAAAAATAGAACTTAAAGGTGCCACCGGTCGCAATTTAAAAAATATTGATTTCACAATTCCACTAGGAAAATTTGTTTGCGTTACTGGAGTTTCGGGATCAGGAAAATCCACACTAGTTATGGATACTTTTCAAAGTGCTTTGCGACAAGAGTTTGGACTTAAAAATGAAGAGCGTCCAGAACCCTATAAATCTTTAGCAGGAATTGAAAACATTACCAATATAATTGCCATTGATCAAACTCCTATTGGAAGAACTCCCAAATCTAATCCAGCAACTTACACCAAAGCTTTCGATCACATTCGCCAGCTCTTTGCCCAAACAGAAGAAGCTCGAATTCGCGGATATAAAGAAGGTCGTTTTAGTTTTAACGTCAAAGGTGGGCGCTGCGAAGCTTGCGGAGGTGAAGGACAAATAAAAATCGAAATGCAATTTATGCCAGATGTTTATGTAAATTGCGAAGTTTGCCAAGGAAAACGCTACAACAGTGACGCGCTCGAAATTCATTACAAAGGCAAAAATATTTCTGACGTATTAGATATGACAGTCGATGAGGCAGTTAAATTTTTTGAAAATATTCCACAGATTCGCCGTAAAATCGAAACAATTCACGATGTTGGACTCGGGTATATCAAACTCGGACAACCAGCTCCAACACTTTCTGGAGGAGAAGCTCAACGCGTTAAATTGGCTCTCGAACTTTCAAAGCGGGCCAGCGGAAGTACTTTTTATATTCTAGACGAGCCCACCACAGGTTTGCACTTTGCCGACCTCGAACGCCTTATAACTATTATTAAGCGACTTACCGCTAAGGGAAACACAGTTTTGGTCATTGAACACAACCTTGATATTATAGCCAATTCCGACTGGGTTATAGACTTAGGTCCCGAAGGTGGAAATGACGGTGGCAAGATTATGTTCGAAGGTACTGTTACCGATTTAATGAAGTTTAAAGGCAAGTCTTATACTGCAGAATCACTTCGTTTGCTCAAAAAGTCTAAATAACCTATAATAGTCATCAACTCACTCACAATAGCACTCAAACCTTCAGGAGGAAAACATGTCCGCATCAAATGTCTTTACGATAGCTGTACTTGGACGTCGGGCTGCCGGCAAAGGATCGGCGCTTCAGCGCTTTATTGCTGAATGTCTCAGGTGGCATAGGCGAGGCTGGGTGCACGTGTCGTCGGGAGACTTGTTCCGCGACAACCTACGCCGTGGAACCAAACTGGGCTTGCTGGCCAAGAAATATATGGATGCTGGTAAGTATGTCCCAGACTCTGTAACGATTGCCATGGTTATCGCGCGTTTGCAAGAACTGGTAGGCAAAAACGTCATCCTGGATGGTGTGCCACGCACAGTTAGGCAGGCTAAGCTTCTGCGCAAGTTGTTACCCGAGCTTTATCGCGAACTTAACGTGGTCATCAATTTCGACCTCGACGAAGTCACTGCCACTGCACGTGCTTTGGGGCGTCGCGTTTGTACAGGCAAAGATCAACACATCTTTCACGTTATGTTTGATCCCACCACGCGCGAAGACGGAAAGTGTGACAAATGTGGTGCGGAACTGGTGATTCGGAAAGATGACAACTCTGCGTCTCTCGAAACCAACATGAAGGAATTCGCCAAAAAGACTGAGCCCATGATCCAGTTCTACCGCAAGTTGGACATGTTGCTCACGGTCGATGCGAAGTTGCCCATGCTCAAGGCCTACCGGCAGTTCAAGAAATATTTGCAGCCGTATCTGTAAGTTCAATTGAGATCCGCGCACAGCGCCCGAATTTGACGCTGAGCCGGATCTCGATTTTTGACTATAAGTTTAGCTCTTGAAGATTTCCCTTAAAGTCTTTATAAGTTACAAATTTATCCGAGTTGGGAATATAAACATCTACAGAAGAAAATGGTAATAATGTTTGGTCACTTCCTTCGATATCGTACAAAATAGTTCCACCTACATTAGTAATTTTATATTTGCTATTGCCTTTTAACATTTGAAATATATTAAATGTAAATTCTTTATTAGCACGAACAATATCGCTAAAAGATATTTGAGAAATATTTTGAGCAAAAGCTACTTCAACTTGCTTTCCGCTATCGTCAAATCTATAAGCTCCGGCTGGAAAAGGATATTCAGAATTTAATCCCAAAATAGAAAACACAAAATGGTTAGTATCAAGCTTAGTAAAGTAATCTACTCCTGAAGTGCTGCCCCAAGTTGGATCAACCGCCACCCAACCAAAAACCGGATCATAATATTCAGGCCAAGCGTGTAATAAATCTCCATTTTTTAAACTTATCGACAGGGGAGTTACATTATCTGTGTTTGAGAAAGCATAACCATTTAATTCTCGTGACGGTATTCCAATAGCACGTGTTAGAGAAATAAATAAATCAGAAAATTCCATACAAGCACCTGTTTTAGTTGTTGGAGCTAGTGTCGCTAGAGCTCCTTTGCGATCAACAAAATCTTCTTTTATTACATTAAAGTCGTAGTGAACATTTTTAACAACGTAGTCGTATACTAATTGGGCATTTTGTGACACATTTTTTGTTGGATCGTATATGTTTTTAGCTAATTGTTGTATTTGCTCTGACGAGACTTCCCAATATTTTTGGTCAGTAGTGTAAGATTTTACCAATTCTGGAGAAATTTCACTTAGTTTTCCTCCTGCCAATGGATTAATTTGATTTCCAAACATTCTCGCAGAGCCCAGCAATTCCACATTTATTTTTTGCTTTGGCATTAAATGATACAGAGCCAGAATATTTCCATC
>DATIHK010000009.1:0-3136 GCA_035480775.1 Saccharimonadales bacterium (SeqCode) | reverse complement strand
TGCCTTACCTATTTTATATCCAAAACCGCGTACTGTTTGTATTAATGGTGGTTTATTTTCAAACGGGATATCAACTTTGTTGCGCAAATTTTTTATATAAACTTCAACTGTGTTTGGTAAAATGTCGGCATCATAATCCCATACATGGTTGGTAATTTGTTCTTTGGTCAAAATTTTTTCAGCATTTCTCATTAAGTATTCTAATAGTGCAAATTCTTTGCTAGAAAGTTTGACGTCTGTCGAGTCGCGTTTTACTTCAAAACTTTTAGAGTCCAAAGTTAAATCGTCTACTTTTAATTCGGAATTTAGTGTTTGCTTTGGTCGCCTTACTAAAGCGCGAACCCGGGCTAGTAATTCTTCAAATGAAAATGGTTTAGTTAAATAGTCATCGGCACCAGAGTCTAGTCCGGCTACTTTGTCTTGAACTTGTCCTCGTGCAGTTAAAATTAAAACAGGAATATGTATAGAGTTTTTGCGTAAATCACGGCAGATGTCGATACCATTTTTGCCCGGGAGCATTAAATCAAGAATAATTAAATCATATTCTTCTTCAGAAGCTAAATCGTATCCATCATTACCATTATAAGCAACATCAACAGCATAGTGCTCTTGCTCGAGACCTTTTTTTATAGAATTGGCTATTTTATGTTCATCTTCAACGACTAAAATACGCATAAGTGGTTAGTAACTGGCATATTATAGCTGAATTCTGAATTTTTGCTGTAAATTACATTTTTGACTTGGTGTGATAACATAAATTCGAAAAGATAACGATAGCAATACTAAGGAGACACCATGCTTACTGATCTCACTGTGACAAAGGTTAAGCCGAGTCAGATTGATACTTCAAAGTTGTTTGTTGGAACAAACTTTCGCAGAACCGAGCTCGAGCTTGTAGCGCGCAATATCGTAATTATGTGCACACAATGCGATGACACCTGGATCGAATTTGATTGTCAATTCTACAAAAAGTATTTCGGACGACAACACGATGACTTTGTTTGCGGAGAGCTAGAAATGCTAGAGCACTCGATCAACGCTTTAACTCGCACTAACGGAAAGTACAAAGTGAACGACACCTTTATTCGTAACTTAAGTGAGTACATTCATATCTGAAATCTCGCGTAAAGCGGGCCTGGCTACTATCACCAATAGGTGTGTGGCCGGGCCCGTTAGTTTTTATTTTATTGTATAGTTGATACATGCTCAGTTATAAAAGATTATTATTTTTAACAACTGTAATTCTTATTTGCGCTTACCTAAGTTACTATTTATCAACTCATTACAATCTTTTAACTTCTGATGCATCGACAAACAATCCAACAATCTTATATAAAGATAAAGTTTTTCAGATTAATTACCCTACCGATTACAATATTAAAAAAGTTGTAGGTGAAAGTGGATATTCTTTTTTTATTTACAAAGGAGAAGCCGCAAAAAGTGATGCTGAAGTTTGTTCTAAAACTAGTTTAGTTATAAATATAAACACCGATGGAGTATGCGAATCTTTAGCTCACAAAGCGGCAACCTCAAATATCGTAGTAAATTCAGCAAATATTTTGGGACAAAAAGTTAATAAATATGACGACTTTGTGAAAAAAAACTCAGAATCTGTTGAAATTCGGTACGATCCAATTAAATTAAACGGAAGAAGTGTACAAATTACTGAATTTATAAATCCCTCAGACTACAAAGATATAAAAAATATTAAAGAGAAATTAAATCAAATTCTGGTAACACTGCAGAGTAGTTAAAAAAGACGTCCGAGTACTTTCACATTGGGTGATAGTAAACGAACGCCTTTATGACAGACTCAACTTAGATTCAGTTAATGCGGAGGTTGCATAAAAATATCTACCTTTTGGTCCTTCATTTGAGCAAAGATCCTATCATCTGAATCGAGGTGCAGCGGAACATACTTTTGGCGCACACCATCAAGACAAAACTGAACTTCAATGCCGTGAACGTTAAAAACCGTCAGAGGTAAAAGCTCAACTGCGTCAGCAAGTTCTAAAGGATTCGGCTGGTGAAGAATTCGATGGGCATTGTCGTGTAACAGCTTCAAGCGAACAGCCTCAATCTGATCCGAACAGGTGTCTGTCATAATTCGTGTTGTCACTAGGGCCTCCGTGGCGAGACAAATGTTGAAAGCAATATACTTCAATACCGGGGCAAGAACAAGTTGGGCATTGACACTAAAAATTTTTGCAACATATAATTACTGTGTATTTATGAAAGAAAAACTGCTTTTAGTTCTGCTAATAGGATTTCTTCTAGAAGGTGCTTACTTATATCATACGGGAAATATTCCATATCTTTTTAACCCTGAAGTAAAAGGTGTCTCTTTAAGCAGTAACGCCGTTTATTGGGGAGCTTATATTAAAGGATCCACCTATGGAACAGGGCACAATGATGTTCCTTGGGACTGTACAGATGTAACTGCCACAAATTGCTCAACATGGGATTTGTTTGAACAACACGCCGGTAAAAAAATCTCGATTCTACATTTTGGTGAAGCCTGGCACTGGACTAGTCAAACAGGTTATGCGGGAATAGGTGATGGATACTTTCAAAAGTTTTATTCGGGTAATTTTCAAACTATTAGAAATCACGGCGCAATACCTCTTATTGATTGGAGTTCTGCTGATTTACGAGCCAATCCCTACGAAACTCAATCTGAATACACTTTAGCTAAAATAACCAGTGGAACTTATGATACTTATATTCACCAATGGGCTACAGATGCCAAAGCTTGGGGTAAACCATTCTTTTTGAGATTTGATTGGGAAATGAATGGCAATTGGTATCCGTGGAGTGAATTAAAAAATACTAATACTTCAGGGCAATATGTTGCAATGTGGCGACACGTTCATGATATCTTCACAAGTGTAGGGGCTACAAATGTTTCTTGGGTTTGGTGCCCAAATATTTCCTCAACAGATACATCCGTTTCGATTCCAATTGGTAATTTATATCCAGGAGATGCTTATGTAGATTGGACATGTCTAGACGGATACAATAAAGATTCTGGATATAAAACTTTTGAGCAAGTTTTTAAAGGAAAAGGAGCCTCAGTTCCGGTTACCTATTTAAATGATAGTTACCAGATCGTTACTGATTTAGCTCCAACAAAACC
>DATIHK010000008.1:0-28338 GCA_035480775.1 Saccharimonadales bacterium (SeqCode) | reverse complement strand
CTAAGAACTCGTTAGACGTTAACGGAAGAGCCGCATTTGGATCACTTCCAACAGGACAAATTCCAATCGCCAACTCAGCTTACTTCTCAGGAAACGTTGGTATTGGTAACTCCAACCCAACACTTAACTTAACTGTCACTGGAACAGGTCAAATTTCTACATCGTTAACTGTTGGTGCAACAACAGCTACCAAACAAGCTTTTGAAGTTTCAGGAACTTCTGCATTTGGTACCTTACCAGCAGGTGCATTACCAATTGCAAACTCAGCATCATTCTCTACTAACGTCGGTATTGCAACAACAAACCCATTACAAAAACTTTCTGTCGTTGGATCTATTAGACAAACTGGCTGTATTACAGCAGGAAACCTTAACGCCAATACTTCAGGTGATATTATCTGTTCGGCTTCTGATACCAGACTTAAAGATGTTCAAGGTAACTATGCTGGGGGACTTACTGAGTTATCACAAATTAATCCTATTGTCTTCAACTGGAAATCCGGAATAGATATGGATCTTCTAACCCACGTCGGATTCTCAGCACAAAATGTCCATACAGTTTTACCAGAAGCAACTCCATTGATGACGGGTGGCAGTCAGGCAGGTTACTACTCTTTCGATTCCACTGCAGTACTTGCTTTGACAGTCAATTCAGTAAAGCAACAACAGTCACAAATTCAGTTGCAAGCTTCGCAATTAACTAATATGCAAGGTAACCTCGATAGCTTGGGAACAAGTCCAACAGGATATTCAAAGTTGGAAATTGACAACTTACTAGGTCCAATCGCCTCTCAAGTAAATACAGTTCAATCACAACTTGATCTAATTGGAATCGGCCAAACAGCTATGAGTACACAAATTACGTCAATACAATCAGATGTTGCTGCTATAAAAGAATTGCTTGGATTAAGCCCTGTCAATCAATCATCTGAATCTTCAGAATCAAGTCAATCATCTGAATCTACACAATCCACCTCAGCACCTACTACAATTACCGGAATGCTCGCCCAAATGTTAAACACCATGAGTGACTTTAAGAGCATGATTCAAACCTTAGGCTTAAGTAATGACAATGGTAAATTGGCAGTCACAACTGATCTAACAGTCTTAGGTGATACAACCTTAGCCAACACAACAATCACAGGTGATTTGAATGTCGGCTTGATGAAAATTGATTCACTAAATAACTCAATTTCGATTCTTGGTCCTGCTTGCTACAACGGAGCAACTGGAGACAAAGATGATTCATTATGTGGAGCTCAAACTTTATACTTGCAAAAAGAATTAGCCGGCAATGTTAACTTTGCCAATGGAGCAGTTGTCATTACTCCAGACGGAAACTTGAACGTTACTGGCACAATCAACGCAGACAAAGTATTAACTAACGAACTTGCAGTCAAAGCAGCTTCTAAGAACATCGGATCAGGTACTATCTTGACGGGAACAAAAGACGTTATAATTAATACTTCTGCAGTCAAAGCAAACTCCAAGATCTTTGTCACTGCTACCACAAGTACAGGCATTAGAGCTTTGTATGTGAGTAACAAGACTCCTGATACATCTTTTACGGTATCGGTAGATGTAAATGCTGCAACACCTATCACCTTTGACTGGTGGATTGTTAATGTCGAATGATGAAGATATATGAAAAGATTTCTGTCCAAATTATCTGAATATTTAGCTAAAAAAAGAAAAATCCTGGTCCCCTTTTCTATTGGAATTATTTTAATTCTTGGACCGGCTATTTTATTTCTTCATAAAAATGCTAAATCAGTTGCAGCGGCGTGGTTCGATGATAATTGGCAATATCGACAGCAATTAACTTTTTCATATACCTCCGACATAAGCTCTCCGAGACGAGTCACAATTACAATAGACACTAGTTCATTGGGATCTAAAATTCAAAGTAGTTGTGCAGATGCAAGATTTACAAGTGCCAACGGTGGAATTCTTCAGTATCAGTTAACTTCATCATGTGGAATTTCCTCTACTACATTTGATGTGATTTTTCCGACTATAAATAATGGCACAAACTACGGATATTTTTATTATGGCAATCCAACCGCTTCATCACTCAGTACCAATGTTTCAGCATTTACAGCTCTTTTAGTTAGTGGAGGAACAGCTACAAAAATTGATGATGCGTCAAATTTTGGCGCTATACCAGGAGGAGCACAGCACGTAGTAAGAACTTCAACTGGTACTTTATATGCGGCGGTTAATCACTCGACAAATCTCGAAATCTGGAAATCTTCAGATGGAACTAGCTGGACACAGCAAGATTCGGCTCATAAACCAACTATAGATTCTGCAAGTCCTATGGCAATTGCAATAGACTCTGCAAATATCATTCATATTGCATACTCAGGTGGAAACCTTGAATATATTACATTCACTACCTCAACAAACTTATTTGGCAGCTCTGCAATAATAGGCAGTGTTCTTCCTATAGCTGTAGCTATAGCTGTAGACTCTGCAGATAAGCCGCATATATTCAGTGCTGATGATAATGGGTCACAAACATCTGTTGACTATTTTAACAAGGTTTCAGGAAGTTGGTCAGCTGGTGTAACTCCAAAAACTGACACTTTTGACGTAACTATGTTCAGTCCTACGATTACTATTAACAACAACAATGTTCCACAATGTGCATTCTTGTACAGTGGGGGCCTATATGTAGAAAAGGGAAATCAAAATAATGCCTCATCATTTTCTGAAGCAACGCCCTCTGGTTCTCCACCTGTAACTGATCAATCAATAAATATGGGTATAGTATCTTCTACCGGTGATGGAGATACTTGGATTAGTTATCTAGATGGATCAAACCATATTGCTATAAGAAAACATATCGCCGGAGATGCTTGGTCTACTTGGCAAACAGCGTTAACTGATAATAATACTGGTAAAGAACCGACATTAGCAATTAAGAGCTCGGATATTTATGTTTTCTATCAAAATTCGTCGAATGCAATAGTTTATGACAAATATAATGGAAGCTGGTTGGGTGAAACGACATTACAATCTGGCACATTACAGGATGCACATGTTCGCTACTCGAACTATGCTAATGCTTCGTATGATTCATATGGAATGGATTACCTATATTCCGACAATACTGATGTTTATTGGGCAAGTTTGGGTTTCGGACCAGCAGTAACTATGGGAACCGAAGCAAAAGGTCCTGGCCCAGTAGCTTCTTATAAATTTGACGAGGCCAACGGAACTACAATTCATGATGCTACTTCTAATGCTAACAACGGCGTTCTTGGTTATTTTACTAATTCCGGATTAGGGAATTATATAATTCGCCAAGAAATAAATATTATTGATGGAGTTGCAGGTGGCGGTAGTGGAATAGTTCTAGGCGCTGACGGTTATGTTCAATTGGACACAACTCAATATGTGAACCCAACTTATTATTTTGAAACAAATATATCTACATCTGCTGGTGGATCAACAATAACTCTTAGGAGATTAGGAACAACCACAGATGATGCTTCTGTGTCTGGAACTCCAGCTATATTAGTAAGAAGCTCAAGTTTTTCACCTCCAGCTGGCCAAACAGTATATGGAATTTTTAGTTCTAACACTACAGTTAGAGTCAGCGCTGCACGTATAATAGTTATTGATAACACATCAACATTAACTAAAACCGAGACGCAAATTGAAGTGGGTAATAAAGTAACTAACTTAGGTAACACTACACCTGCTGCAGTTATTACAAACCCTAAATACTGGACCTACACCTCGGCAAATTGGGATGCAACCGTAACTTTTTATGCCGAAGTTACTTATAGTACTTCCACGACTCAAACAGCAACAATCTCCCTACAAGAAGATGACGGCTCATTTGGAGGTTGGGCAGATATAAAAGTCATAGTTAGTGCTGTTTCAAATACAAGCCCTACAAGAACACGGTCTACTTCTTTTACACCTACAGCCACAGGCAGACATTATAGAATTGCGGGCTTTGAATCCTCAGCTACAGGCGGTAGAGTCTATGCAGTTTATAATGCCAAAGTTATTGTTGACCAGTCTAGTTCTCCTACCAAATTCGAGCCACAATATCTTTTATTAAACACAGCAGATAGTGGAAGTACTGGACTTCAAGCAATTCCTCAAGAATGGATTTCTACTGAGTGGGCTAATGTTACAAATGCTTATTACTATGCTCAAGATGCTACTAATGCATCAGATGCCTCAAAGCTGCAAGATATTGATAACAGTAACGCAGATATTACCAATGCCACAGCTACTGGAGCCAATCAGCAGATAGCAGGAACAGCTTTTACTATGCCTACAAGTACTCACAAACTTGAGGTTAACGTCACTAATACAACCGGTGTTGTTGGATCCGGACGCATAATTGTAGTCTCGTCACTTGGAATCACGTTTGCAGCACCAACTTGGAAATTAAGCGACTCATGTATTTCTAATTCATGCTTGTATTTCGATGGATCTACTAAAGCTGCAAAAATTACTAATTCTCCTGCCATTGATTTCGACACAGGTTTATCTTCTGGTGTGACATTTTCTACTTGGATTAAAGCAAACAGCACAGGATTTATTTTTAATAAAGGTGCAAATACCTATATGAAGTTAAATAATTTACTCACAGGTTCTTTGGATTTGGTAGCTAGCTTAGATTTAGGAACCACCGACGCAACTGTTACTATTGCCGGTGGAATAAGTGAAAATGTTTGGCACCATGTGGAAATGGCATATACAGATGATAGTGATGACGAAATAAGCATATATATTGATGGAAGTCTTTCAGGTACTAGTACAAATGGTGTTGGATCCCCTGCTACTTCAGATACTAATAATCTTTTTATTGGACTTGATTCAACAAGTACAAATTTATTTACTGGCAATATTGATGAGTTTAAAGTATACAACTTTGAACGGACACAAGCTCAAGTAGCTACAGACTTTGCCGCTCGTGGAACTTCAAAAAATGTAAACTCTAATGCGGGTTCTAATGATCAAAATCTTAATGTGTTAAGTAATGGACTTCTTGCATATTGGAATATGGATGTGTCTTCTGGAAATCCTACTGATTCTTCTGGTAACAGTAACTCATTAATCAATACTGGTACAACCGGCTTTACTACAGGTGTTTTTGGAAATTCTGCTGGTACTTTTGATGGTAGTACAAAATTTTTTACTTCTACGTTCACTTCAACTAATGTGCAAACTGTAGCATTTTGGGTAAATCCTGCTAGTACAACTGATAATTACATCAACCTACTAGACATTTCTGCAAATAATTATTACATCAAGTCTACATCAGGAACAATTACCGCTACAGGATTCACCTCTCCAACAATTTTTGTAAATGGAGTTCTCAATGGCACGGTTACCGCCAGTGTTTGGAATCATATAGTCGTTACCTCAACAGCTGGCATTGATTCGGTAACTACCACTATAGGTAAAGCTAATGGCAGTTTTCTTACTAATGGAGGAAAAATGGATGATATTAGACTTTACAGCAGAGTCTTGTCACCCAATGAAGTTACACAACTTTATAATTGGGCGCCAGGTCCAATAGGTTGGTGGAAATTCGATGAAAATACGGGAACTACTGCAAGTGATTCCTCAGGTAATAACTATACCGGTGCATTTTCTGGAACTCCCACCTGGATAAATGGCAAATATGGTGATGCTTTAAATTTTAACGGAGCTAATGAAGTTGATGCCACATTGAGTATTGCACCAGGCAATGGAAATACTGTAGAGGTTTGGGTATATCCTACGGCGTCTATTGCAAGTAAGAACTTAATCACAAGTTCAATTCTTACTACTGATTCTAGCTCTAGACCAAATTATGGTTCGTGCGTAGGTACGGCAATTTCACTAAATACCTGGACTCACATTGCTGCTACTTCAACTGATTCTACTCACTGCACTATATACCAAAATGGCATCTTAACCTCTTCAAGTGCTACTACTGGTGTGTCTCTTGGTACAAGTATAAACATCGCCGCATCAAGTTTTGTGGGCATTATGGATGATGTAAGAGTGTATTGGTACCCCCGCACTTCAAAGCAAATTGTGGCAGATCTTAATGGTGGTCACCCTGCAGGAGGTTCCGCTATTTCTTCTATGCTAGGTTATTGGAACCTGGATGAACAGCAAGGTCAAACTGTTCATGATAAAGGTTTTGGCGGACAGAATTTAACACTTGGAGCAAACGCTTCATCAAGCACTGACGATCCAACCTGGAAAGTAGTAGGAAGCTCAACTTGTGTAACAAATGGATGTCAAAGCTTTGACGGCGGTGATTACGATCAAATAGCCGATAATGCAACTCTATCTTTTACAGGCGCATTTACGATCTCAGCTTGGGTAAAACGAGGCGCAGTAGGTGCAGGGTCGGAATTTGATATTGCAAGTAAATACGATGACCAAGCAGGAGCAAACCAACGCTCATTTAGATTTTATTTTTATCAAGATCATTTATGGATGGCGGTGTCTTCTAATGGCACTAGTAATGCCGGTGTCTATTCAGCATACGAAACAACCAATACGTATACCAGCACATCGCTTTGGTACCATGTCGTTGGAGTATTTTCACCTTCTACCGCAATAAAACTTTATGTAAATGGAGTAAAACAAGTAGTAACCCGAGGTGAGGGTTCTGGAGCTGAACCACCTTCAGTCTTTGACGGAACTGCTGCATTTGAAATTGGGCGAAGAAATGGTGTTTTTTATAACGGCTTAATAGACGAAGTAAAACTTTACAATAGTGCACTAACTGATTCTGAAATTTTAATTGATTACAATGGCGGAGCTGCACTAGCGCTGGGATCAAGTATATATACAACCCAAGATAATGAAGGTTCGGCCGGCAATCCTCCAGTTGCCTGGTGGAAAATGGACGAAAATACAGGAACTTCTAGCACATTTGATTTTTCAGGTAATAACTACACAGGTACATTAAGTGGTGCTACAAAACCGTCTTGGGCAGTTGGCAAATATGGCAGTGGTCTGAGCTTTGATGGAAGTACAAGTTTAGTTACGGTCGACAACTCGGGATTAAACAGTGTATGTACATCAGCCAGCGATTTCACAATATCAAGTTGGTTCAAATTTAATGCTGCAGCCGGAGCCAATAATGCAATTGTATTCTTAGGAAAAGCTAGCTCTGCAAACACACTTTGTGCTTTAAGTACTGTTAACGGTACTGTTAGATTCGAATACCGAGGTGATGGAGGTGTTGAAATAAATGGAGGAGTTGCTTACTCGACCACGGCAACTTATGACGATCGAAAGTGGCATTTTGGTGCAGTAGTTAAAAACGGAACAGTATTTAAGATATATGTTGATGGAATTGAACAAAAAACGCTTACAGATGCATCGAGTTTTGGCGTTCTTACAACAGATCTTCAATCAATTGGTGTTTCCAGACGCGGTGCGACAACAGATAGTTATTTTAACGGCGTAATTGATGAAGCGAAAATCTATAATTATGCACGTTCACAATCTCAAATTGTTTACGATTATAACCGCGGGGCTCCTTTAACTTGGTATAAGTTTGACGAGTGCCAAGGATCTACTGCATATAACTCTGCTACAGCAGGAACAGGCTTAGCCGCTGGTATGAATGCTACGATAACACCAAATTCAGGCCGAACTGTGGGCTCGTGTAGTTCGGGTGTCTCAACAGAAATGTGGAATGGCGGAACAACTGGTAAATTTAATTCTTCGCTCAATTATGATGGAGCAGGAGATTATTCGGAAGTTGCTGATACTTCAGTGTTACGTTTAACTAACTCGCTAACTGTGTCAGCTTGGGTAAAAACCACTGCCCCATTCTCTTCTACGGCATCTGGTTTGATTCGAAAGGACACACAAGGTGCTGGCACTCGATATTTTTGGGGATTAGAATTTTACATCCTTTCTGGCAAAGTCTCAGGCGAATATTATAATGGCACATCGTTTTCGGTAGATTCAAAAAGGGCAATTAACGATGGGAGTTGGCACCAAGCAGTATTGACTATTAATGCTACAACCCTAAGTCTGTATGTTGATGGCGTATTGCAAGGAACAAAAACCATCACTGGGACGCAAGGCGCGCCTGATGGAGTTATTGATATAGCTACGAATCCACCAACTCATGATTTCGTGCGCGATGGTTTTTTGGCAGGTCAGGTTGATGATGTGCGCATTTACAACTACCCAATTTCAGCTGCTCAAGTACAACAAATCTATAATAATGGGGTAGAATTTTTTGGACCAGCCACCGGAAGCCCATAACAACAAACAATATTGACTTTTAGCTCGATTTATATACAATATCCTAGTTACCAAAGACAGCGAGTGCTTTTAGAGTTTTGAAAAAAACTCGCAAAGCTCAATTTCTCGCCGAGGAAAACTTGTACTCACCGACTTTACTTATTGTAATGACAGTGTTTTATAAATTTAACTCGTCTCTTTGGACGGGTTTTTTTGTTCCTTGAGCAAAGCTCAGAAAGAATAGATATATGCCAAATAATAAAAAACTAGAATCAGTAAAAGAATTAAGAGAAAAAGTAGCCAAAGCCAAGTCAATAATTGTAGCCGAATATCAAGGTTTAAAATCCAACGATGCCAACAATTTTAGAGCAAAAATGCTCGAAGCAGGCGCGGAAGTTACAGTAGCTAAAAATACTCTTCTAAATATTGCTATGAAAGAAGAAAAATTAGAAACTGAACAATTTAGTCCACATCTAAAAGGATCTACAGTCACAATATTTGCTTATGAAGACCCAATTTCTCCTTTAAAAGCAATTATAGATTTTGCAAAAAAGTTACAACTTCCAAAATTAAAAGGAGCAATGATAGCAGGAAAGTACACAACCGTAGCCGAACTCGAAGTTTTAAGTACACTTCCAAGTAGACAGCAATTATTAGGACAAGTTGTGTCAACACTAAACGCACCACTCTCAGGATTTTTAAATGTCCTAAGTGGATCAAAAAGAAAATTCGTTATCGCTTTGGCCGAGGTAGCCAAAAAAAAGTAATTATTTAGCAAAGGAGGATCAAAATTATGGCAGATTTAACTAAAAATGCAGAAAAAGTTATGGAACTCGTTGAACAAATGACAGTTCTAGAACTTAATGATTTAGTAAAAGCTCTCGAAGACAAATTTGGAGTCTCAGCCGCAGCCCCAGTAATGATGGGAGCTATGCCAGCAGCAGGCGGAGCAGCCGCAGCCGAACCGGTTGAAGAAAAGACCGAATTTGATGTTGTTCTCACCGAAGCCGGTGCTAACAAGATCTCTGTCATTAAAGCCGTACGCGAAATAAACCAACAACTTGGTTTAGTCGAAGCTAAAGCTTTAGTCGAATCAGCTCCTAAAGCACTATTAGAAGGTGCAAAAAAGGAAGATGCCGAAGCCGCTAAGAAAAAACTCGAAGCAGCCGGCGCAAAGGTTGAGCTTAAATAACTCATCTTTTACTAAAGAAAAAGGGACCCGCAAGGGTCCTTTTTTTATGTTTCATCTTTGTATTCAAAGACTCCTTTTTCTATTTAAAGTCATTTAGCAAATAAATTTCGGAAACTATTTTGCCTAACGCGGACGCAGCCTCTTCGGGGGTAGCGCGATCACTGACCCAAATTCCAGCCCCCAGCTCTAGTCCACCCAAGACTTTGCCAGGAATATGAGCAATTAACCCCATATGCCAGTGATAAGGCTCAAAACGCATGGTATGCAACCAAAAGTTGCGATCAGGACGATTAAAAAGCTTGTTATAAGCACCCAGTGCAGCTTTCATAACCCGGGCAAGGTCGTTAATTTCGACTTCGTTTATAAACTCAAAGTTAGGTCTATGCTCTTTTGGCACTAATTGCATCTCGTAGCTCCATCTAGAGGCCTTAGGGGTTAGCAAAACGTAGTGTGGAGTTTCAAAAATTACTCTACTCTTCTGTTCAATTTCATTCTTAACTTCATCACACCAAAAGCACGAGTTTTTTTCGTTGTAATAAGTTAAAGCTTTTTCTTTTTCTTGTTCAATCGTTCCTGGAAAACCTTTTAAGGCAATTATTTGCGAATGTGGATGGATAATAGAAGCGCCGGCATTTCCACCGCGGTTATTAAAAATCATAACTTCTTTTTCTTGAGAGTTAAAATAATGTACTCGGTTTAAATATGCCCGAATAATTTTTATGTTCTGATCAGCTGGTAAGTCTTCGATATCTTCGTGCGAAGGAGAGTGTACCAAAATTTCGTGATCTCCAATTATTGGAAATTTATTAGGAAAAACTCTGACATTCCAGTCATCTGAGTCTTGATATACTGCGCCAGGCGTAAGATTTTCAGATCCTTTACAAAACAAACAAGCGTTGGGAGTTTGTGGCGCAATACTCTGGGTTTCAATTGGTCGGTTAATTCTATTCGTGGCAAGAATAGTTGGAAGTCCTGTTAATTCGTCAAAAATAAATTGGTTCATAGCTTCAAGATTTTCTGGTATAACTCTTTGTAACTTAGCGCACTTTTATCCCAACTAAAGTCTGTATGAAAAGCATGAGATACCATTAAATTTCTACTATCAGAATAAAATACTTTTAGCGCTCTATCAATAGCTTCATTAATTGAATCAGGAGAGTACTCGGCAAATGTGAAGCCATTAAAGGCATCTTTGACCGAATCTTTAAGTCCACCTACTGCATGCACTATGGGAAGAGTTCCATACCACATACCAATCATCTGACTTAAACCACACGGCTCGTATTTTGAAGGAATTAGAATGAAATCGCTTCCAGCATACATCATATTTGCTAACTCTAGGTCAAAACCAATTGTCATACTAACCTTACCAAATGCTTTAGGTGAGGCCTCCATAGCCTTATATTTCTCTTCCCAAGTTTTATCTCCAGTCCCTAATAAAACAAATTGACCTCCCTTATCTAAAATGTGATTAATGCCTGCTTCTATTAAATCTAGTCCTTTTTGATTAGGGTCAAGTCTAGAAATAAAACAGAATAATGGCTCATCTGAAACTTTTAAACCTAATTTATTTTGCAATTTTTGCTTATTTTCTTTTTTGTATGTTTGAACATCGACGACGTCGTTAAATCTGGCGAACTGGGTGTAATCTATCCCATTGAGAATACCGGTAATACGTCCTTCCCGCGCTCGCAATATTTCGGCTAAATTTTTACCAAATTCTTCTGATAATATTTCTTTAGCATATGTAGGAGAAACAGTACTTATGTAGTCGGCTGATGAAATCCCCTCTTGCATCATGTTTAAGTCACCGTCTTGAATATCGTAATCCAAAATCTGGTGTTCGCCAGGAACAATTCCAGCTTCGCGGATGACTTCTATTCCTGATATGCCTTGGTATAAAAGATTGTGAACTGTAAATAATGTCTTGGGTCTTTCGGATCCAAACTCATCTTCTAGCAGATGAGCTAGTAAACCAGTATGCCAATCATTGCAATGAACTATGTCATATGTGTTAAATTCTGTCGATAAATACTCCACAACGGCTCGGCTAAAAAAAGTGTACATCTCGATTTCAGAAACTTGATCAGGAATAGGATTGACTTTTGAAACATTAAAATACTTGGTATTTTTAAGTAGAAAAACATCAGCTTCCGACCCCGGAAGTTTAGTTTTGAACACTTCGACCAGATTAGTTTGGTTATCAAATGGAACTTCAATTTCAAGACTTTTGTATAAATTTAGATTTTGGGTATTAGCAAATGGATAAAACGGAACAATTACGTCACAATCAATACCTATTTTCTCTAAAGCTTTAGGAAGTGAACCAACGACATCACCCAATCCCCCAAATTTAATTATTGGTGCTACTTCTGAGGCAGCTAGAAGTACTTTCATATTATTATTATGCGCCACGTTGTTCAGGTTGGCCACCACGTATTTGCTTGTACTTTTCTTTGTACTCACCTATTATCTTTTCGACATATTCATTGGGAATTTCTAGTCTAAGCAAGTCTAACGCGTTAATTGTGTCATATATTTCCGATTTATTTTCGAGTTTATAAACTGCATCGCGCCATAAAATTGCTTTCTCATATTCTCCGTTCGCAGCAGCTTGCTTTTCGAGATTTCTCATCATGTCAATGAATGCAAAATATACACCAGACTCGGCTCCTCCAACTCCAAGGGTACGATCTTTAAAAGGAATTCGTAAATAGGCATTTTGATCTTTAGCCATCTTTCTAATCAGTCCAGATCGCTGCCAAGTAAAAGCAGTAGAAATAATATCTTCATAATATTTCCTAGTCTGATTTACTTTCTCTGAGCTAAGATTTGGAATCGACATAATAGTTTCTAGTAGCAAATGAGCCCCATATTCGATCATATCCATACCCCACCAAGGCTTAGCAGATGCCCACCAAAAGTGATCGCTGGCCATAGCTTTATCAAGCTTTTTCCTCACTTCCTGATAATATGGAAGAGCTTTGTCGAGCGAATATACTTCATTGGTAACAAATTTTAAAAATTCCCATTGATATGAATGAATAATATTTGTCGGATCTAGCCATGATAGAAATTGCTGTTTTCTGTCTATGTCATTCTTACTGCTTGCCCAAGTCGAATCCACAACTTCAATTTCTTTAACATTTGGAAATGCAGCTTTTAATTCTGAAATGTTTTTTAAATCAAATTCGGTTGATTGTAAAATTTCGAACAAAAAATTCTCGAGTCCCGGTCTATGGTGCCCAAAAGTTTCCCCGTCCATTCCAGCAATCATATACTTGTTCACCTTTAAATCTTCTTTAATTGCATCAACAAGGCCGGCTTTGGACCTTATGACCGAGCTCATTATTAAATTACTGATGCGGCGATCACGAAAATATGCAAATAAATTTGTACCTTTAATTTTGTAATTTGCTGTTGGATCTAAGTCACCATTCAAATATGATCCTGCAATTTCGTCAATAATAATCCAGTTGTAACCAAGTTCTTCGACAACTTTGGCTACAGTATTGTTATACCCCATTTCAGGTGGAAAGAATCCCTTTGGCTCTAAATCGGCTCCTATAAAAAACTTTAAGGCTTCAGTGTTCATTTTTATCTGTCTATAAATTTCTTCTTGTGGAATTAAAGGCAGAAATGCGTGGTATTTTGCGGAGCCAGTAAACTCTACTACTCCTGATTTATGCAAATCTCTTAGTGAATCTAAAACATCATAATATTTATATTTATCAAAAAGTTCTAAAAGCGAACCAATAACATTGACTGTAACTTTAGCTTTGTGTTTTTGTAAACCTTGAAGTACAGGTCGATAACTCTGTTTTGTAACCATTTCGAGTATATCTTCCATTTGATCGGCTGGTTGATATAAATGCAAAAATATTGAAAGTGTCATAGGTTTAGTTTAGATTGTCTTTTCTAAATCATCCAGTTTAGTTAGCAAAGAAAAATTATCATTTTCAGGAATGTAAGTCTTAATATATGTTTTTTGGGTCGAAATTATTCCTGCCAAAATGCCTTTATCATAAAGTGTTTTACCAAATGGAAGTGTTTTATTAGAAGACCACCAAAATTGATCACTATTAAAAAGTTTTAAAAATTCTACGTTTTGTTTTGAAGCTTTTAAAATTGGATCTGTCTCTTCGCCCAATTTCCACACTGGAATAGATTCATACGAAGCTGAGGCACTAGTAAACTCCCCTATTTCGGGTGCGAACTTAGCCAACTCTGCTATAAATTCCCACTGCTTTTTATGAATTGCATTTCCTGGTACATCCCACATAGGATATACATCTCCTTGTGCCATTTCTGAAGCGCTAGCACCCCAAGTAGACTCTACAATAGTGGTTAAATTATGATCATCAATCTCTTCGTTCAACTCGCTAACCAAAAACGTTTCAATATCGTACATTGAAAATTGCTCAACTAAACTTTCAAGCCATAAAACACCTTCTTTAAAATGATGACCAAATGTTTCGCCGTCTAAGGCAATAACACAATGGTTTTTTTGTTGAGATTTTATTGCAGCAAAAACATCATCGGTATTTAGGTCGCGCTTAAATGAAATCATATTGCTTAAATCACGATCTCTCACTACTAGCTTAATATCTAAATCATTAAAGCCGTAATAATTTAAGTTAGGACTAGATCCTTGAGGTAAAGCGGTTTCATCGCAGAGCAGCCATTTATAACCCATCGTATCGAGAATATTTAAAACTTCCATATTTGTAGCTAATTCTGGTGGAAATAGTCCATTTAGATCTTTAATTAAGACAGACGGTTCGCCTTCAAAGCCACTTCTGCGACCGTAGTAATATCCTAGTCCATATTCATTTAAAATGATTTCTTTTTCGGCGATCTCTGTTGGAATCTTTGTCAGCAATGAATGATACGCAGCACTTCCCGTAATTTCTACTTGTTCAGTATTTACCAGGTCTTTTATATCCTCTATCCAAGAAGTATATCCATACTTATCCATTTGTTCTAATAAACTTAATGGAGTATTTAAGGTTACTTTAAAATTTTTATGAGTTTTTATCAGCTTTAAAAGTGGATTATATGATTTATTAAAAATATCACGGAAAACTGCTTCAGTCTGAAAAGATGGTTGATATAGATGAAACAAAAAAGAAACTTTCACACCAAGTATTATCCCCAAAATATCGAAAAAAGTCCAGTCTGCCAATAAAAATTATATAGCCCAGCCTGGAAAGGGCCCCTCTTATTTTCCTGCCCACAAAATAAGAGTTTATACCCTTCCCAGACTGGGCTACACAAAATCAATGGAGTCATGATAGCAAAATCATATAGGACTGTCAATCATACCGAAGCTATCTTCTATAACCTTCTAAGGCTTCAGAACCTGATTTATTGGTGCGGCGTTTTTTAAAAGAAATGCTTTTTTGGTAAAGCCTTTGATATTCTTTAGCACTATATTCCCAGCTGAAATCTGATTTCATTCCGTTTGTCATAAGTTTTTTCCACAGCTTTTTATTGTTATAAAGTTCGATAGCACGCACAATTTGGCCGAATAAAGCGAACTCATTAAATTCTGTAAAAACAAAGCCATTGCCATCACCTTTTATTGAATCAAAGTTATCAACAGTGTCTGCAAGACCACCCACTTTACGAACGATTGGAACTGCTCCATAGCGCAAGGCTTCAATCTGAACAATTCCACATGGTTCAAAACGAGATGGTAGCAAAATGCAATCTGCTCCAGCAAAAACTAATCGTGGAAGTGTAAAGTTTGGATATGGGTGAATTCCAACATTATTTGGAAAAGTATTTTTTAAATTATTCAGCATATCTTGAAGACTGCCATCCCCTCCTCCGACTTGTACAAATTGAACATTGTAATCGCGCAGTACGTGATGAAGTGTATTTACAATTAAATCCACTCCTTTTTGATTATCGAGTCGTCCAACAAATCCTAATACTAAAGTTTCTTCGTTTACAGGAAGGTCAAATTCTTTTTGCAATGCGATTTTATTTTTTATACGTAGCTGAAGAGACCCAATATCATAATTTTGCTCTATCAAAGTATCTTTAGAAGGATTGTATTCGTCATAATCGAGCCCATTAACAATGCCAAATACTTTTTCTTTAACTTCTAAAAGTAATTTGTCTAAACCTTGCCCAGATTCAGGTGTAAGTATTTCTTTGGAATAAGTTTTAGAAACTGCATTTACAACTTCGGCGTATAAGATTCCACGTTTCATAAAATTTTGTTTGCCAAGTCGCGGAGAAAAAAAAGAAGCTATTTCGGAACGACCATCGTCAAAGTCTAGCTGGGAAACATTTCCGTGATCAAAAGTACCTTGAATAGCCATGTTATGTATAGTAAAAACTGTGGAAATCTCGTTTAACAGCACATCATCCTTATAATTTACTCGTAAATAGTTAGGTACGACTCCGGTATGCCAATCGTTACAATGAATTACATCCGGAACAAATTTTTCGGTTTTTATAAATTCTAAAACTCCTCTAGAAAGTAACGCCCAACGCGTAGGATCATCACTATAGCCATAAACATTTGCGCGCAGCTCATAATACTCTTGGTTTTCAAGGAAATAAGTTATAGCTCCCCCTTCATTGACGTGTTGTTTTACATTACAAATCAAATATGGATTAGCTTCGTCATCAGTTGGCACTTTTAAGCCTTCGTATACCATTTCTGTTTTAAACTTGGACTCATCCATAAATCCAAATTTTGGAACAAAAACTCTTACATCATGTCCACGTTTAAGCAAAGCTTTTGAAAGGTAAGCTACTACAGATGAAAATCCTCCAACCGTTGCGTAAGGGGCACATTCTGCAGCGACTATTAAGATTTTTAACTTTTCATTGGAATCTTCGTTGCGCCTAAAATCAAGGCTAGAACGCATCATACCTCGATTTTATCACATAAACATCAAAATCAGAACGGAAAGTCAGTTTCAAGACTTCGAGCGAGCTCATCTTCCCCTGCTGAGGCAAGATCAGACTTTAGTTGCATATCTGATACCACATAAAGTCCATGAAGTTCTTTGCTATTTTTGTAGACGTTTGAATCATCTGACACTATTAAGCAAACTTGGGCTGTGTCCTTTTCTGATGGAACAAGCTGAAGCATTTTTTCAAACAATTCTTTGTCACGACCTTTTACATAAACATGAAGCATTGAAAAAGGCTTAATCGGTTTATGTAAGGACAAACCAGCATTCAATGTAAAGGCATAATCAACAGAAGATTTTCGAGCACTTTTGTCTATATTTTGAGCAATATCTTTTAAACCACCCAGCATGCTTCGGTAATAAAACTGCTTATTCTCAGGTTCTTTTTCTACTTCTGGTTCTGCACTAAAATTACCTAACCCTGTAAAATCGTCTTTAACAGGAGCTTGCTCTTGAAACGATGCTGCTGCGACAGCTGGCTCTGATGTTTCTTCCGTTTTAAATTTATTAGCAGCTTCTCTAAATTTTGCTAACCAGTCAACAGGTTCTTCGTCGACAGCTGTTTCTTCTTCAACTGGTTTTGGAGTTTCTTTTAGTGTTTGCGTTTGTGGCTTAGATTTCTTTTCTTCAGCAACCTGAACTTTTGGAACATCTGACTTTACTTCTTTTTGCTCAGGTTGATTGTCTTTGTTTGGATATAAGAAATCTAATATATTCTGCTTTGTAAACCTATGTCTGCCAGTAGCAGTCTTGACTTCGGCATCCAATTTACCTTCTTCAAGATATCTATAAACTGATCTTAAGCTAACTCCTAAAATTTGTGCGACTTCGGTGGAAGTATAAAGTTTTTCTTCTAAATTCATGTAATTATGTCACCATAATATTTATTACATGTCAATAGATTTATGTCGTAAAACGTAAAAATACATCGAAACTGGGAAAATTGGAAAAGCAGTTACCACTCTCTTCAGTCGCCAGGGTTCTTGTAATAGTCTGTAAATGTACTCTAATCCATACCTTCTAAGAATTAACGGAGCTCTTTTTTTTGCGCCTGTTATAAATTCGAAGGAACCACCGACTCCCAGACATACTTTCGCATTTATTTTGCTAGCATTTCTTGCTATCCATTTCTCTTGATTACCATGACCATATGCGACAAAAAGAAAATCTATTTTATTTTGCCCACTATTTTTTAATTGCTCAAAAATGTGTTGCTGAGTTAAAATATCTTCTTCTGGTCTATATGAAAATTTAGACGTAGCACCAATTATGTTTAATTTAGGAAATTGCTTTCTGAGAGTTTCGGCAGTATATGTCGCAAGATCTATATCTTTAGTCATTCTACCCCATTGATCTTTTACTTGACCACCTAGTAAATATATCGAGTAGCCTTTTTGTTCAGATAGTTTGCAAATATCATATATTAGATCACTTCCACTCATACGCTCTTGTATTTGATTTTTAGTATATATGGGTGTCAGGCCAATTTCTAGGCCAGCTAAAAAGGCTCTTAAGAAAAATAGTGAATCTCTTTTTAATTCACGACACTTAACTAAGTATTCGTATGCCAATATAACCCCATAACCATCAGGCAACGACAATGTTGAAGAATTTATGATAGATCTAAATTCAGAGTCATGTAAAGCTTGCATAATGAATTCAGGATTAGTAGTACAAATCAAATTTGGGGCATCAGAATTCAATTTGCTTTCCAACAACATAAGAACATCTGCGACAGTATGTCCGAAATCTACTTTAACCCCTAGAATATAATTTGTCTTAGTATTACTTATGTCCATAATTATCTTTTTTTGTTGCAGTAGCGACAAAAACTTTGCGTACTACCGTTTTATCATACTTTTGCTGAATATGTCGAAATTTTCTAAAGACTTAGCTAAACCCTTTACAACACATAATAAAGGATCATCTGCCAAATGTACGGGTACTCCCGTAAAGTGAGTAATATGCTTATCCAAATTCTTCAATAAAGCTGTACCACCACTTAACACAATTCCTTTGTCAATAATATCAGAAGATAGCTCTGGAGGTGTCTTTTCGAGTACATTTTTTATCGCATTGGCTATTTGAGCCAACGGTTGTGACAAAACCTGAACTATCTCCCCCGAAGAAATCGTTATAGTTTTAGGAAACCCTGTGACATAGTCACGACCTTTAACTTCCATTAGTACGTCTTTTGGAAGTGGAAAAGCTGCCCCAATATCCATTTTTACTTTTTCGGCTGTTGCATCTCCTATTATTAAGTTGTATTTACGACGAACATGTTGGGCTATGTGCTCATCTAAAGCGTTACCACCTACTCTGATACTTCCATGCACTACCATGCCATACAACGAAACTATGGCAATCTCTGTAGTCCCTCCGCCAATATTAACAATCATATTACCCGAGGGTTCCGACACTGGTAATCCTGCGCCGATCGCAGCCGCCAAGGGCTCGGGTATTAAGTAGGCTCTTTTAGCGCCCGCGGAATATGTAGCTTCTAACACAGCACGAGCTTCTACTGACGTAGCACCAGCTGGAATTGACACAATCACATCTGGTCTAAATAAACGAGTTTTACCACTAACTTTATCTAGAAAATATCGTAATAATGCTTCGGTCACTAAGTAGTCGGCAATTACTCCATCTTTTAAAGGACGCGTAGCAATAATACCTTCGGGAGTTTTCCCCAACATTTCTCGAGCTTCAGACCCTACCGCTACTACTTTTTCATCGTCAATCGAAACTGCTACAACAGTAGGCTCTCTTAAGACGATACCTTTTCCAGATATATACACTAGAGAATTTGCTGTACCAAGGTCTATGGCAATTTTATTCGCAAGCATGCCAAATTATATGCAAATTATGGTTAGTATGTCCAATTGGGTTTTTTTGGTAGAATACGCATATGGAATGGAAAAACTGGCTGCACACAACTTTAACAGTAACTTTAATTCTAGCTGTAACCACAGTTCTCTTTTTATATACAGCTGGATATAGGCTCGACCAGAAAAAAGCTCAAATTGACTTAAGACAAACAGGAATGATTAGTGCAAAGTCTATACCGAATGGAGCAAGTGTTTATTTAGATGATAAATTACTAACTGCTACTGACGGAACAATCTCAGCTCTTACTCCTGGTAAATATAATCTTAAAATTGTAAAAACTGGTTTTGTCGAATGGAAAAAGCAAATTGAAGTTTTTCCTGAACTCGTTACAGATATCACGGCAGTCTTAGTTTCACAAACACCTCGACTTGAACCATTAACAAACACTGGTGCCAGACTTCCAACTGTTTCCCCTTCTCTAACAAAACTAGCTTATTTTTCCACTGACGCAATTAATCCTGGTATCTCAGTTATTGCACTTGGCCAATCTGGTTTAAGTATTTTCAGATCAACTCCAACTTTAATTGTCAAAGATTTACCAAACATAAAATATTCTAGTAGCATCTCAATGGAATGGTCTCCGGATGAACAAGAACTTTTGGTCGACAGTGATGTCAATACTCATTTTATTGTAGACTTGCAAAAAGATACTGTAGAGTCAACAGCAACTCCTAAATTGTTGACTGATACCTGGGCAGCCGAGTTATTAAAAAAGAGAATGGACTTTATACAAAAATTGGATCTCCCGGCAGATATTGCTGCCGTAGCCGTAGATCCTGCATCGCTTTGGGCACCAGACGAAAAGAAATTTTTATATACAAAAAGAGTCGGTTTAGACATTGAGTACAGAGTTTACAATATGGAAAAGCCAATTCCAGTTGGCGAAAGTGTCGAAAATCTAGTATTTACTACCAAGGCAAAGGATATTCAACCAAAAGTTGGATGGTATGCCGACAGTTTTCACCTAATTTTGACCGAAAATTATAATGATACTCAAAAGAAAGGTACTGTGAGTATTATTAGAATTGATGGCACTAACAAAACGGAAGTTTACAACAATACTCTCTTCTCTGACAGCGTCTTTAGTAGTGCGGGTGGTGATAAATTGATTATGCTAACTTCGTATAAATCAAATAATCAAAGCGATTTATATACCATTGGAATCAGATAAGTCTTTAACTTCTACCAATTTCGAAGTAACAATTAATCTATTTAAAGTAGTTCCTGGTGGATCACAAGTTTGTAAGGTAAGCGTAGGCTCTATAACTGGTCGGGTAAGTGGATAAGTATTCCAACCTTTAAGTACTTCTTTATTTACAACTTCATATACATAATCTTTGTTTTTAAAAAATACGTGAACGCGATCTTTTAATTCCAGCTTGCCGAGTAAATTAAATACTGTGGCATATTGTCCGAGTGACCAAAAATTAATAGAGGCGTGAGCAAACAGATAGACATTTCCTGCATCTTCAGATGGATATTGCGAAACACTCGCATGCGCAACTCCCCTTTTTAGAGCTTCGTTATATGCTTTTTCATCGGTAACTGGAACATCCGCCACAATAGGAACATCCACACCAATCTTCTCAATTATTATTGAAAAGTCGGTATTTACCGGAGTCAATATAACTGGACTAGTTGAAAGTAAACTTCCAAAAATACTAGTAGATGTTTGGTCTGAATTTTTGCCGACAACATATTTTTGACCCTTAATTTGCTCAAATTTATACCAAATTTCGTCTCTTATTAATGGGCCATAGGCTAAAAATAAAAAAACAATTCCACCTAAAACAAGCAGATTTGGAATTGTATTAAAGTAATGGTGCTTTAACTTAGTCAGGTTCATTACTAAATAATTGTACACCAGTATGGTCAGGGACCGGAGACTCGAACTCCGAACCTCTGCTTCCCGAAAGCAGTGCGCTACCAATTGTGCCAGTCCCTGATGTTTGGTGCACCCGACGGGAATTGAACCCATATCTAACCCTTAGGACGGGCTTGCTCTATCCGTTGAGCTACGGGTGCTTATCTCTTGAAACATGGAAATTATAGCAGAATGACGTTATAATCTTTTGGTTACTGCGAGGAGGGGTCGCATAGTGGTCGAGTGCGGTAGTCTTGAAAACTACTACGCCGCAAGGTGTCGAGGGTTCGAATCCCTCCCCCTCCGCCAGTAAATTTGCTAGTATAAATTACCTTTGATACAATCCCTTTAGCCAAATCCTCACATTGAAAAGGAGTCTCCATGACCCGCATCCTCCTCGTTGAAGATGACTTGGAAGTTCAAAAAAAAGTTTGCGCTATGCTGACTGAATTGGGTTTCGAGGTCCTAACTATAGACACCATCGATGACACAACTTACGATCTTGTGATAAACCAGCTCTTCGACGGATACATTTGCGACTCACAAGTCAAAGGTCGACATCCAGATAACGGAAGGCTTTTGGCTGGATATCTTAAAAGGGATCTAGAAAAAGACAATGTAGTAATTTTTTCTGGTGGAAATGTCCCACCTCATTCGCGTGTTGACTGGATTTCAAAATCTGATCCTCAAAAACTTAAGGAATGGGCACAAAAGCTACTTAAATAAAAGCTAAGTCGTTATAAAGCTGGACTCAGTAACTTACTTTGCTGGGTTTAGCTTTCTTTTTAATCAATCAGATCTAAAGCTTTTAATTTTGGCATGACTTCATGCTCAAAAATTGATCCCATTTTAATATTTGTTGGAATATTTATAGTATTTACCCAAATCGCGTCATCTATTACTTCGGCGCCAGAACTAGGACGAATTTCTCCAGACCAAAGCAAAACTCTATACACATCCATTTGAAGAAATTTATGCTCTGCTCCAGCTGCCTGCGCATAAAAAGTTCCAAAGTATTCTAGATCAAGTGGATTTACACTTAAGTCGATTTCTTCTTTTAGTTCTCTGACCAGAGCTTGTTGAGGAGTTTCACCTTCTTCAATAACTCCACCCGGAGAAATATAAAATTTTTTACCTAATTCATGTGTTAAAAGAAATTTTCTATCTTTAATTAAAATTCCTGCGGCTTTATGAATATCAATGTTTCGTTCTTCCATGGTTAGTAATTGTAAAGTTCATCCTCTACTCTCTTATACGAAAATATTTCTTCAGGCTTAAACCAGAGTTTAATTTCTTCAACTGCTTCGTCAGAAGCTCCCGAGGCATGTATAAGATTAAAAACTGATCGCTTTCTAACTAAAGAAGCGAAGGCGGAATCTACGGAATAATCGCCTCTTATAGTTCCAGGTGCAGCTAAATCAGGATATGTGGTGCCAACTAAAGCGCGTATTTTAGCAACAGCCTGGGGTCCTTCAATAATAAAAGCCAAGACAGGTCCAACTAGTAAGGCATCAAAAAGCCATTCATTAATAACTTTTCCAACACCAACAGGGTCATTTACTCCGTAATAGTCCATGGGATTGACTCCAAATTTTTCGCAGTCTTTAAGATTATTTTCTCCAACTTTTCGATGCCAAGTTTCATCTTTTAAATAATGTTTTTCTGTTAGTGCTCTATCTGGAAGTGTCATTTTAGCTGCAACAACTTTTAAACCAGTTCTCTCAAATCGAGTAAGAAGTTCACCCATTATTCCGCGTTGAACTGCATCAGGTTTTAAAATTACTAAAGATTTTTCAATCATACGCTGTCATTTATATCAGTCAGATGGAATTTATTCAAGAGGCGTATCGCGTACTGTATAAGATCCGTCATTATTAATATCTATTAAAGTAAATCTAGGTTTTTGCGGATTTTGAAGCTCAATGTCGTTTCCTACCACAGCACCTGTGACTATGTGTTGCAATGTAGATTTCTTAGGGTCAGTATTCTCACTAAAATTATGTTGATCACCTGCAATTATGGCTTTTACACTCGATGTTCTAATATATGACAAAAGCTCTTCCGCTTGAGCTTTTACATCAGGTACTGTATTCCCGTGAACAACTCCCATAACTAAATTTATAGTTGGATGATACAGTGGTTGTGATAGCATGACAAAGTCTGCATTTATCACTTCTGATTTAAACCAATTTATCAATGTAGAACTTACAGTTGTGTAATTTGCACTATTATCTAACATCACAACCTTCTTACCTTTTAATGTAATACTGTGATAATTATCTCCAAATACTTGTTTGTAATTGGTCAGACCTGCAGTATCACCTGCTTGGACAGAAGCAGCCAGATCATGATCACCAGGAATTGAATAATAAGTTAAACCACTAGCATCCATCGTAGATTTCATTTTCTGAAGACTGTCTTTATCACCCCAATTCGTATAATCACCTAGGAAAAATACGGCTTGGGCATTTTCTTTCTTAGCCATATCTAATGCTTTTGTAAGATTTGGTATATCATCGTGCGAGTCGGCAATGACTGCAAAAGTAAATTCTTTACTTATAGTTTTATGGGATTCAGTGCTTGTAGGAGTATCATTTATTGTCACACTATTTGAGCGATCGATCAAAGCTCCAGCGACTTCCCCTATTTTGCTATTGTCCATGCCAAAGCGTGAAGCTAAATTCATAGACATATTAACTACTTTTTTTGAATTTAAAGTTGAGAGTTGTTTTACGCTGTAAGAAATTCCTAAAACAAGAGTAGATAAAATAAAAACCGAGATAATCGATCTTAATAGTCTTCCGAAAAAACCTGGGCTATGTCTTTTGTAAGTATTTGTCATCGTATTACATCTTATCTGGAGCTGCAATTCCTAGCAAGTATAGTCCATTTTTTAACACTGTGTTTACTCCGTACGTTAATAATACTCTAAATTTTTTCTTTTCGGGACTATCTGCATTAAGTATGGATAAATCATTGTAGAAAAAGTTAAATTTTTGACAGAGTTCAAATAAATATCCACACAATAGATTGGGAGCAAATTCAGATGCAGCTCGTTCAACAATTTCAGAAAATTTATATAATTCACGTAAAACATCCAGTTCCCTATCTTCTAAAGTTTGTAAAGTTTGATCTTCAACTTTTTCGGCTTTAGTAAGCAAAGAATTTGTACGTGCATATGTATATTGAATATATGTACCAGAAAATCCTTTAATATTTAAAGCTGATTTAAGATCAAAAATTAGATCTTGATAAGTATTGTATTTGAGCATTTCAAATTTTATAGCTCCGTTACGAACATCTTTTAGCGCTGCAAATTCTCCAAATTCAGAAGTCATCTTTTTGTCCACCATATCAATAAAATCATCTATTTTTATTCCCCAACCTTTTCGTCCACTCATACCATATTTATTTTTACCGTCTGAAGTGTCTACACCAAGTTCTGTTGCTGTTTCAGGTGATAAGTAGACAAATCCATAGTTAACATGAACCATGTTCTCTGCTTGGTCCTCATAGCCCAAATAACGTAATGATTGCTTGACCACATTGATAGCGTAAGTTTGCTTAGTATCAATAACGTCAAAAACTTTATTAACATTTGAAAAAGTTACTTTTTCGTTTGATTCATGAGGTAAATATGTAGTCGACCATAATTCCTTTTTTTGGGTTTCAGTGACAAAAGGCTCGTAGTGAAAATCTGTTCCAAGTAAGCCGTATTTCCACATATGGTAAGCGATATCTTTTCCAGTATAAGTAGCTACTCCATTTGAACGAACAATTATCTTATCTTCTTCTATCGTCTTACCATCTTTTTGCACGGTAGAGTCATCTTTTTCAGTTAATTTTATAAGCCAACAATCTTTAGATGGACCGTCTTTTGCGAGATAAAAATTCTCGTTTTGTTTCAAAATTTCAAAAGCTTTTTCCCACAATTTTAGGCGCGCAATATCAGATTCATAAACAATTACATCGTAGTCAAAATCTAATTTAGAAAAGGTCTCCAAATTTGTTTTTAAAATTTTTGTGGCGAGTTGTTTTTGTTTTTCGGATTCTGCAGATTCGGGATTTTCTAGCTTAACGAGTCGTTCATTGAGCTCAGCTTTTAATTCTGCATTATTTTCAATTAGAGATGCCATTTTGGAATAAACATCCCACATATAGTGATCAAATTTTTTATAATCTTCTGGTTTGATATCTTTAAACTTCTCTTCTCCCATTGTGGAGGTAGTTACTTGAACTCCCAGATCATTACAGTAATATTGAACTTCTACTTCGTAACCTAAATGCTCGTAGACTCGTTCTAAAAATTGACCTATGCAAGCGTTTCTTAGATGTCCTACGTGCGCGGCTTTGTTAGGATTGACATTAGAATGTTCCAAAGCGATACGCTTTTTACCATCTTTTTGCATAGCCCTATAGGAGTTGCCATTTTTATGGAGATCCAAGAGTACATTTTGTAACCACTCAGTTGTTAAAACAAAGTTTATAAATCCAGGCGACGCCACTTTAACACTTTTGAATATTTGCAGATTAGTATTATGTACGTTTGTCATAGCATCCATTTCTTGCAGCTTATAGCTTAGCTTATTAGCAATGTCTATTGGACTCTGCTTGACCAATTTCGCCAGATTCATCGATACGTTTGTAGCGTAATCTCCGAAATCAGAATTTTCCGGATGCTCAATTGTAAATTCTGTAAAATCAATATTATAAATATCTTTTACAGCTTCAATGACTTTTTGTCTTATTAAACCAGCAATTTCCATGCCTTCATGTTATTAGAAATAACTAAATTAAGCAAATATTAGTAGTCTTTATAAGGAATTATTTGAGCTTGGTATTCTTGTAAAATTGAAGAGTTTAAGAGCTTGGGATTTCCAACTAAAATAAAATTGTAACTATCTGAATTTACCAACAGTACTTTAGAGGCAAGTAATTTAAATTTAATTCCATCAAATGAAAACTCGGTCCCAGTAGGCAGAATTTTATAATTCAAGTCGATAACGCCTTCTGGAATCTTGTTTGTATAAACTGTTCCAAATAAACAGCGTAATTTAATTCTTCTCAATGCTTCTAAAATTCGAGAATTGATAGCAGGAATAACAACGCTTGATATTAAACAATCAAACGGCATTTGATCAAATAAATAACCATCAGCCTCGTATGAAGAGCTTGCATCAAAAAATACTACCTTATGTGAAGAAGTATAAAACAAAAAAGCACTCCCCTTACCTATATCTAAACGTGTATATGTATCGAATTTTGAAAAATATAAGAACCCTTTAAACAGATAAAAACTAATATAAATCACAATTAACCATTTATTTATCATCTACAGAAATCTTATAAAAATAACTAAAACTCAATACAAAAAAATAATAAATTAACAGTGCTAAAGTACTAATTTTGTAATCTACTACGGCAAAGTTAAATTTTGAAAAAAATCTGATTACTTGTACAAATATATCCAGAGGTGGATATACAATCCACACAAAAAGGTGGGCTAAAATGCTATTTACGTATGTGGTTATTAAAAAAATTCCACCTAGAACTGTTGCAAGTGGAACAGTCCAAAGAATTAAACAATTTACAAACGGACTAATTAAACTAATTCGCCCAAAATAACTAGAAATTAAAGGCCAAACAAGAACTTGCGCAGCCAACGTTGTAGACAGATCAGCTATCAATGCCTTGTTCCTTAGTTTTTTTGAAAAAAGTTTTGAAAAAGCTTCCGCATACAAAACAAGACTAAGTGTGGCAAGAAAACTTAGCTGAAAGCTCAAGCTCAAAAGATAGAGCGGATTAAAACAAAGCATCGCCAAAGCTGAAAAAATTAGTACTTGTAAAGCTTCTATTCGCCTCCCAGAATATCTCCCCCATGAAACAATAGAACTCATAATCCACGCACGAATTACCGGAGGTTGAAAACCCGTAAGTAATGAATAAACAAGAGTCAATATCTGCGCTATTACTAGATTTTTTAACTTGTATTGAGTTCCGATTACTGAAATTATCAGTTCAAAAACAAGGCTAATGTTGTATCCAGAAACCACAACTATATGAATCGTCCCAGTTGATCTAAGCATGTCACTAAATCTTGGAATAGTTTTTAAATCATCTATACCCAAAAGCATTCCTAGCAGCAATTCGCTATGTGGACTTGGTATATATTTTCGAATATTTTTAGTTGCAGAATTTCTGATTGAAGCAAAAATTCCTGTTGCTTCTGGTGAATCTGGAGCTTTGCAAATCAAAACATCTCTCCCGCAAACTACATAAAAGTGCAATATAAAAAAGCAAAACATTAAAATAAATGCACCATATTTTTTCATTCGAAATCTATTAAAGGACTAATTTTATCTACTAAAGACTGTGAAAGTTTCGCCTTAGAAACTAAATCTGAGGCTGAGGCAAAAGGTCTGTTATCAATAATTTTTTGCGAATAAACTGGACCAATTCCTGGAAGAGATTGCAATTCTTCTTGAGTGGCAGAATTTACATGCGTAAGTTCATTTTGAGTTTGTGCAGGTGTAGGACTTGTATGTGTAGTACCAGTTGGATTTACTGTAGTTGGTATAGGAATTACAAGATTCGCGGTAGAGGTAATATCGAGTTTCTTTAACTCATCTTGCCTACAGACATCTGACACTTCCCAATCAAATGGAACATAAACTTTTTGAGTATCTTTGAGTTTTTGAGCTAGATCAACGTGTTGTGCAAGCCATTGAGCAGATACACTAGTCAACGCTCCCCCGCTTATGACTAGGGCGTCATTTATACGTGCATCCTGAGGCAAAGAATAAACACCAGGAGATTTTACAGCACCAGAAACATCAACTTTTATTGTTGAACTGTCTATCGATGTTGCCGAAGCTTCAGAAGTTGAATTTACCTCAATGGGTTTTTCAATCGTTGGAATCTGCGACGATTTAGATACAGCATAAGTGACTCCTCCTGAACAAAGTGCTACGGCAATTAACAAAATCCAAATATTAGCTTGTAAAAATAGAGTAATTCTTTCAAAAATATCTCCAAACATGCCATGACTCTATTTAAAAGTAACTCAGAGGTAAAGGTGCTGATCTCTATTTATAATAGAATTCTGCTTCGCATATTTACCGCATAATAACTTCACTGATGAGGCGATGAATTATATATTTGCCGCATATTAACCGCAGATTTTGCAGCGCAAAAATACAACTAAGATAGCTAGTTGAAAAT
>DATIHK010000007.1:0-1777 GCA_035480775.1 Saccharimonadales bacterium (SeqCode) | reverse complement strand
GATAACGTATAATACACCTACTCATGAAAATTTCGGTAGTAATTCCAACATACAACGAAGAACAATATATAGGAAAGTGC
Organism: Saccharimonadales bacterium (SeqCode); assembly: GCA_035480775.1. Classification (GTDB taxonomy): domain Bacteria; phylum Patescibacteriota; class WWE3; order UBA101185; family UBA10185; genus DATIHK01. The sequence continues at coordinate 1,697 of DATIHK010000007.1, read as the reverse complement.
TTAGAGAGCCTTCAAAAGCAAACAGATCCACCTGACGAAATAATTGTTGTAGACAATAATTGCACAGATAAAACTGCAGAAATAGCAAAAAGAATGGGCGCTAGAGTTATTAGCGAAAAAGAACAAGGTATGATTCCTGCCCGCAACACCGGGCTCAACGCCGCCAAATACGACATTATTGCGCGTATTGATGCCGATACTATTGTTCCTCCTGATTGGATTGAAAGAATAAAATATAATTTTGAAAACTTTAAAATCGACGCTCTTTCAGGTCCGTTTTACTATTATGACGGTCTAATAAAATTTTCGTTTCCGTCAAGAATTTATTTTAAGACGATGAAACGTATACTTAAAAACAATGAAGTGTTATCGGGATCAAATATGATGCTCACCAAAAAAATGTGGGAGATCGTTAAACCTCTCGTAAATTTAGAAGATAAAAAAGTTCACGAAGATATAGATTTGAGCATAAATATTATAAAAGTAAAAGGTAACATTGGTTACGATGGAAAGTTAATAGCAGGTATATCTGCAAGAAGAATCAAAGGCAATCCGAAATCATTTTTTATCGAATATCCAAAACGAGTCGTTAGTACATTACGAACTAATAAAAAAAGTAATTAATTACAAACAACATATCCAGAATACTTAGTAGCTGAATAATATTTAAATCCACCAACAGCAAGTTTTACACTGGCGTATTTTGTTGCAGCATCGGCAAGTATTTTGCAAACGCTGGCGTTGGCTTGGTCAATTTGTTCTTGTGGAATTGCGGCGTCAGTGGTCGCCGTTATTTCCATTTTAGGTGGGTTGGCGTCGGTAATAATCGTAACATCGACCGAAGATTGCGAAATAATGCCTTCTAAACTATCTTGAATTGTGCTCCATTCTGGATAGCTATTGTATGTAACTCCTTTGACTATTTGTTCAAAGATATTATGTTGTGGCGCATTGGGATTTGTGTACGATTTGTACCAGTTAATTAGTGATGGAGTTGCAAGTATTAAAGCTACAATTACAACTATAAAAAACGCTTTGGCAGCCATGTCTAAATTTTAGCATAATTTTCTACAAGGTATTTCAATAGCTCGGGAAATTCGGTGTATTCGATAAAATGTTGAGCATTAGGAATTTTAAAAACGGTAGGACTTAATTGCTTTGCAATATATTCAAACTGTTCTTGTGGAACATAAGGGTCGTTGTCTCCATAAAAAAGCGCGATTTTGTCTTGATGATTTTTTATGCGTTCCCAATGCCATTCGTCGATAAAATAGCCGCTTTGCCTTTCTAAATCATCTCCTAAATCGGTATAAGATGGAGAAATTACTACCGAGCCCAAAATTTTGTTGGCTTCGGCGTAGCGCAAGGCTGCGACTGCTCCAGTCGACCAACCAACAAGAACATCATTTTCTCCAGCTTTAACGTGATCGTGCAAAAACGGCAGCCAATATTCAGCGCGAGCAATTACTGAGTCCGGAAAGGTTTCAAAAAAAGTTTCGAATCCGGCTTTTTCTAGTTCGGTTTTGAGCCAACCCGAAAAGGCAAAGTTCCAATGCATTGCGCCGTTTCCGTGGATAAAAATAATGCGGGGTTTCATAAAGTAATTATACAACTAAAAATAAAGCCCCCCGCGGTAGATTTCCGAAGAGGGCTTGACGAACTTTCGTACAAATGTCAGAACTTGCGTTGACGCTTAC
>DATIHK010000006.1:0-6915 GCA_035480775.1 Saccharimonadales bacterium (SeqCode) | reverse complement strand
CTTAGTTGCGACTCCAGCATTAATTGCTTTATATGCTACTGATATTTTTAGTTGGCCTACGGTGGCTACAGCTTTGCTCTTTTGGTTTTTACTGGCTTATTTAGAAAAGGAGCCCGAGTGAAGAAATTTTTACTAATTACGCTCGTCACAGCGCTATATCTTTTTGCGATGCTGCATTTTGCTGCAATATATTTCGCAGATATAAATAACACTTCAGCTCAGAGCTTGCTTTCACAAGGAGATTATCAAAGCGCTTTGGTGCAAGCTACCCAAGCAATCGAAAAAAACCCACAAGAACCTTTGTACTATCGTGGTCGGGCAAAAGTTTGGATTGCCCAGCTTTCAACGGCAGACGAAACTCAGCGCCAAATTATAAAAAGATTAGCTCTTAAAGATTTGCAAGATGCTTACAATCTAAACCCTAAAAATTTAGCTACAATTCGTAATGAAGTGGTTTTATATTTTTTTCTGGCGAACGGTGATTTAAATATTCCTACGGGATTGTCTAATTTGGATTCAGCTTATTTAAAAATTGCTCAAGATTTTTATCGCAAAGTTCAAAATATTTCGCCTAATGATGTGGGAATTTATGTTTTGCTCGCGCGCTACGAAAAGCGCTTAGGATTGACAGAAGATTACAATAAAAATGTGGAAGTTGTTAAGCGCCTTCGCCCGGATCTTTTAGAGTGGAATGATGCTTTTAAATGATATTTATTTTATGGTAACGTAGTCAGCTGAAACCCAGCCTGAAATACTGTCAGAAACTTTAATCTTTACCCAACCAGTTTGTTTTTCTAATATCGCAAATGAATCCCCAGTGTTAACTTTTGCTAATTCAGTTCCGTCGATACTGGCGGCGCTGCGAACCCGTAACCATCCGGTTGGAGTTGTTCCAATTGTAGCTGTTTGGCCAGTTCCACCGGCTGCGCCCAAAGCTGCTAAAGTCTTTTTAGCTGGATCTGTTAAACCTGGACCGTCGGTAGATCTGCCTAAGTAAGCACCTTTTTTGGCATCTTTAAATTGCGTGTATTGAGTTGCATCCAACACAGCAGCTCCGTCTTTGTTATAAACAACGCCGTTATAGTCTAGTAAGAAATCAAAAACTTTATCTTTGTTGACTCCAGTTCCGCCCAGATCAATTCCGCGAGTTTGATTCCAATATAAAACTGCATTAACCCAGCTTTGTGCATCAGAGTAAACTAATGGATTGTCAGAAATTACGTTATATAAATTGGTTGAGCCTTCCATTAATTCGACGCGAGTTTTAGCAGGAACCGGAAACAGCTTTGCCGCAATATTTAATTTATATCCTTTGGCAATTTTAATACGACCATCTTCTTCTTCGTAACCAGGCATGACTATTCGTAAATCGTATTCGCCTTCGGTTAATTTATCTGATGAATATGGAGTTTTTCCGATTTCGGTATTATCAATAAAAACTGAGGCACCTGCAGGATCCGAAATGACACTTAGCATCGAACCACCATCAGTTTTTTCGACCCAAGTATTTTGGCCCGACGAAAAAACATCAGAAGTTCCGAGATCGCGAATTACTACGACGTGCCAATTTGGAATAAACGTAAAAGAAGTTTCGTATCTTTTTGTTCCGTTTTTAATAGTTACTTTGTTGTCGCCGGGTTTAACAGTTTGAATTTCTAGTGGTGTTTTTCCGGCTAGATTGTTATTGAGATAAACTTCGGCATCTCCGTTGCGTACTGTTACTGAAAGACCCGATCTTCCGCCTAAATTTCCTAGTCCTTGAATAACACCTTTACCAAAATAAGCCGCCAACCCGACTATTAAAAGACCTAAAACGATCATGATTATTTTTGAAATATTAAGTTTATTTTCGGAACCGATAGTAGAAATAGGCATCTTAAGACTAAATTATCATGGTGATGGTAAAATATCAACAGATTTTGTGATATTGCCAATATAAGGCCTGGTAGCCAAGTAGTAAGGCGCGAGTCTGCAAAACTTGTATACATGGGTGCAATTCCCATCCAGGCCTCCATAAATTCTATAAAAAAAGAGACTCGGCGTTTTTGGACGCAAAGTCTCTATTTACAGCCTTTGTTCTTAGATATCTTTTCAAGAAATCGTTGTGGAAGATTCATTGCAACAGGCTGATTTGTTACTTTCGACGTTTTATCAAAGACCACATAGTAAGATCCATTTTTACCAATACTTTCAACTCTACCTCTAGCGTGTTGCCTAAGTCGTAGGTGCCTAAAGTGATCTTGAAAATACGTTTCAGAAGGAATTTTTACTAGTCGTACACGATCGTCTACCTCAATCTCATGGGTATTACTAAATCTCATCTGATTACCGTTGTTGTTCCCTGGGTTTGGCACGAAATTGACGCCTTCGGCGTTTTCCATTTTTCTTTACGATCACCAAAAATTCCAACCTCACATCAATGGTATTTGCGCGATCCAGAAAAGGCTTTAGAAAAGTCACGCTGGCATAGCCGGTGTCATAAGTCTCGATTACTTTTCCTTCCGAACCGTTTTCAAGTCCGCGATCTAGAAATGTGGATTCTTGGTATGTGTGGCGAAAAATACCAATGTCAGTCAACTGCACTGTATCGCCGGGTTCTATTACATCAGATTGTGGCATATTTGCCTCCTAAGCAGCGAATCGCGAAAGTTATAAAGCATTATATATTACTACGATTCAAATGCAATTTTATTGACAACATAGAGGTTTTTAGGTTTAATACCACTAAGCTATGATCGGGAATTAATGCTCCCCGTGAGCTTTTCGCGAAAGCGATCGTACCTGACGGATTTCAGGCCAAGAGAACAAAGTAGGGTGGTACCACGAGAATCCTCGTCCTTACATACTAGTGATAAACTAGTGTGGAGAGACGAGGTTTTTTTATGTCATCAAAAGAAATTTTAGAAAAATTTATAAACTTTTATGTCGAACGCGGACACAAGCAAGTGCCCAATGTTTCGTTGGTTCCAGAAAATGATCCTACATTACTTTTTGTAAATTCAGGAATGTTTCCACTAGTGCCCTATTTGTCTGGCCAGCCTCATCCACTTGGTAAACGATTGGTAAATGTTCAACGTGCTGGACGCTTCGCCGAAGATTTATACGAAGTCGGTGACAATCGTCATACCACTGCTTTTCATATGATCGGCAATTGGAGTTTGGGCGATTATTTTAAAGATCAACAACTTCCTTGGGCTTATCAATTTTTGGTAGAAGTTTTAGGGCTCGATATAAACAAAATGTACGCAACTGTTTTTAAAGGAGATGACAGTGCTCCTAAAGACAACGAGTCGGTTGAAATTATCAAAAAGATTTTCACAAAATATGGTGTCGAAGCCAAAGAAGGCGAACGCATTTTTGCTTACGGAAAAGAAAGTAATTGGTGGAAGCGCGGAGATACTCCAGGCGAACTTGGCGGACCAGACAGCGAAATCTTTTATTATGTAGGTAAAGATGGCAATGGATTAGGGCTTGATCCAGATGCACACCAAGATAAATTTATCGAAATTGGCAACTCGGTTTTTATGCAATATGTAAAAAATGCCAAAGGTGGGTGGGACACTTTATCACAAAAAAATGTGGATTTTGGAGGTGGACTAGAACGCATAGCATTTGCTGTTCAAGGAAAGCAAGATATTTTTGAAACCGATAACTTTTGGCCGATCGTTGAAAAAATCGAGCAAATCAGTGGCAAAAAATATCACGAAAGCGAAGCCGTTACTAAGTCGATGCGTATTTTGGCAGACCACATTCGTGCCTGTACTTTTTTGGCTATGGATGGAGTTATTCCTTCCAACAAAGATCAAGGTTATATGTTGCGCCGATTACTGCGTCGCATGGTTCGCGCTGGGAGAGTTTTAGGTGTTGAAAAAGATATATCGGTAAGTTTGGTTTCTGCAGTAGTTACAACTATGTCTTGGATTTATCCTCAGCTAGTAGAAAAGCAAAAATCGATTCAAGATTTGTTTGCCGATGAGGAAAATAAATTTGCGCAAACTCTTGCCCGTGGAAGCAAAGAAGTTGCAAAAGTTTTAGAAAAAGTCGATCTTAGAGACGTGCCAGCTTTAGCAAAAGCAGCTTTTGATTTATATCAATCAACCGGTTACCCCAGCGAAATATTTTTGGAAGATGTTCGAGATCGCACTTCGATAAACGAAAAAGAATTTGCCAAAGTTTTTGCCGAAGTTAATCAAGCTCACCAAGCTGAATCTCGCACCGGCGCCGAACAAAAATTTAAAGGAGGGCTCGCCGACCAAAGCGAAAACACCATTAAATATCACACGATCACTCACCTACTCAATGCTGCGTTGCACAAAGTTTTGGGTGACCACGTGATGCAAAAAGGAAGCAACATTACAGGTGAGCGCTTGCGATTTGATTTTCCAAACGAAACAAAACTTAATGAAGAACAAATAAAAGCGGTCGAAGACGAAATCAATTCTGCTATCGCTAAAAAATTCCCAGTAAACATGGTGACACTTTCAAAATCCGAAGCCGAAAAAACTGGGGCCACTCATGCTTTTAACGAAAAATATGGAGACCAAGTAAACGTTTATTTTATTGGTGAATCTTTAGACAATTGCATCAGCAAAGAGTTTTGTGGAGGTCCTCATGTCAAAAACACTTCTGAATTGCAGTCAGTAGAAATTTATAAACAAGTAAGTATTGGCAAAGGTATTCAAAGAATTTATGCTAGGTTTAAGATATGACATTAGGTGAACCAACAAATACTGATAAATCTTTAGAACAAAAAACAGAGGATATCGAAACTCTAGTACTCCATAGTGGCAACAGAAACAGATGGACAGACAGCCAAGAAGATTTTGATATAGCAAAAACAGTACTCGAAAAAAACGGTAGAAAACTAATAGATTGTTCAATAAATGCTGATACTACAGGAAAAGGCCTAGCAGAATCGCTAGCCAAGCAAATTCTAGGAGCTGAGGCTACTGCAGATACATTATATGATTATATTGATGATAGAAAGACTTTTGATGTAGCTTTGATAGTGAGTTCTATGGATACCACTAATCCTGAATTAAAAGGTATTACTTCCCTAATTAGGTACATTTCAGATTATACTAATAGCACCGTTCTCGTTTATACTCCAAATCCTGAAGATATTACTAAAGCCACAGAATTAGCTCGAATAGTTGGCAAGATTGTGTATTAATAAGACTATGGAATTAAACATCGAAAAGCTTTTCGAAGTCTGGAACAAGGCCTTAGTCGGAAATGCAGAATACTCAATGCCTAAGTTAGAATTGACCAACAAAGAAGCCATTAAACTCGAACTGTACAAAGCTGTAATTTCCAAACTCGAAGAATTAGTATCAGCCTTTAATATCGATGCCGCTTCGACTAAGTCAGAGTACGAATACCTCGAAAAAGTTTTTAACCAAGTGAGCAAAATTTCAGATTCACAATTTTCTTATTATCCAAAACGCATGCTAGCAACAAAAAAAGCTACATGTGCAGGCAATACTTTATTAATGAGCGGCATACTTAACAATGCAGGTTTGAAATTAAAATATGGGCGACCTATTGGACATTCGATGACATTTGCTTTAATTGACGAAAAAGAATATTGGGTCGACGGAGCCAATCGTGTTTTAGAAGAAATTAAATTTACCGAAGAAGTAAAAAATAATTTAGTAATTAGAAGAGTTAATAGTGCAAATCCAAAAATTCCATATCAAATAATTCCGACATTTAAAATAAGCGATATAATTATTAACTTTTTCGGAAATACTGAAGGCATAAAGCAGGCAGCTGCCCAAAATAATCCGCTGGCAGTAGAAATAATGAGAGAAGATGGTGTGTTATTAAACCAGGTAGATTTTATGGAATGGCGGGCCTATTTATATCCAGAATACGACGCCTTTCAAAAAAACGATCCAGAATTTCAAAAAGAAAAAGCACGCGTAGAACAGACCCTATAGCTTTACTTTAATTCCACTTTATATATAATGTTTTCAACTTCTCAAATTAGGAGGTTTAGAAGATGAGTCTAGACGATCTTATAACCATTCTATTTATTTTGCTTCTGGTTGTCGGATTTACGTTGGGCATTTGTAAGATTGTCGCCTGGTATGGTGATTACGAAGAAAGTAAAGGAAAGATTTCCAAATTTAGATGGCCAGAAAGGCCTTTAGGACACGATGCTAAAGCGTGGGAAAATGGTATAGAGATGGTAAAGGCATTAACATTCATGGGACCGATAGAGAGTTGGCGTGATCACACTGAAATCGGTCCGTGCCACATTCCCTATAGCTACAGAATTTCAGGTGTAATCGTGGTGTTTCAGCCTCATTGGTCTTATTTCACTGTCGATGGATTAGAGCTGGACGTTCCGCACAGTGCTCGAGACGTTCGGCGTGCCATTTCTCTTGTAAAAGGGCTCCGCGCAATAGGCTATCGAAAATAGGAGGAAGCATGACAACTAGCAAGATGGGTCAGGGAAGCAAAGGTAAGAAGAAGCAAGTTCCGCCTCAGAAGTAAGCGTCAACGCAAGTTCTGACATTTGTACGAAAGTTCGTCAAGCCCTCTTCGGAAATCTACCGCGGGGGGCTTTATTATTAAATCTGCTAAAATAACCTTATGCCAATGATAACTTTAGAATACGACAACGGCAAAGTTCAAGATTCCGAAATTCAGCAGCTTTCAGAAGCTATTCAAAAAATCGTTTCAGAAACCACGCAAATTAAAGATGTTTTTGTCTATGCAAATTCTTCACACATCAAAGTAAAAATAGCGCCGATCGAAATTTGGGTTCGTATGTCTGCGTGGAAAATAAAAGATTTAGAAGAATTAATGAATCAAGTAAAAACGCAACTTTTAGAATGGAAAAAGCAAAACAACTTTGCTCACCCAATAAATTTAACAATAATTCCGATGCAGTGGAAAGTTGAGGTC
>DATIHK010000005.1:0-4590 GCA_035480775.1 Saccharimonadales bacterium (SeqCode) | reverse complement strand
AGCGTTTATTGGACTACACCATAGATAGCCTCACTTTTAAAAGATTGCACACCGAATTAGAAACCCAGATTCAGGCTATCGACGATAATATGGCTAAATTAGAATCCACAAGAAGTGTAGATTTTAGCCTAATCGAGGAGATACTTTCACTCACAAGAAACGTTTATCAGACCTATAAAGATGCTAAACCAAGTATTAAGAAAAACTACCTCAAGTTCTTCTTCGAAGAAATATTAGTAAATGACGGAGAAATTGTTGCAGTGAAAGCAAATCCACTGTTTGAAAGCTTGAAAGGAATCAATTCAGTTATATTAAGTAATATTTGGCTCCTCCGAGTGGATTCGAACCACTAACCTCATCCTTAACAGGGATTTGCTCTACCATTGAGCTACAGAGGAATACTACGAATTTGACTCTAGCATAAGTTGGGAAATTAGAGAATACCTATTGATTAGCCGAAGTGGGAGCAGAATTACTGGTCGTATGTACTTTACTATTCTGACTTAAAACAACAATTATTACCACTCCAAAGATCACATGAACAAAAAAGTACCAAAGTGGCAAAGGAATTTGAAAGTTAATAGCTTCAAAAACACATTCCGCTAAAATTGGTAAAGTTATAGCGTGTGCAGCTATTTGAACAGCTTGTTTAAAAGTTAATTCAAAACTACGCGCTTTTGCAACCCCCCAAAAAATAAAAGCTGGAATTACCAAATAAATTGATCTGAAAACCAGGTTATATAGCAAGATAAATAAAAATATTGCTACCGACACCACTACAACGACTAAAGTTATCATCGGTTGAAGCTTTTGCAAATATTGCAAAAGTGTTGCCTTCGAAAATGATCCATCTGGAAATTGCTTTAAAGAATAAGTTTCTAATTTTTCTTCTTGATTTTTTACCAACACATTTGAGCTGTTAACTAGTATCATCGTTTTATATTTATCCAAATCGCCGACAGTTCCGTTTGGAGCTATAACTAATAAGTTTTTAAATTGTTTAGTCTGCTTGTCTTGTTGTAAATCTTTTGGAAATGGCACTATATAAGGGGTGGTTTGGTTGATAGACAGCTTTGCTGATTTCATAGTGAGTACCAAATTAGCTGGATATTGAGCAACTACTTGTTTCAAAAAGTTATTGATATCATTGCGCATTTTTGGCGCAACTTGAAAAGTGGTTATTAAAGTTAAAATTATTGAGGACAAAATCGCGAGTGCCACAAAATATTTAACCGAAAAGCTAAAGGGAGCCTTAATTACGTCTGAGTAATAACTTGGCGAAGTCAGACTTTTTAATAGAGAATTGCTAAATGTTTTAATCTTTTGACCTAAAGCCATAAATTTATTGTATCACGGGTGATATAATTTAGTCGTTTATGTCACGCGTACAAAAGTTTCTACTTTTTCTTGTTCTAATAGTTCTTTTTTACAACTTCATTAAAGGTAAAGAGGTTGCGCACGCTGACGCTTATGCAAGTGGAGATGTAAGTTGTGTTGCAAATGGAGTTATTGATTATGTTAATGGATTTTTTACTGCAGCACCCGCATATCAACATATTAAATTTATAACACCGGTTTTTAACGTAGGTGAGCCTAACTTTAACGCACTAATAACTCAGATCATAAACGGCACCGGTGCAAATTGGAACAAATTCGATTTTGAAGGAGCCAATGCCTATGATACCGCCGATGGTAAGTTAGTTATGGCCTACGTAAACGAATCATATGATAAATATGCTCTAAATAAACCGATGATCCTAACAGAAACCGGCTGGCATGATTATTATGCTGGTGCTGTGTCGCGCGATGTTGCCAAAACAAAATTAGCCGGGCAAATTTCTGCAATTGGTGGAGATAGTCGTATTCAAGCAGCTCTTTTGTTTAATGCCTTAGGGACAGGTTCATCCGAATGGGATGCCTTTAGACTTTCCACCAGCGGTCCCGACGAGTTTGCGGAAATTGGTGCCAATAACGGAAAGATTGGAGCTAATTCGGCATCGCATTACACTAGTGGAGATGGTTTTTATTCCACAGCAAATCAAAAAGGTCTAAAGTACACCCTAGAAATAGCTAACGACGACCAGGTTGGTGTATTAGCCGGTGTTAAAAGCGCTCACAATAATGCCATGATTCCTATAATTCGTATAGGTTATGGTGATCCGTCTAGCAGCACCAGTGGAGGTTTTGATGACCCCGCCCATTATGCAGCTTTTTTGAAATATATTGATGACAATGTAGGTAGCGATCCAGAACAAACTGTATACGCAATAATTGGACCTAACGAACCAAATGCCGAAAGATGGGCATCACACGGAGCTTGTAACGACAGTAGCTATTCGGGTGGAAATGGGACTATAAAAATTCGTGGCCAAGTTAGAACTTCTAAAAACATCGTACTTCCAACAGGCGCACGAGTTACTGGTGGTTATGTACAAGGCGTCAAAGTTGTTGCTTATGAGGGGGTTTCGCCAACGATTTCAGAAACCTGTAAAGATAACGGCGATCTCAAAAATCTCAGTCATAATTTGGGTGGTGGGATTAATATTTCGACTACAGACCGGTTTGGGTACTTCGAGCTTACTCTAAACAGAGACTCGGGTTGCAATAAAACTAATTACTTAATCTTTTACGCCGGCGCGAGTGCAAATCCTGCCGACAATTTAATTGATATGTGGAAGGTACCGACTACAGATAATTACGAACCTTTGCGAATTAATGTAAATGTTGATGTCTCTGTTAAGAATGACGCCGATGGACCATATTTTTCAATAGATACGCCGTCAGATCCGCCTGATCCGTATAATTATTTAAATCGTGCTGACATTTTGAGTTGTTATACACCAGCGATGGGTATGACCCCTACAATTTATGAAGCTTTGAAAAAGACATTTATAGTCAGTAAAGGAATTACCACAAGATTAGGACTAAAGTTTGACGATCATTCATACGATAATACTGGTAATCCGGGATCTGATGTTCCTTTGGAAGGCGATGATCGAACTACCTCGATTCCTTTGTATGGAAGAGAAGATCAAACCAATGAGAGCGTTTCTATAGCAAACCTAATAGCAACAACTACATGCACTATCTGGGGGTGTGTAGCTCCAATTGTAATGCCCCGTTACGATAAAAAATTTCCTGTTCAAGAAATATCCCAGTGTAGTGACTATCAACAGTCGACCTCACCAGTTCCAGTTGAGGGTTCTAACTCACCAATAAATTCACGATATTACGGGCCAGCTGTAAATTTATCTGATCCTAATGTTGTTACCTCAGCTAAGTTGAGTAGTGTTGGTAAATATTATTTGGCAAACTACGCTACACAATTAAAGTGTATGGCTGTATGTAAAGATTCTTCTGTCACGTCGCAAGATGAATGTTACAATGCTGCATCCGGACTTCCGGCAACAGGAGTTGTCTATATGCATAATATTCAGCCACCTTGGTTTAAAGATCCTGAAGTTGTTTCTCTTACCGGAGTAAATCCAGATTGTTTAGTAGGTAGTGGAGGTTGTTATCTTAAAGATGTATCTTATTTTCCTTATGCGTTAGTTACCGGTACTAGATTTTTTGGTGAAGGGCAAGGTGAAACTACTACAAATTCTGATTCATTTAATTCTCCTGCGCGAAGAGATAAACAGTTTCCGGACGATCCGAGCACTAGTAAGGAACTTACACTTTCAGAATCTGATGGAACTGACAAGGCTTTTACTTCGGGTCCCACTGCTGTCATTTATCAAGGTACAAATGGAGATGCTTCACCAATTCCTGCTTCTACTGCAGTTAATAACAAAGTTCTTAATATTAATGGTGTCGATGAGATTATCGCTCCTCCAACTGATGTGATAAGTGATCCAAAATTTGGCGATCAACCAGATCCGGCTCAAGGTGCTCCCTCGATTCAAAAGAAATATTCATTAAGAAGTGCCGGCAATGGTGGATTGGTAAGAATCGGCAGACCTGATAATTTGTGTGTTAAATCTAACTTTGATGCTCAAGAAGGTACCCGTATATTTAATCTTTGGGGATTAGGTGCCGATCCGAGTCCAGATCATCAACCGTATACTGCTGGTTATTCTTTTGTAACTAGTAAAAACATACTCTCTATTGGTTGTGATAGTAGTTCAAATCAATTCTTTTGCTGGCCTGTCGACCTTTTGACAGCTGTTATACAAGCAATTACGTCGTTTTTTACAACTGGTTGGACAACTCACACAAATAACACTGCAGGTAAGACTTGCGGAGGTTTCAATCATACTCCATCAGATAATGAATGCGCCTCAGGTGACATAAATTGTTCTTGTCTTAATGGAGTAATTACAGAAGATCCGCAAACACTTCGACTTTCTTGTAGTGATCCTAACGGTTGGCACAAAACTCAAGTTTGGATTCAGCAATACACTTGTTCAGGAGTTGTACAAACTAAACCATTTATTGTTGATAATAAGCTTCCACTTCCTATAAAAGGATTGGCAACAGGAATGCAAAATTTTTGTTTGGCACCTGGTACGGGGCCAGATGATGATAATACCGGTGCATTGGCCGGAGGTTCTATAGACGTTAATGCCACAAATCAAGCTAGTTTTAAAG
>DATIHK010000004.1:0-7163 GCA_035480775.1 Saccharimonadales bacterium (SeqCode) | reverse complement strand
CGTCTTTTTTAGGAGTTATATTACCGCAATCTGATTCTTGAAATGAAACAGCAGGAATAAGCCAATAAGGAATTTTGTTTTTATCGGCTTCGGCAACAAAATTAGCTCCTAATCCTTCAAAGTTTGGGCAGCCATATTCTGTAAAAACTCCATCTAGCTTAACTGCTCTTGGATCACCGGTGGCTACTTGTTCAGCTATACCGCCAACTGTCAGTGGTTTTGATGAAAAAACAGAATACTTAGCGTGTGGTCTTGAAAATGTAAAAGCCGGAATCGAAAAGAAAATAAATAAAGTCAAAGGAATAAGACTTAGCATCAGTGAAGATGAGGCTTTTTTATGGTTACTGGTGAAAGTTGTAAAGCTATTAATTATTACTTGTCTTTTAGTCGGAATAACATTTGCTAGCGAAGATAATTCTTCGAGCTGTGGTTCTTCAAACAATGTACTAATTTTATCGTCTTTTTTAAAGAAATGTGAAGAATAATTTTTATAAATACTAATTGTATTTGTTTGTTCCAACTGCCTTATCGATTTGCCTTTATTGGTAAAAAACTTCTTATCTGGAGTAATTGATTTAATAGAATTTTTCATAAATTAGAACGAAAAGATCAACTTAAAGGCTAGCAGAATATGTTATCTAAATCAACCATTGTTTGCGAAAACTTTTATATACTATAAAATCTAACTGGTATGAAAAAGGAGTTTTTTTCAAAAATTGGTATTAATGGAGAGCGTCTTTTAATAAAAGAGCCTGCTGGTCCAGAAAATTATATATATAACATTATTAACGCATTGGCGAAGATAGATTCGGCAAATGAATACACTATTTATCTGACAAAAAATCCTGAAAGCGATTATTTTAATAAACTAACAAATGCTAATTCTAAGTTTAAGTTTAAAGTCATAAAAAGTTCGTTGTCATGGACTCAATCTGGGCTTGCATTAGAGCTCCATAAAAATCCCGTCGACATTTTTTTTACAGCTGTTCACACTATGCCAATTTTTCATTCTAAAAAAACAAAATTTGTGGCTATGATTCACGGCCTTGAGTATAAATATCAAAAAGGTAATGAATTTCTACTCGAAGGGCCTACGCGTTATACTGTTAAACACTCTGATTTGGTTATAGTTCCGTCTGATTTTACTTTGGCCGAAATTCTCAACAAAAAGTGGAAAGTTTCACCAGACAAAATTAAAGTAGTTCCCGAAGGAGTTGGTGAAAACTTTTATAAAAGACATTCTTTAGAAATAGCTCCAATACTCGACAAATACAGGTTAAAAACGCGAAATTATTTGTTGTACGTTTCTACAATTCAACCTCGAAAAAATTTACCTAAATTAATAGAAGCTTTTAGCTTAATCGTCAAAAAGGACCCTACTTTAAAGCTAGCAGTATCGGGTAAACTGGGTTGGGGTTATGAAGAATCTTTAGCCGCACCAAGAAAATTTGGTATCGAGGACAATGTTATATTTTTACAGCGAACTACAGATGAAGATTTACCTGCATTATTTTCTGGAGCTCTTATGTATGTAAGTACATCTTTTGAAGAAGGTTTTGGATTGACTTTGCTTGAAGCGATGGCCTGCGAAACTCCTTGTTTAGTTTCTGATATTCCGTCTTTTAAAGCTTTAGGAGAAAATTTAGTATCGTATGTCGATCCTAATGCTGTTAGCTCGATTAAAATTGGAATAGAACAACTCACACAAAATTATCCGACGATTGAATTTTTACAAAAAGCTGCCGAACACGCCAAAAACTATACTTGGGAAAAAACTGCCAAAGCTACTCTTGATTTTATTCAAGGGCTGCATTAAAAGCTTCTAATGTTATTTGAGCAGTTTTACTCCAGCTGTATTTCTTAACTTGTTCTAATCCCCTGTTTACTAAATCATGTTTTAATTGCGGATTTGATAACACATCGTTTAATTTACTTGCAATATCTTCAGAATTTGTCGGATCAAAGTAATAAGTTGAATCACCATAAATTTCTTTATGACACGGAATATCTGAAATAACTGTAGGTAAATTTAAGGCCATTGCTTCTAGTGGTGTTAAGCTAAAGCCTTCTTTTAGCGATGGAAAGACATATAACTCGGCATTCTTTCGCAAACTCACTGTTTGCGCGTCGGTTACAAAACTTTGTTCGCCTGGAAGCCTTACTCTATCTGATAAATTTAAAGAATGTACTAAAGTTACTATTTTGGCTGAAAATTTATCTTTTTTTCCTACTAAAACTAATTGTCCAGTAAATCCATATTTTTCTATTAAAATTTTAAATGCCTGCACCAATCTTTCGACATTTTTGTGTTCATACATACTGCTGATATACAAAGTAAAAGGTTTAATAATGTGGAAGTTTGCCAACGTTTTTGTATCTTCGGGAGTAGTTAAAAGGTCTGGATCAATTCCTTCATAAGCGATAACAAACTTTGATTTTGGAACATATTTGTAGGTATCCAAAAAATCATTTTTTACATCATTTGACGGAACAATAACTCGTGAAGATTTTAAAACAGCTAGTAAAACAACCCAGTAATACACAAACTTTTTGAACATAAAATATGGTTTAGGCAGCGTCGTCCCCCGCTCTGTACTAAATTTATGCATGATAATATCGGGAATTGCTGTAACTAATTTTTTTGGATACAACACAGGAATATTAAAATGCGGAACATAAAGCAAATCCAGCTTATGCTGCAACAGTTTAGCTAAAAATAAAAACTGCTCTTCAAACGAATACCACTTATAATCCGCTAAAACTTTTGTGAAATTGGGATTTTGTGGATTGTAAGTATCAAAACCTTCTTTGCGCAAAAAAACTACATATTTATGGTTGTTGTTGCTTTGTTCAAGTTGTCTGATTATGTTTTTAACGTAGCGTCCCGGGCCGGCAACTCCGTAGAAACGAGCGTCAATACCAATGGTTTTCATATTTGAATAATATCATCTTTGATGTATATTTATATTATGACAAGCGTCAAAAAGATTTTAATAACTTCAGCCTTATCCGCGGTATTGCTGGGTTTCTCTTCAATTGTATCTGCCCATGAAATGGCTTCTGATACACCTTCAGTTGCTAGCAAATGCGATGAAATAACAACCAAAATCGATAAAAGGGTCGAACTTTTTAATACTAATAAAACTACCCACGAAGAAAGATATAAGACTGTTAGCACTCGAATTTCTAATTTAATTACTAAACTAGATGACAAAGGTTACGATACTTCAAAATTAAAAACGGCTTTTGAGGGTTTAACTGCGTTAATTACTAAATTTAATCAAGACTATACAGTCTTTATAGACTCAATAGTTATGTTAAAACACTTTCCGTGTGGAAATTCTCAAGGTGGATTTTTAGAACAACTTAGAGTGGCTCATTCTGATCTTAAAATTGTGAGACAAGATACGGTGGATATAAGAAATTATTATAAGGATAATGTTCGCCCGGCACTTCAAGAACTTAGAGATCAAAAGCCTAAGCAAACTACTCCGAGTCAATAAAGTTTAAAACTAAACGTAGGCTTTTCCAAATACTTCTAGCTTTTCTTTAACTTTTCCGACGATTTGATCTAACGTCCAATTGGCTTTAGTAATATATTCAGTAACTCCCAGATTTAAAGCTTCTCCCGCCTTTTCTCCAAAAGGATAATTGGTTAAAAATATTACTTTTGCGTCTTTTCCCCACATATCTTTACGAAGTTCCCGCACAACAGACAATCCATCCATTTGAGGTAAAACAATATCGACTAAAATTAAATCTGGATGTGTTTTAAGCGCTGCTTGTAATCCTTCGTTGCCATCGGCGGCTTCTGTTACTACAAATCCTGATTCTTTTAATTTATCTTTAAGAGTATCTAGAAAAAATTTTTCGTCTTCGACTACTAAAATGGTTTTTGAAATTGCTGACATGTTGTAATTATACACGAAAAAAACATTGGATAAATTTATATTTGGTTAAGTACACTTAACTAGACAACAATTAAAATTAGGCAAATAATGCGATTATGGAATTAGAAGTTCACGACTACCAACTAACAATTTTAAAAGAACTGCTCTTTAAACCTGGCTCACGTTTTAGCGAATTAAATAAAGTTGATGTTGCCAACGATCACTTTGCTTTTCATGTTAACAAGTTAGTTAAAGAAGGTTTAATTTTAAAACAAAATGGTAGATACACATTAACTACTAATGGAAAAGAATTTGCTAATCGCATGGACACTGATGCGTTACAACTCGAACGCCAAGGTAAATTAGCTGTCGCAATTCATGCGGTTCGTAAGAATAAAGGTAAAACCGAATATTTGATTCATCGCCGACTAAAAGAGCCATTTTTTGGTTGGTACGGGTCACATTCCGGCAAAATCAGATGGGGTGAAACTCCGTTGCAATGTGCACAAAGAGAATTTATGGAAGAAGCAGGTTTGTCCGGTGATTTTACATTAAAAGGCATTGTTCACTACCACCACTTTTATAAAGACGGAAAATTTCTAGAAGACAAATACTTTTGGATTTACAAAGTTGAAAATGTTAAAGGCAAACTAATTAAAAAATTTGAAGCAGGTGAAAGTATTTGGATGACCGAAAAAGAATATCTAGCACTTCCCTACTCTTTTGCAACTTTTGAAGAAATGACTGAAGTACTAAATAGTCGAAAATTAGTATATCTAGAACGACAGATTTTTGTAGAGAATTACTAAAAAAAAGCCCAACAGCTTGCATCATCTGTTGGGCATCTTTACTACTTTTTTTTGAATGTCTTTTATGGTTCCGATAATTCTTCCAAATCTTGTCCAATACGTAGCCAAGCCCAGTCGGCTCCCAAAATGTTGTGTATGATCGGCACAATGAACATCAACCAACTATAATTTGCTGAGAGCCAAACCAGCTGTCCTGGTATTATGCATACGAGCATAGCTACTACGACTTTGTTCCAAACAACTTTGTCGATTTCTTTCAATTGAGGTGGCAGATAGATTTTGTCTACCACATAATTGTTGATTTGTAGCCAGATGACAAGTAAGACAAAGATGATCCCTGAGAGTATGGCTTCAGTGGGTAGTTGCCATGTCAATACAGTTTTGTGCAATACTGTGTAAGATGCTTGACAAAAAAGCAGGAATTCTGCAAACCCCAAAACGCAGACAATTCCAGTCAAAGTTTTTTTGAACTCATTGTACCGTTCGAACTTTATTTCGTCTTTGATTGGCATTCTGGTCTCCTCTCGATGACCCACCCATTTATTTTGATCTTACTCTTTTTTTAGGAGGTATAAAACTGGTTTTGCTATAATCCACATAATCTGATCACATTAGCGCGGGAGGCTCCCAATGGCCTTGAAAGTGTATTTGAACTATGCAAGTCGCTTTCCCTGGGCGGCATATGCACCTGACTCAGTTATCAAAGACGCCTTGCAAGATGGTTATGATGGAGTTTCTGGGTTACCAGTTTGGGGAGAGGTCTCGCATGAGTTTTTGAATCGCGTGCGCTATGTCGAACGCGCTTGGAATCCCGGACCGCCGTGGCTTTGGGCTTGGGGTAAACTGACTCACAATCCACGTACGCTGTTGCTACATGATTGGCTTTTCTTTCCCTGGTTTAGCTTTTTGTGTGAATCTAAATACGATAGATTTGCACTAAACGGCGCTGTAGAAATAGTTCACGATTTTAAGTCTCGTGGAATTGTTGAAGTCAATCCTAATATGCGTGTAACTGGTCTTGCTGCAGTTAGATTTGCAGTTGCAACAAACCGTCAACTCTGTTTTGATCTAATTCACGCTGAGCGCAATATCCGTCCTGATGAAGGAGGAAAAGAAGAACCTTCACCTTTAGGCGAATGGCATGAATGGTTGGCCGCAGGACTTCGTCAGCACGTTGTTACTGTTTTTGACTTTCATCTGACACCTGAGCAAGCCAGCAAAGGCGACTATACGCGTGCGCTCGAGGCTTTTATCTTTGCTCGTCACAAAGGATTTAAGGGCGATATTCGTGTCGAAGCTACACTTCCTCTGAAAGAACAGATCTTTGGTTCGAGAGAATTGTCGCAAGACATTTTGAAAGAACTCCAACCGTATATTAAGTAAGGAATTGGAACTGACTACCGAGGGGTGGATACTGAAAAGTACTCACCCCTTGTTTTTACCTTTTCCTAAATCTTTATTTATTGGAATATTTTGTTTGCACAATGGGCAGTCGTTTGCATGCCAATCTTGCAAATTAAGAGTGATTAATGCTTCTAACCTTGGAATTTTTCCGATTTGAGATTTTTTTATATTTCCACGATTACATAAGATTGCAACTCCTACAACTTTGCCTTTATTCTTTTTGACTTCCGCAACCACTTTTTTTACAGATCCGCCGGTTGTGACTATATCTTCTACTATTAAAACGTTAGAACTTTTTATTATTTTGTTATAACCACGTTTGATAATAAAATCTTTTCCATCTTCTGTTTTTTCTGCATAAACTGCTAAAACTTCTTTGTCAGTTAATTTTGATAAATGGTATGCAACCCATTGAGATAAAATAACTCCCCCTATCGCAGGAGCTATTACGACATCTACTTTTTCATTTTTAAATCTTTCGGCAATTTCTTTGCACAGCATTGAAATCCATTTTGTATGCGGATATATAGCGTCTTTATTTACATAAGTATCTCCATGCTTTCCAGAAGTATAAATTAAATGTGAGTTTGTAATAAGAGCGCTTGAATCTCTAAAAATTTTAAGAATTTGTTTTTCGTTCATAATTAGTTTAGTTCCATTACAACTGGGCAGTGGTCAGAGCCATAAATGTCTATCAAAATATCTGCGCTTTTTAATTTATGTACTAGGGCTTTGTCTATCACGTTATAGTCAATTCTCCATCCAATATTTCTTTGGCGTGCTGAGAAAATTTGTAACCACCAGGAATATTTTATCGTGTTTGGATTTAAGGATCTGAAAGTATCTACAAATCCAGCGTTTAGTAGTTTAGAAAAAAAGTCGCGTTCTTGTTTTGTATATCCTGCATTTTCTTCATTTTGTTTAGCCCGCGCTATGTCTTGCTCGGTATGAGCAACATTAAAGTCTCCAGAAATTATTGCAGGCTTTTTTAATTTCTTTATAAATTCTAAAAAATCTTTATTAAATTCCAATTTGTAACTTAGACGTGAAAGATCGCGCG
>DATIHK010000003.1:0-5834 GCA_035480775.1 Saccharimonadales bacterium (SeqCode) | reverse complement strand
CCAACTGGAACTAAGCTTACCGGCGCGACCATACAATATAATACAGCTGCGCCAAAAGACATACTTAAAGATATTATTATTTGGAATGTAAAACGCTACGATTCTTTTGAAACCAGTTTTGTTCTTAAGCCGACTGAAAAGCTCGTTTTAAAATATACTTATGACTTGCCACAATCTTTCACCATTAATAACGATAATAAACAGTACAGATTATATTGGCAGAAACAGCCTGGTACTGTAGAAGACCCATTCACCTTTAATTTTAGTCCACCATTTGGCATGAAGATTTTGGAGCTTAATTCTGGCGATGGTTCTATTAACTTTGAAGGTAAATTAACTACCGACCAGAGCTTTAGTGTTAATTTGCGATAAGTTTATTTGTATTGATTATTTGCTCGTCATAACGAGAAATATCGTATAATGTAGACAAACTTATGCCAATTAAAGACATGCCGGTTACAAACAAACAGCACGCAGTTCCTCAGAACATCATGGATGTTGAATTTAAGTTGATTGGTGATTTGACTATGCGTCAGTTTGCTTATCTTTTTGCTACTGGCGGAGTTGCTTGGCTGGCTTTTTTAACCGTTGGTGGAATTTTTAAATGGCCTTTAATTGTTGTTTTAGTACTTTTAGGTTTAGGTTTAGCTTTTGTTCCTATTCAAGATCGCGGACTTGATCAATGGGTTACTAATTTTTTTAAATCTGTTTATTCACCAACACAAAAAGTTTGGAGAAAAGATCCAAATGTTCCTGCAGTTTTTACCTATCAAGATATTGCAGTTGTTAAGCAAGAACTAATTACCCTTACTCCGACTTCGAGTCGCCGCAAACTTGAAGAATATCTAGAGCATCAAAGTAGCGAAGCTGGCTTAGATAAGTATGATTTAGCCGAAAAAGAATATATTAAAAAGGTTAAAGACGCCTTCTACGATGAAACCCACGCTTTGCAAGTTCCTGTGACGCTTGTAGATCAAGAAGTGCCTGCTATAGCACCCGAGATGCTAGCCAGGCCTCAACTAGCTCCGCAGTTAGCCCCACCACAACCTGTGCCAGTACAATCTCCTAAACCGAGTCCGCCCCCGACTCCTCCTTCGACTCCTACGCCTGCACCGCAGCAGCAACCAAAAATGCAAGCTGCACCAGAACCTCTGCCTCCTGCACGTAATGTAGTTAAATCCGAACCTCTGAAAGTTTTGCCTCCTTTGCCAAAAGCTGTTCCAGCACCAGTTCCGCAAACTCCTCCACAAATTGTTCAGCAGCCGGTACCTCAACAGCCAGTCCAAAGACCGCAAGAAAACTTAACAATTAATAAGCCAAAGTTTATTGCTTCACAAAGACATGAAAACGAAGATCCGCTGTCTGCGCTAACTCCGGACAGACATAGTGGACGTAGATTTATGAGTTTATTGCCTAAACAAGGTGAAATTGTTTTACCAATAAGGGGTGAAAAAATTATCAGAACTTCTGACCAGACTGGTATTGAAGAAGATATACAACAAAAAACTAAAAAGCTGCAAAATTTGATTGATCAAATAAAAAAGAATGAAAGATATGCTGATGTTCCAAAGAAACAAGAAGTTCCTAAAGTTCAGCCACAGCTTCAGGTAGTGCCACAAGTTCAACCGGTAAAACAGCTGCCTACTCCAATTCCGCAGCCTAAAGAACCACAAGTCGAACTAACTCCTCCGGTTGTAGGTCACAAAGATGAGATTAATCGAGACACGCAAAATGCTATAGATTCTATAAAAACAGAAAATCAGAGATTAATGCAAGAAATAGAACGTTTAAAAACAGAAATGACCAGTTCCCAAACTATAAACGAGCAAGACAAGCAGCAAAAAGAAGCGACCTTACAGCAACTCGAAGAACAAAAGTCAAAAACAGCAGGAGACTATGCCGCAGTTCAACAACAAGTTAAAGATTTACAAAATAAGATTGTTGAAAAAGACACTGCACCAGCTCCAAATTCGGTTTCTGTAGCCTCTGAACGTCAGTCGTCATCTGGCCCCACTTCTGCAATGACCTCTATGCCTTTTTCGAATAAGACAAATATTCTTTCTGGAGTTGTAAAAGATCCGGCTGGAAGTGTTTTAGAAGGTGCTGTAGTTATGATCAAAAATTCCGAAAATCAGCCAAAACGAGCAATTAAGACAAATATTTTGGGGCAATTTGCTTTGGCAAATCCTTTAGCTAACGGCAATTACTTTGTTGAAGTAGTGCACAATGATAAAATGGACTATTCCTTTGATATAATTTCTATAACAGCAAAAGGAGAAGCAATTCCTCCTCTTGAATTTATAGGGAAGAAATGACGACTACGTCGTCTTTCATGAAAGAAATGAATAAATTATGCCTACAGTAACAGCTACAACTCAAAGCCATTTAGACATCGAAGATATAAAAAATAATATTGTAATTCTAAAAAATGGATCTGCCTGCGCCGTTCTTCAAACTACAGCTGTAAACTTTGATCTGTTATCCGAAATCGAACAAGATGCTATTATTGCCGCGTTCTCGATGCTTTTAAATTCAATTACTTTTACTGTTCAAGTCGTTGTGCGTTCAAAAAAGTTGGATATCACAAAATATATCGAAAAAGTTCAGCGAGTCGAAAGTAAAATTACCGATCCACTATTAAAACACCAGGCCGAAGCATATAGAAAATTTATTCAAGAAATTATTCAGCGTAATGAAGTACTAGATAAGAAATTTTATGTTGTCATTCCATCAGGATCAAATGGTGAAAAAGAAGTTGGAACAAATCCGTTTGATTGGCTGTTTAAACTTATGGGAACTCATACTAAGCGTGTCACAGTTAATGTCGATAAAGTTTTAGCAGATGCTCAAACTAATTTACTTCCAAAAATTGATCACGTCTCAAAAGAATTTAACCGCTTGGGAGTTCGGGCTCGCCAGTTGACTACACAAGAGCTAGTTGAGCTCTACTTTGACATCTATAATCCAAGTACAATTCATGGGCAGAGAATTAGAACAAATGTAGATGATTACAAAACTGCCATTGTTAGTCCGGCAATTTTGGAAGAATAATATGAAATTACCACCACTACCTTTCGCAAAACCTAAGCAGCCAGCAGAAACACAAACTGCATCAACTCCAGCGCAAGTGTTGGCGCAAGGAATGTTAAATGTAAAAGATATTATTGCTCCATCGGCAATTGAAATCGATTTTAGTAATGTTCGAATAGGCAATACTTACTATAAAACTCTTTTTATCTCAGGTTATCCCCGATTTGTTGGAGCGAATTGGCTTTCTCCGGTTATTAATTTTGAACACACACTCGATATTTCGATGTTTTACTATCCAGTCAAAGCTAAAATGGTTTTAGACGATTTGCGCCGAAAGATTACAGAACTTGAAGCAACAATGATGTCCGATCGTGAAAAAGGCCGTGTCATTGATCCGGTTGTTTCGGCGGCACTCGAAGACGCCAATGCATTGCAAGAACAATTAGTAAAAGGTGTAGAAAAATATTTTCAGTTTTCGTTTTACATTACAATTCCAGCCGAAAGTTTAGAAGAGTTAAATAATGTGTCTGCCCGATTAGAATCTACTTTGGGTTCGTTACTTTTAATTTCTAAAACTGCAACTTTGCAAATGGAAGAAGCTTTTCAGTCGACTATTCCGGTTGGATTAGACAAACTTTTGATTACTAGAAATATGGATACTACCAGTTTGGCGACGACTTTTCCTTTTACCTCTTCTGATTTAACTTCTGACGATGGAATTTTATATGGTATCAATCGTCACAACGGATCTTTGGTTATTTTCGACCGATTCTCTCTTGAAAATGCTAATACTGTCGTCTTTGCGACTTCTGGATCAGGAAAATCTTATTTTGTTAAGTTGGAAGCGTTGCGCTCGTTAGTTTTTGGAACCGAAATTTTAATTATCGACGTCGAAGAAGAATATCGAGCTTTGTGCGATGCCGTAGGTGGAGACTATATTAGTTTTTCGTCAAATTCACCGTCAAAAATAAATCCGTTTGATTTGTCGTCGGTCGCAGTCGAAGGCGAAAACGAACTCGGCCAAAAGTTATTGTCTTTACACGCATTGTTTAAACTTATTTTAGGAGCATTAACTCCAACCGAAGAGGCAATTTTAGACCGCGCTTTAATCGAAACATATCGAATCAAAGGAATTACCACTGACCCTGAAACACAAAGTACCAAAGAGCCACCGGTAATGGAAGATTTGTACAAAGTTTTACTGGGTGCCGAAGAGCCCGAAGCCAAGAGCATGTCAGAACGATTAGAAAAATATATTAAAGGATCTTTAGCCGGAATTTTCGATTCGCAATCTACCATTAACATCAATAATAAAATGACCGTTTTCTCGACTAAAAACCTGCAAGATATTTTGCGACCGATTGCTTTTTATATTATTTTGGATTTTGTTTGGACTCGTATTCGCCGCGATTTGAAAAAGCGTATTTTAATTGTTGAAGAAGCTTGGAATCTTTTGCAAAATGAAGACTCGGCCCGATTTATTTTTGGAATTGCTAAGCGGGCTCGTAAATACTACTTGGGATTAACGGCTATCTCACAAGACGTCGACGACTTTTTAGGATCCGAATACGGAAAGGCCATTGTTACCAACTCATCGATGCAAGTTTTGCTCAAACAACATCCGGCAGCCATTGATAAAGTCGCTGAAACTTTTTACTTATCAGAAGGCGAACGCCGTCTGCTATTAGCAGCCGATAAAGGCGAAGGTTTATTTTTCGCAGGAACAAATCACATCGCTATCAAAGTAGAAGCTTCTGAAGCAGAACACAAATTAATTACTACAAATCCTGCTGAATTATTAAAATTGCGCGAAGAAGGAGTTTTAGGTCCCCAACCTCAGCAGCCGACCAAACCAACCTACAAACCGTTTGAAACTATGGACCCGACTAAATATTCTACTTTTGATAATCAGGGAATAGTAAAACCGGGTTTTTCAGGAGTATCTAGCGCTCCTCCGACTCCGGCAGCGCCGACTCAATATCAGGCACGTCCAGCACCAACATCACCGCAACAACCACGACCTGTTCAACAATCATCTATGCCTCAGCCGCAGCAACCGATGTCACGACCGCTGCCACCAGCAGGTGCCAGTCAATATCCACAAATGCCTAAGCCAACTATGCCACTTCCTCCAGTCCAGCCGAGTAAACCCGGTGACGGAATTATTACACTGGGAGATACTCCTAATCAGGGGAACATTTCTACTTTAAATCAGTAATTTAACTAACAATACATATTAGAGTATAATACAAAAAATCAGGGGGTAGTCTATACTGGAGGTAGAAATGAGCAGTAGTAGAACCTTTGAAGTGGTTGTAACCGGTTTGGGATTAGCTGCTCTTGGTGGTGGTGCAGTTGTTACTGTAACGGAGGTTGCTACAGCGCCAGGTTGGCTAACGTTTTTGATTTACTTCTCGTTTTTCGGTTATCCTCTCTACAGCACACCAGGAGGTCAAGCTCTGCTTTTGCTTCTGTGCGGAGGCGGTTGCTGCTTTCCCATTGTTTTACTCATCCTTGGGGTGTGTCTGATAGCTTGGAAGAGAAATTGATTTAGAAGTGTTAGAGAAACTGGAATGCTTACTTTGTGTTGGTAAACATTCCAGTTTTTTTATGCATATTAGGTTATCTGCATCGGCATTATAATGTTTAAAAGTCCTTCGTGATCTGACGCGACAAAAATGCAGGGCGTTAAATTGCCGTTGGTTTCAATTTTAAATCTTTCAGACTTCACATTGCTCAATAAATCTAGCAAATATTTGGAATTAAATGCCAGTTCTAATTCGCCTCCGGTAATTTGAGCTTCG
>DATIHK010000002.1:0-8807 GCA_035480775.1 Saccharimonadales bacterium (SeqCode) | reverse complement strand
TTCTTCGAGTGTGACTGAGTCAATAATGATAGTGTTATATCCTTCTTTAAAAATACGAACTCCTAAGTCACAATCTTCGGTAACGTTAAACGGATCCCAACCACTTAAAGATTTTAAATCTGCTGTTCTGAAGTGATTACTAGTTCCGCCGAGTGGAATTGTTGTATTAATGGATTGTAATCCCGGCAACATAACATCAAACCACAAAGAGTATTCGGCGGTAAACAATCTGGTTAGCAAATTGTGGTGTGGATTGAAGTAATTTAATTTTGCTTGTACACAAAAAAGTTTTTCGTTGCCTTCTTTGAAAGCAATATAAGCTTTCTTAAGCTGATCAAATGCTGGGCGATCTTCTGCATCATAAACTACAACAAAATCGCCTTTGGCGACTTTAAGTCCGTAATTGCAAGCTTTAGGTTTTGTTTTAGGTTGTGACAATGGAACTGTAACGATCTTAATATATTCTGGTAGATTCATTTTTTCGGCCAAGGTTCTTGTAACTTCGTCGTCTATTTCGAGCAAAAGCAAAACTTCTAATTTGTCTTTTGGCCAATCAATTTGACTGACATTCTTTACAAAGTCTGGCAAAACAGCCGCTTCTTTGTATAACGGACACATAATTGTATAAACGGGTAAATCGGCATCATTAAGTTGAGCTAACTTTTCAGAACTAACATCTATTTCAGGTGGAAAATGTAAGCTTTTTAAAACGACATATAAATTAAATAAAACATCCAAAAAATAAATAGCACTGAGTATTGCAATTAGTGAAACCATAGTGGCTAATGGATTAATAATTAGTCCTCCAATTAGCACTATTAGTCCAAGTATTATGGTAATTTTTTGATGGTTTACTAAAACGTATAAAGCTGTATTTTTGTGAGCTAGATTTGTATGAGTTTGGTAGTATTTTTTATTATAAACAAAGCCGTCTGGCATTTCATAAAGTTGCTTACCTTTAAGTTTAGTTTTTATAGCGCATTTGGCTATTTCAAAGGCGGTTCTGACAAATCCTACTTTAGATTGTCCTGCTCTGCGGTTTTCAAATTCGATATCGACGCTGGCAATGTTATAACCTAATTGAGTTGCTGCATTTAAAAGTGGAATATCAATAGTCCAAGGTGAAACTAAACTTTTATCTATGTGTTTAATAGCATCTCGTCTAAAAACTTTTAAACCAGATTGAATATCGCAATTAAGACCTAATAAAAACTTTCCGAAAATTAAAGCATTTAATCTAGAACCTGCGCGTCTGATAAACGAACTTTTGTAAACTACTCTATTACCAACTACGACTCCGATTTTTGGATCTCGTGAAATTACTTCAAACATTTGAGGTAGATATTTTGGAGAATATTGTAGATCGCCGTCGATAAAGGCTACAAATTCGTTTGTGGTGTAGTCCATTCCTTCTAAAATTGAATAGGCTTTACCAGTTTTGCCCTTTTTTTCGTAAATCTTTATCGGATACTTAGTCGCTAATTTTTGAAGAACTCCCAGTGTGTTATCGGTTGATTTGTCGACGATAAAAATTAAAGTGTAATTTATATTTTTTGGTTCTAAAGCATTGTTAATTTGTTTAGTGAGTTCTTCGACGTTTTTTTCCTCGTTTTTTACGGGGACAAGTATATCTAAGGCCGTATTCTTTTGTGCTGATTTAACTTTTTTCATAGTTAGAAAAAAAACAACCCCATTTAAAGGGCTATAGGCAGCGACAAATTGGACATATTGATTATAAACCAGTGGCTATAGGATTTCAATAGCGTGTCAAAATTTGTTCATTACGGCTATAACGTGCTCAATGTCGGCTGGTGTATGAAGATATGATATTGGCAAGCTTAAGACAGTGCTATGAATCTCTTCAGAAAGTGGGTATTTGCCTTTAATGACGCCTTGCATCGCCTCTTGCTTGTGTGGAGGCAGCGGATAGTGAATTTCGGTCTTTATGCCTTGCTTTAAGAGGTATTCCTTGAGTTGATCACGTTTGGCGTGTCGAATAGCATAAATGTGGTAAACATCAAAATAGGCTTTTTCCACGGCGGGTTTTATAAAGTCTGTGCTTAATTTTGCTTGGTATATTGCCGCTAGCTGGCGTTTATGCCTGTTGATTTGATCTAAATGCTCTAATTTGACGCTCAGAAATCCTGCTTGAACTTCATCTAGCCGTGAATTATATCCTATATATTTATTAAAATACTTCTTGTTTGAGCCGTAATTGCGCAATGCCAGTATTTTTTGATACATCTGTTCTGTTTTACACACAATTGCTCCCGCGTCGCCCAAAGCACCCAAGTTTTTAGTAGGATAAAAGCTAAAGGCTCCAAAATCGCCAAAAGTACCGGTTTTTAGCTTATTAAACATAGCACCGTGAGACTGTGCACAATCTTCAATTACTGAAAGCTTGTGCTTTTTGGCTACAAGCATAATTTTATCCATCTCGCAGGATTTACCGTATAAATGCACTGGCATAATAACTTTTGTGTGTTTGGTGACCTTTTGTTCGATCTTCAAAACATCAATGTTATAGGTCATAGGATTTGGTTCAACTAAAACCGGTTTTAGACCTAATTTAATAATGGCGAGGATAGTTGCAATGTAAGTATTAGACGGAACTATAACTTCACTTTTTGGTTCTAAATCTAAACATTTTAAAGAAATTTCGAGAGCGTCTAGGCCTGAAGCAACTCCAACACAGTATTTTGCATCTAAGTATTTCGCAAAAGAATTTTCAAAGAGCCGTACGTTATCACCCAGAATATACCAACCGCTGTTCAGTGTTTTATTAAAAGATTGTTTATATTGTGTAAAAAAAGATTTGTTGGCTTTATATAAATTTTCGTACTCAATGATTCTCATATTTTTTGTCGATGTAATCTTTGACATCGTAAAATTCTGAGGCCAAAACTAATAAGACTGCTTTTGAATCTTTAGAAATCATAGTGTGCCAATCCCTGGGATTTAATAGTAAACATTTTTCTGGAGTATTTAATTTAAAAGTCTTTTTGGAGTGCCCATCATTTACAAATATTTTAAATTCGCCCGAGACACAAATTAATGCCGATTTAGTTTTTTTGTGTCTGTGACCTCCGCGTTCGACGTTTTTACTTCCGTAAATGTAATAAATTCGCTTAATATCAAATGGAATATCTTTATTTTCTTCGATAATAGAAAGTTGGCCTCGGTCTTTTGCTTCTTCTCCGCCATTGCGATTTACAGAATATGTTCTTACTTTAATTATTTTGGCCACGAAAAAGTTATAACATAGTTAGGAATGTTTAAACAGCTGGATCATCGGGTAATTTGCCGGATTTTAATTCTTCGTAATCTTTTTTGATGTCGGCTACGTCGGTTTTAAATTCTTCTATATTGGCTAAAAATGCATCGTATCCTTGTTCTTTTAATTTTAGTTCTTCGAGTTTAAACAAAAGTTGTGTTAACCCAAAAACTAAAAAGTTTAATTCGGCGTCGTTGGTTCCATCATAGGTTCTAATAAATTCACCAAAAAGTTTTTGAAATTCTTTTTCGGTTGAGGCTTCTTCTATCAACTTAATTAAGTTGTCTCGATCTTCATTTCTCATGGAGAGTTCCTTTCGATTAAAGCTATAATTTCTTCTCGTGACATTGTTTTTCCAAACATTGGTGTTGCAATTGTTATGCAACGTTCTAGTGCTGCAGGGTCTCTTCCACTAGAACTGTATTCAAAAAATGCTCTACCTAATCGACCAACTGGTGACCGTTCGATAACACTTTCTCGTCGGACTTTTTCGGCAGCAACATTGGCAACCACGGCTGGACCGATTTCTTGCGCTCGTTGTTGAGCTTGTTCTAGAGCTTGAGTATATTTTCCACCTAGAGCTTCAAATAATTCTGAGCGTTGTAATTCTACTTGTCGAGATTTTTCTTTTACTGCCGGTAAATAGTCGTTATCATATTTCCAATCTTTTTGATCCCAATATTCTGCAGGAGAAACTCCGCGCTCTTTTTTAAATTCTTTATCGTAGTCAGAAGGGCCAGCATCCATCCATTTAATAGACATTTCGCCTCGGGCAAATCTGGCAACGTGTTTTTTATTTTCGGGGTTAAATAATTGGTCTAATTTTGCTCCGTTAGTTATTAAAGCTTTTTGTTCGCCTGGTAGTTCGGGCGCTAAAGACACTTGTCCATTGTTGGTTCTGCCTTGATAGACAACAAAAGTATCTTTATCAGGTTCAGTGGAATTGTTGAGTCGCACATAAATACTTACTTCATCTGTTGGAATTGGTTCTTTTGGTCTATATCCTGAAATTTTGTCGGTTACATATTTTTGCAGTGCGGTTCTGGGTCGCTCATAAGGCTGTTTGTAAACTTGTCTAACATATACATCGGGTGCTCCTTGTGGTCTGGCGACACTAACATCAGGTTTTTGATCTCTCCAAAGCATTTGCATTTTACTTATGCTAGCACCGGTATTATTGGTTTTAGCTAAAGCATCTTCGACGAGATTTTTAGCCAATTGCAGGCGTTCTTTGTGTGGAACGTGTTCATAAATATCCATTATATTTTCGTGAGATTTAGCTGTCAGATCGCGATCTTTTATTTCGGCGACTAATCGTGGAAGGTCTTGTCTTTCTTTATTTCGATCGGGTTGCGCTTCTAGAGCGTCTAGTTTTGCAGTAAATTCTGTAGCTGGCATTGCTTTAATAGTATAGTTAGAGCATTTTAGTGTCAACTATAAAAAAGTGGATAGCCGATCGATCAAAAGAGATCGTTGGGCTACCCACTTAAATGCCATGTTCAGCGCAGATTAACTAGTGAAAGCGCTAAGGCCAAAACCGAAAAGGCAAACATTCCAACTAGTACTCCCCACACAAAAGACCAGAATTTTTCGGAGATAAAGTTTTCATCTAGCACTTCGGTGTGAAAATAGCCCAGTATATATCCCAAGACATAAATTGTGACAAAAATCAAAGTGATAAATATAGTTGGAGGTCCCACAAGCATTAGATAAACTCCAACGAGAAACCCTAAGAAAGCCGCAACTTGGTTATAAAAAGAGTTCCGAATGAAATCATTAAATTCTGTTTCGTTAGCAATATTACTGGGATCTGACAAAAAATCTAGGTCGTTTGTTAACCAGTACCCAATATACAGCCACCAGTTAAAAAAATTCAATTCTTCTGGTAGGATGCTGTCCATTGTCGCCTCCTGTACACAACTGTTGTGGTTTTTATAGCATTTATGTTTGACAGGCGCAATTAGAATCAAAGAAGCCCACGTTTTACCGAGGGCTTCATTTGTTTTTCATCAAAAACAAATATGATAGGTGTTAAAGTCTTAGTGATTTACCGTGCTATGACTTTGAACATAACTTACGCATTGTCCTTGATTACTAAATGCTGGGTTGTTAAAGGTTTTCCAACCATTTAGCTTACACTGATCAGCGTTTGTAGGTGGACTGACAAGTACAGGTCCAGACAAAGCTGAATAATTATCGACTAAGAATCCTTTTCCGGAATCTGTCGGATTTGCAAGTCCAGACTCTCTGAATAGTACTGTTTTTACTATTCTAGGAGTTTGTTCTGCAGATGATTCAGGGTCGAAGCGATAATAATCTTCCCAACTGGTTCCTGTTTTTACGAGAGTTCCATCTATCCAAACTTTTACTACATCATTTGCTGGTCCGTCGACTGCATCAAAACTAAGTTTGATAGTATGTTGAGCTCTGGTAATTGTTGCAATATCAGTTTCGTTGAATGTTGCAACTGTTCCAACAGGTCCGGTGTCGGTTACATCGTCAAAAAAGACATGTATACCGTCTGTTTGATCTTCGAATCTCAAGTAACTCATACGTGATCCGTCTCCACGATCAGGCGAAACAGAAACGTGCATTCCCTCTTGCAAAGTTGGAAGTGTTGAAGCGATGTCGAATTCTGTTTCGAAGTGATGTTGCAACGTTCCTCTCGAGAAACTTCCATCTGTTGAATCAGCTTCTCCAACTGCATTAACTAATGGTTTGGCGAAAGTTTGATCGCCAAATGCTCCACTAGTGATTGCATCGGAAGTTCTTAAAGATTGACCTCCAAAAGAGGCATATCCATAAGTGTTTGTAACAACGGCTACATCGTATGTACCAGTTTTTGTCCAACCATCTTGGCTGTTAATATTTCCTACAAAATAAGTTGGAGTTTCAAAGTTGACGTTGACTGAATCTGCAAAGACTGGAGTTAGAGCGAACGCGAAAGCTACTGTTGAGGCTAAAGCTGCTGTTATTATTTTATTCATTGTGTATTCACCTCCCTTATATTTAGAATCAAACTAAAGATTACCTTGTCTATTGCCGCAAACGGCACTATTGTTTAAACCTGTCTGCTGACCATCAGCACCTCCGGAAAGATTATTATCTTTACCTCCGAAGTAGCCAAAAGCTCCCGATCCTGCACCTGATCCGCATTGCGCTCCTACTTCTGTTGCTTGAGCTCTTCCCGGGTTATTTTCATAATCTGTAAGATCTGCAAAAACAGGAAGAATTGTTGTTCCAAGCATTACTACTCCACCTGCAACTCCAAATAATACTTTTTTAAAACTCATTATTAATCACCTCCTAAAATCATAAAAAAACTCGCCTATTCAGCGAGCAAATTTAGAAAACTCTTGATTTAAAATTAGGGTGTTTATTATGACAATGGACATACATTAAAATTAGCATGAGTGTGTTTGTACTTCAATGGATATTTGTAAAAAGTATGTGAATAAAAACCGGGCACCATAATCAATCAAAATTCAGATCGACTAGGAACCCGGTAGGCTAAATTTCGCTTATTGCTCATCGCTTACAAGTTCTTGCACAATTAAACACTGTCGCATGAGGCTAAAACCCATTTTGACACACGAATGCGAGTGTTTCTTTAATATGTGAATATGCAATATAAACCTGACATTGGGTACTCCGACTGGGATATTCTCAGGTGTACTGTCTATAAGGAGGTGGGCTTTTTGCATACTCTTAACTAAATCTACATCTACACTTCTTTTACGAGTTGCTTGCGTATAAACCTGAAAGAGAAGTAATTCAATTTCAGCGGTAGGTACTACATTGTTAAGTTCATCATCCACAGTCCAAATTTGTATAACAGGGTTAGCAAGAATTAAATGAACAGACCGCTGTATGACAAGCAAAAGTAACAAAAATATAACGAAAATGAAGAGCAAGTTGATGTCCATTGAGGCTCCTCGGTGGTTTAAAGTTAAGGGTATTTTAGCAAACTATGCAAAATTTATTAAATTTGAGATAAAAGACTCTAGATTTGTATTTAAATATTCGAGTTTTAAATACCAAGTACTCAAAATTGGTTTTACTTTATAATTGTTATTTTTGTAGTAATCTTCTTCGGCCCAGACTGTTCTAAATAGGCCAAAAAAATAAAATTTAATTGCATTGCTAAAATCTTCAAAGTTAAATGGATATAAACTAGCATATGCTTTTATATAGTATTTAGCAGATTCGATATGATGATCAGCAAATGAACTTTCAAAAAATGTTAAAAACATTGAGCGCGCAAGTTCCCATTCTCGGGAATCAATTCTAGTATTATCAAAGTCCAAAATATGTGTAATTTTATTTTCATCAAACATTACGTTTTCGCAATGAAAATCGCCGTGAATTAAAGCATTATTAGGAAGTTCCATTTTTGAATAAGTGTCCCAATGTTGTTCGAGCAATTTGGCTTTTAATTTCACGAGCTCGAGCATGTGATTATCAAATTCTGTTCTATTTGGAATATCTACAATTATTTTTTGAATATTTTGGTTATTTTGTGCTCTAGTTTCTTGGGATTTTTTAATTTTAACCAAATCTTTAAATTTTGTTGGAATTCCATCTTTTGTAGTTAGGTGAATATTTGCAAGTGATTCGCCAAGAACTTTTGCTTGATCTAAATTTAGAGTTTCTCGTTTGATAACTTGTCCAGTTACAAATGGAAATACTGCATTTACCACGTTTTCATGAACAAAATAAGTTTGACCAGTTTTAAGTTTTATAGGCAAAACTGCTGCAACTCCATTCTCGGAAAAGTAATTCATAACTTGGTGAACTTTTGAGATAGCTTCAGGAGTTGCATGACGATAAGATTTTAAAAAATATTTGTGATTGGCAGTGTGCAAAATGTGGTTAACAGCCATGATTCCAACTTGAACTGGTTCGATAGATTGAATCGGTTCAATTTTATAATTTTGAGTTATTTGTTCTAAAAGTTGCTGCATTAGGTCATTTTACACTTTATTTACAAAAAAAAGCCGGGCACCCTTATCAACCAAAATTCTGATTGACTTAGGCGCCCGCTGCTAAAGAAATATCTGCAAGCAGACATTTCTAGTGGTGGGTTTGCTGTTCCTTGACCTTGCGCGCGTCTTCGACCAAGATTTCGTAGATCGCGGAGATGAGAACTGCGGTGGTCAAGTACATCATCATCGTTTCTCCATCTGCCTTCAGGCCTTTAGAAGGTGCCGTCGTGATTTCATTGACAGCCAGACGGAAATGCTCCCAACCGAGCTTGCCGGTGAGTGTGTCGAGGCTGGACAGCACTGTTCCTCTCGCCTCTGGCGTCATTCTCTCGACTTCTGGATAGAGACTGAGCCAAAGATTGCCGTTCGGGGAATAGCTCTTGGGGTTGAAATCCTTCATGAAATCCTTCAGAGTCAGATGGTGCCGGGATATCATGTGAACAGCATGTTTCTTTGCTTGTTCGTTCATTTGACGCTCCTTGGGGTTTAAGCATGGTTGTGGGTTTAATTGGTAGAATTATACTTGAAATACGGCTAATCGTCAAATG
>DATIHK010000001.1:0-2498 GCA_035480775.1 Saccharimonadales bacterium (SeqCode) | reverse complement strand
ACGAGACCAATAATTCCTTCGTGGTATTCGGTGCTTTGCGAAATAATAATTCGTGGAATTGCTGCGCCTTCTGCGAAAGTCGCGACTTGATACATTTCTAGAGTTTTGTCTTGGCGCAAAGTGTTTGCGGAGTGAAGATTTTGCGCGATTTGGCCGATGCGAGTTTCGTCAGATTCGATTAAAAGTTCAAGCGATTCGCTGGCGCTATCTAAACGTCCTGTCGCGTTTAATCTAGGACCTATCACATATCCTAAATCATAAGTTGAAGTTTCTTTTCCCGGCTTCGAAGAAACATCAATCAATTTTTTTATACCCAAGGGTGGCTTCGAGTTTAAAATTTTTAAACCCTCGGTGACAATTGTACGATTAAATCCCAACAATGGTTGCAAATCAGTCACCGTTGCCACTGCGGCAAGCGCCAAAGATTGCGAATCTTTAGATCCCAACGCACGACTCACAATCCACGAAATCGAAGACGCCACCATTTGATCATTCCAAACAATTAAATCCGCTGGTGGAAGTGCTGCAGGCTTTTGGTGGTGATCAGTAATAATTATTTTATGTCCCAACGATTTGATATAAACAACTTCTTTTTCAGCGGTGATTCCGGTATCTACTGTTATAAACAAAATGTCTTCCTCAGGAAATTTTTTGCGTAGCTCGTCGATAGCTCCAACCGACAATCCGTATCCATTACTAAAACGATTAGGAATAAAATACTCGCAATTGTATTTTAATTCGGTTTGGATCGTGTTGTATAAAATTGCAGTCGAACAAACTCCATCGGCGTCGTAATCCCCGTAAATTATTATTTTCTTACCAGCTGCAATTTGATCTAGAATTAATTTTTTTGCGTCTAAAAGTGATCGGCGAAATTCTTGTGGTAATGCAGCAACTACATCGGTAATTTTTGGAGGATTTAGAAAGTCCTCTTTTCGCTTGGTATCAGTAATTCCGCGGTTAGCTAAAAGCACATCAACAATATTAGAATCTTTTTCGTAATTCGATTTGATTTTCCATTTTTTCATGGCGCTAAAAGAGTAATAGGAACAAGTTGTTTTGGCAATAATCCCATAGTATAATGGGTGAACCATAACACAGGGATAACCCAACAGGAGGATGAATGACTACAAAAGAGTATTTGCTGTATAGGCTGCGAAGACAGATTGTTTATTTTCTTTCCAGTCGTCTACTTTCTTCAGCAGTGTTAGCAAATTTAGCGTTTTATGCCGAACAACGTCTAACAGAAACTAGCCCTTTCACCAACTGGCAGTATTTTTGGTTTATGTATTTTGGCAGCTTTCTACTGGATATCATCTTTTTCGAACCAGTATCTATGTGGCGCATATACCATAAGAGCCAGCAGTTCGCCATGCAATACGGCTCCTCACGCAAAGACGTTCTCTTTGCCATTGTGAGTCTGAAGTTGGAAAAAGAACCAAGTTATAAGGGATGGGACCCAAGCAAGTTTCATTCGTGGTATCAAACCGAATGCCTAGAATACAACCTGAAACATATTGCCGGCATTAATCGGAGCCTTTTAAGGCGTAACAGGAGATGACAAAATGCTACTCCTTCGACTCGGGTCTTCCATTCTGGGAGGTTGCATAGTCGGAGCTCTAGTAACACCGCTTAGCGTTTTTACCGACAGCGTGCCTCCGACACCTGATCAAACCATAACAACGGCACTGGTCATCGCGATACTGGCAACGCTAGTTATCTTCTCGATACTGCAGCCTCGCACCAAAAACTTGAACGGCAAGATCTGGTAGAACTGTAGTGCACTCAACACGGTGAGTAACATTCAGCAAAGGCTCTTCCCTGAATGACCGTGAAAATCACCTGCACCACCGAACCTGGTACTTACTCTACTGGGTTCGCTTTTTTTTATTCCACTCTTCCCAAATTACCAAAATAGGAGCCGCGTTAAAAATAGACGAATAAGTTCCTGAAACAATTCCAACCAAAAGAGCTAATGAAAAATATTTAATACTTTCCCCACCTAAAAGTAACAACGCTGTCAAAGTAATAATAACTGTGAGTGATGTTGCGACAGAACGATTCAAAGTTTCGACCACTGAATAATTAACCACTTCTTCAAATCTCCAACTATGCGGAAGTTTATTTAAATTCTCGCGAATTCTGTCAAACACCACAATTGTGTCGTGAACTGAAAATCCAATTACCGTCAACAACGCGGTAATAAAAAGTGCGTCAATTTCGACTTTTAAAAAATGACCCAGCAAAGAAAAAATTCCTAAAACTACTAAGGCGTCGTGAAGCATGGCAATTAAGGCACTGGCACCAAATTTAAAACTCGAATAAGGTTTGGGAATATTTCTAAATGCGTAAGCTATGTATAGCAAAATTCCTACAGATGCTACTAACAAAGCTAAGAAAGCATTTTAGTAGTTTCGGCTCCGATTGCCAGACCAACAGTTTGAAAAGATTCTTGTTTGGCATCTTTATATTTTTTTTGAATGTCAGAAGTTAATTGA